>NC_001263.1:255000-586250 GCF_000008565.1 Deinococcus radiodurans R1 = ATCC 13939 = DSM 20539 | reverse complement strand
CGGACGAGGACATCGAGGAAACCACCGAGGGCATGATCGGCGACTTCGTGGACAGCCAGCTCGCGGCCTACGCGCCCATTGAGGTCAGCCACGAGCAGTGGGACATCGAGCAACTGCGGAGCGCCATGGTCGAAGCGGTGCCGGCGCTCGAAACCTTCGACTTCGAGTCGCTGCGCGTCAACTCGCCCGCCGAGGCCCAGGACCGCCTGCTCTCGGCGGTGGCCGACGCCTTCGACGCCCGCAAGGAAGAGCTGAGCCCCACCATGATGAACAGCCTCGCGCGCTACGTGCTGCTGCAAGTGGTGGACCAGCACTGGAAAGAGCACCTGCACGGCATGGACGTGCTGCGGCAGGGCATCGGCCTGCGCGGTTACGGCCAGCGCGACCCGTTTACCGAGTACAAGTTCGAGGCGACGAACATGTTCAACGAGATGATCGACGCCCTCAAGGCGGACGTGACCAAGTTCATTTTCCGGATGCAGTTCGGCGGAGCCTGAGCAGCGACAGGGCGCGGGGAGAGGGTGGAGAGTCGGGGGAGTTGTTCCTCCGCTTTCCACCCTCTCCCCGTTCTGGTTAGAGCATTCGACATAAGAATGTTTTGCATTTTTGACCCTCTACCCTGGTGGGACTCGAAGAGCTGCACCGCAGAGAGGGCCTGCCGAAGGCAGGGGTGAGGGGGGCCTTTTCTGGTTACGGCACCAGCCAGGTCAACGCGCGGGCGTCGTTCAAGGTGCTCAGCAGCGTGCGCGACTGCCAGTTGTTGTTCTGCACGCCGAGCACGGCGTCAAAGCGGGTCAGCGCCGTGCGCGAGAGCACGTAGAGGTTGCCGTCGGGCGCCACCGTCAGGTCGCGCAGGTCGGTGACGTAGCTGACGCTCTGGGTCGTGGTGGTCGTCGCCACGCCGTCCCAGACGCGCAGGTAGGCGTCGCCGCTCGACAGCGCCGGGTCGTGCCAGCCGAACAGCAGCGTGCGGGTGCCCAGCGGCTCACTCCACAGCCGGTCGAGTCGCCCCTCGCCGAAGGCCGCCACCCGGCGGGTCAGGTCGGGCAGGCCGGTGTCGAGCAGCGGATACACGCCGCTGTCGGTGGCCGCGTAGATGGTGCCACCCACCGAGGCCGCCAGGTCACGCACGGCAATGGTCCGCTCGGGCAACGAGGCCACCGCCACCGGGTCGCCCACGTTGCGCGGCGCGGCCCGCACGACTTCGCTGCCGCCGCCGAGGGCCGGGCGGCTGACCACCGCCACGTCGCCCACCACGGCGAGATTGACGGGCGGCGCGTCGGGCGTGCTCAGCGGCGGCACCGCCGTGCCGAGCGCCGCCGTCCAGACCACCGTGCCGTCGAGCCGGTAAAGCGCCAGCCGCTGCACGTCGTTGGGGCACTCGCTCAGGACGAGCAGCCGGGTGCGCGCCGCGTCCACCGCCGAGCGGGTCAGGCAGGTGGGAAAAGGGAGTGTGGCAAAGGCCGTACCGGGCGTCAGCGCGGCCGTGCGCCGCTCGGCCCCGGCGCGGCGGGTGAGCAGCAGCGCGCGGCCCCCGTCGGCGGTGTGCAGGTCACGGCCTTCTTCCACCTTGCCGGCTTCCACCAGCGTCGGCGCGGCGGGCGTGGTGGTGTTGGCACTCTCGGGCGGCGCCGTGTCCACGTAGCTCAGGGTCTGTCCCCCGTCCGTCAGCACGGCGAGGCGCAGGTTAGGGGCGCGTTCCTCGGTGCCGGTGCAGCCGGTCAGAGTGCCCAGGCAGGCGGCGGCGAGCAGGGCGGCGGTCAGCGGGCGGGCGCGGCGCGGGGCAGTGGAAGTAGAAGTCATAGCAACCCTCCTGGGAATAGCGAAGCAGAGTAAATCAGCGCGATGGGGTGGTCGGGCGCGAGAGCGAGGGAATCAGCGGCACGCGGGTGCCGTCGGGCCCGCCTTCGAGCAGCGGGTAGAACTGCCCCGGCAGGCCCACCGTCAGGCGGTAGCGGCCCTTCACCACGTCCCACTCGCCCTGCATCGCCCAGCAGCAGCGGTCGAGGGTAAAGCCCAGCACCGGGGCAAGCGGGTCGTCGCCCTGCCGCTCGCCGTCCACGTAAATCAGGCGCTGGCGCAGCGCGGCGGTCAGGTACACGCTCGGCTGCTCGGCCTTGCCCAGCGCCACGCCCACCCGCAAAGGCTCGAAGGTGTAGGTGTCGGTCGCCTTGTCGTTGGCCGTATTACCGTCTGTGAGGTTGCCCGTGCGGACCCGCGAGTAGCTGGCGTAGCCCGACACCGAAAAGCGCCCACTTTGCCACTCGCCGTCGAGGGTGGCGCGCCCGAGTTCGGAGTACGGCTGGTCAAGGCCCGGCAGGTTGTAGCTCAGCGAGGTGTTCAGGCGCTGCCCCGGACGGCTGGTGGTCAGCGTGCCGGTCAGCGCGGGCCGGGTAAAGCCGCCGCGGCGCAGGTCGTAGGCGCCCCCGTAAGCGAGCTGCCAGTTGGTCGCCCGCCCGGCGCGGTTGCCCACGCTGAAGGTGACGGTGCCGCTCTCACGCGCCGTTTCCGATTGGTCGAGGTTGAGGTCGTGCGCCTGGGTGAAGGTGTAGTCGCGCCACGTCACGGTGTGGTTGCCGGTCAGGCGCGGGTACTGCACGCCCAGTGTCTCGCGGCCCGAAACGGTCAGCGGGCTGAGCACCGTGTCGAAGCCGCGCGCCAGGGTGTACTCGGTGTTCACGCTGCTGAGCTGCGGGTCGAGGTCGGGGTTGAAGGTGGCCGCCACGCTGAAATTGCTGGAGCGGTCGTCGCCCGCGACGGTAGCGCGCACGGTGAAGGGTTGCAGGCCGCTCGGGGCGTCCTTGCCCGGCGTGCCGATGCTGGTCACCCGGCTGTAGCCCCCGCTGAGGCCCAACGTCAGGCGCGGCGCGGGCCAAGCACTGCTGCGGGTGTAGTGGGCGGGTACGGCGGGCTGCGCCGGGGTGGTCGGCGTGGCGGGCCGCGCGGGCACGGCGGGCACCAGACGCAACTTGCCCGATTCGGGGTCGCCCAGAGTGACGGCGTAGGTGAAGTTGTCGAGTTCGCCGGTGCCGATGTTGTAGGCGAGGGCCGCCGTCAGGTTCACCGGGCGGCGGTTGACCGTCACGCCGAAGCGGGCGGGCTGCTGGGTGTCGGTCTTGAGGAAGGGGTCGCGGACATAGCCCACCGTGAAGGTGGTGTCCGGCACCGGCACGAGGTTGAGGTTGAGGCTCAGCGGCGCGTTGAGGCGGCGGCCCGACACGGCGTCGAAGGCGAAGGGGCTGGTGCCCTCGTAGCGAAGGTATTCCTGGCGCAGGCTCAGGCTCTGGCGGCTTTGCACGCCCCAGCGCTGGGTGAGCTGCCCGGCGAGCGAGAGCTGCACCGTGCGCGCCCCGGTGCCGTAGTAGCGCCCGACGAACGAGTTCGAGAACTCGAAAGTCGCCCCGGTCCACAGGGGCCGCGAGTAGCGCAGTTCCTGGGCTTCTTCGAGCCGGGTGGTCGTGATGTTCACTCCCTCCCGCACGGCGCTCGGCGAAAAGGGGTTGCTCGCCGCGCTGTACTCGCCCGCCGTCACCTTGAAGTCGGCGCTGAGGCCGCCCACCGAAAAGGGCTTGGGGTCGAGCACGACTTCTTTCTTGCGGTAAGGCTGGGTGATGGCGGTTTCGGGCTCCGGGCCGCTGCGCCCCAGCACGTTGAGTTCGGCGCGGTAGAGGGGATACTCCACGCTGGCCTTGAGTTCGCTGCGGGTCACGCCGCGCTCGGGGTCCGTCTCACTGCGCCCGATGTCGCGCCGCTGCATGGTGAAGGCGTAGTCGAGGTCGCGGGTGGCCTCGCTGAGCGGCACGCGCCCGCGCACGCTGAAGTTGAGGTCGGTGTCGTAGCCGCCTTCGCCGCGCACGTTGCCCTGGGCGTCGAGCGGCTTGGGCAGCAGCAGCAGGTACAGGTCGGCGCGGTCCACGGCGGCAAAGGGCGCGTAGGCCCGCAGGTCCACCCCGCCGCCCAGGCTGGGAGCGCGGTTCTGGTAGTAGCGCACCAGGCCGGTGCCCAGCACGCTGCTGCCCACGGCGAAGGGGAGGTCGGCCTCCACCGTCAGCCCGTCGAGCGCGTCGCGGCCCACCTGCACCTTGGGCTGCCGCGCCTCGTCGTTGAGCGGCAGCACGACCACCGGCAGGTACAGCACCGGCACCTCGGCGAGCAGGAGTTGGGCGCGGTAGGCAATCAGGCGGTCACCGGGATACACCACCAGCCGCTCGGCGCGGAAGGCGTAGTCGTTGGTCGTGCGCCCGCACTTGGCGCAGGGCGTGAAATAGCCGTTCTTGGCGCGCAGTTGCCCCGGCACCCGCTCGACTTCCTGGCCGCGAATTTCGAGCTCGCGGTCACTGATGAGCACGTCCTGGCCGGTCAGCGACTCGTCGCCGAGGTTGACCACGAGGTTGTCGCCGCTCAGCGTCTGCCCGTCTTTGGCGGTGCGGTAGCTCGCCGCGCCGATGAGGGTCAGGGTGCGCCGGGTGCGGTTGAACTCGACGCGCCGGGCGCGCACCTGGTCGTCGTCCACCTGCAACTCGACGCCCGCCGCGTCGGGGCTGGCGATGATGACGAGTTCCTGCCCGTCCACATTCCGCAGTTCGAGCGTCTGGGCGGTCACGATCTTGACGGTGCGGGCCTCGGCGAGTCCGCCCAGGGTGCTGAAGGCAAAGCCGGCGGCGAGCAGAAGCCGCGTCAGGCCCCGCGAGCGGCGCTGCTTTTGTTCGCCGTGCTTGAGCTGGCTGCGGCGCCGGGGTGACCAGACCTTCACGGCTGCCCCTCACCAGCGGGAGCAAGGGCGAGAGCAGGGAGTGAGTGCCGGTCCACCTGACCCACCGCTCCGGGCGGCCCGGCGAGCAGGTCCAGGGTCGTGCCCGGATAGTAGAAGCCCAACATACGCAGATGATCGTAGCCTGCCCGCGCCATGCCGAGGGCACCGTACTGTGAGAGGCCCACGCCGTGCCCGTTGCCCGCGCCGGTCACTTGCAGTGCCGTGCCCCGGCGCGAAAGGCTCACGCGGCTGCTTTTGGCCCCCAGCGAGCGCAAAAAGCCGCCCGCCTCGGCGCCTTCGAGCGTGCGGCTGCCCCCCGTTCCCCGGAAGGTGAGCTGCTGCGCGCGCCCGGAAGCGCTCTTGCGGGTGACTTCCACCGCGCTCAGTGTTCCCACCCGCACGCCGTATCCGGCGGCAAGCTGCCCCACGCGGGCGAGCGGCACTTCGGCACTCCACTTCGCGCCCGGCCCGCCCGCCGACACTGAGTAAGGGTCGGGCTGCGCGACGAGGTAGGGCAGCGGAGTGTTCCAGACCTCGTCGCTCGACGCCACGTAGCCGCCCGAGTCGCTGGAAAAATACGTCTGGGCGGGTTGGCCTCCGTAGGCGAGGACCTGACCAGCGGTCTTGGCGACGGCGGCGTCGGTGGCGGGCTGCTCGCCGCGCACGCCCCGGTAGACCTGACACTGCTCGGTGGCGCAGGTGTCGTAGGGCTTGGCAGGGTTGATGCGCGCCGCCACGTAGGTGCGGGCAATGACCGCCTGGGCAGCCAGCGCGGCGGCAGGCCAGCTCGCGGGCATCTCGGAGGCGACGACGCCGCGCAGGTAATCTTCGATGTCCACCACGTTGATGGCCTGCACGCCCTGGTTCTGGACCCGCAGCAGCACGCCGCCCCGGTAGGTCTGCCCGCCGAGCTCCACCCGGCTGCCGGGCGCGGGCGGCAGGTAGAGGGCCGGGCTGCCGGTGCCGCGCCCGTCGAGGGTAAG
The DNA here is from genome assembly GCF_000008565.1 of Deinococcus radiodurans R1 = ATCC 13939 = DSM 20539. Taxonomy (GTDB): domain Bacteria; phylum Deinococcota; class Deinococci; order Deinococcales; family Deinococcaceae; genus Deinococcus; species Deinococcus radiodurans. The sequence goes on along the minus strand of NC_001263.1, from coordinate 580,514 downwards.
GTTGCCCCCAGCCACGCCCACCTGCCAGCTCTGGCGCAGCGGGACCGAGGCCGCCGGAGCCAGCGGCGCGGGCGACAGTGCAGAGGACGCCGGGGCAGCAGCCACCGCCGGGTCCACGGGCAGCACCGCCACCGTGACCGCTGGGCCGCTGGTGATCAGCACCCGCACGTCGAGCGCCTGAGCCGGGCCGCTCCACCCGGTCAGCGCCCATCCCGCCAGGGCCCCAATTGTTAGGGCCCGGCTCCCCAGACTTGCCGCCCACCGCCGCCGCACTCGTTTCCGCATCGTTCGCGAGTATAGGGAGCCACTCTGTACGCCGCCTGACAGAGCGGTGAGAGGCCGGCGCCACACACCCGGTTCTCGTCCGGCGCATTCGGCGGCATCATGCGGATATGACTGGACCCGAGCCTGTGCCCGCTGGCCCGCCGCCCGACCCGACTCCCCCGCGCCGTGCCGGGTCGGTGTGGGCGCATGTGGGGCAGCACTTTACGGAAGAAGCATTCGACATCGTGGTCATCGGCGCCGGGCGAATGGGCGCGGCCTGCGCCTTTTACCTGCGCCAGCTCGCCCCCGGGCGCTCGCTGCTGCTCGTTGAAGAAGGCGGCCTGCCCAACGAGGAAGGCGCGACCATCCTGGCCCCCGGCGTGTGGACCGCGCAGGACATTCCGGCGGGTCAGGAAGCGCAGGCTGAATGGACCCGCGAGCAACTTCTCGGCGCTCTGGGCAGCGGCAAGACGCTGGAGGTGGAGGATCGGCCCCTGCTGCACCTGCTTCCCGCTGGCGAGGGCAGTGGCCTGACGCCGACGCTGGACGCCCTCGCCGACTTCCCCGAAGCGCTGGCGCTGCTCGACCCGGCGCGGTTGCCCGTCGCCCGGGTGGACCCCCGCGCCCTGACCTACCGGCCCGGCAGCCTGGCGCTGCTCGCCGCGCAGCAGGCCATCGGGCAGGGGGCAGGGCTGCTGCTCAACACCCGCGCCGAACTGGTGCCCGGCGGCGTGCGGCTGCACCGCCTGACGGTGACGAACACCCACCAGATTGTCGTTCACGAGACGCGACAGATTCGGGCGGGCGTCATCATCGTGGCGGCGGGGGCGGCGGGTCCGGCGCTGGTCGAGCAGGGACTGGGCCTGCACACCCGGCATGGCCGCGCCTACCGGCAGTTTCCGCGCCTCGACCTGCTGAGTGGGGCGCAGACGCCGGTGCTGCGTGCCAGTGGCCTGACCCTGCGCCCACAAAATGGCGGCTACACACTCGTTCCGGCCATTCACCACCGCGACCCCCACGGCTACCACCCGGCGGGCGGCTCGCTGACGGGCGTGCCCACCGGCCTGCGCCGCGAACTGCTCGAAGACCTGGTGGGGCTGATGGACGCCGTGCCTGCGCTGGCCGGCGAGGGCCTGGAACTGGGCCGCTCCAGCGCCGACGTGCCCGGCGCGTGGCTGGCGCTGCCCGGTGGCCGCCCCGACGCGCCTCCGCAGGCCGAGGAACTCGCCCCGGGCCTGCACCTCTTACTCGGGGGACCGCTTGCCGACACGCTGGGGCTGGCCGCCGCGCATGAGCTGGCCCAGCGCGTCAGCGCGGGCTGAGGATTATTCCTGGGCGCCTGACTCGGTGTGCGCTCGCAACTCCGCCACCGTACCGCGCCAGGCCTGCGCGTCCAGCCCATCGCTGCGCAGGTAGCGGGCGGCGAGGTCGGCCTGGGTGCCCCGGCTGCATACGACCAGCAATGGCCCAGCAGCCGGGGTCAGGCCATGCTGCCCGTCCTCGATCTGCGCGAGCGTCAGCGCCGTTACGCGGGCGCCCGTCAGCGGCGCGGCGTCCCGTTCTCCCACGGGGCGCAGGTCAATGACGTGGGCAGGCAGCTCAGACATGCTCTGAGTCTAGCCAACGGTGAATTGAGCTTCACGCTGTTCGCAGCGCTCCGGCGGCGCTGGCCGTTACTGTGCCCTCATGACCCACGACGACCAGCCGGCCCCCCAGGACCCCACCTCCGCCCCGGCGCAGCCCGCAGGCAACACCGGGCAGCCGGACGCCCCAGCACAGACCCCAGTGTCGGACGACCAGACGCCGCGTGACGGCAGCGGCACGCATGGCCGCCCCAGCGACGACAGTGACCCGGGGCACAGCTGAGGCGCAAAGCAGAAAAGAGCGACGGTGCAGGCTTCCCAGTCACGTGGAAGCCCGCACCGTTTTGACTGTCAGCGGCGCTCCCTCAGTTGGGGCGCACCGGCAGAGGTTCGTAGACGCGCTTGACGCTGCCGTTGTTGAAGGTAATTTCGGCAGTTACGTTGATGCTGGTGTAGACGCGCTCGGAGCGGACGCGGACATTGAGCGGCAGGGTAAACACCAGATTGCTGCCCTCGTTGCGAAAGCGGGTGACGGGTCCACCAGCGGGCGGCCAGTGGTCGTCGGCGGTCAGGGGGAGTTTGCCTGTGCGCCCGCCCTCGCGGTATTCGAGTTCGTAGTGGAAGGTCGCACTGACCGGGCGCGCTCCGTTGGGAATCGTTTCGATGACCAAGTCACACAGCGCGGCGCGGCCCGCCAGCAGGCCAGTCCGCACAGCGCCGCTGCTCGCGTCCCGGCAGGTGGTGAAGTACCAGCGGGTGAATTTCGGAGCCTCGGCAGCCCGCGTTCCTGAGGGCAACGGTGCCGGAGTACGGGCGGCGGACCCCGTCCCAAACGGCGCACAGGCCCGCACCGCGCTCCACGCTTGCGAGAACCCCTGCGCCGGGAAAGTGTAGGTCAGCGGTTGCCCGCCAGCAGGCCGGTTGACGCGGACCACGACATTTTTGCCGCTGAGCAGGCCACTGACCATGCTGCGGGCCGCCGCGCCCTGAAATCCGACGGCTTTGCCCTTGAAGTTGTCGCTGCTGTCGGAAACACTCACCACTTCACTGCTGCGCAGCACCACTGGGGCGTCCTGACCGAGCCGAACTGTCAGGGCGGGCAAGTTCCCGGCGTAGGCGTCGTCCTCGCTGAGCAGCATGTTCTTGGAATTGAGCGTGATCCAAAGAGCCGCATTGTCTCGGTCAGAGCAGCGCACCGTCAGCGCCGTCAGCCCCGCCGTGTCGTTGACCTCGTCAATGGACACCATGCTCTTGTTGAGGTCGGTGATGGGGTCCTTGATGACCGAGTAGTACGTGTAGGTGCCCGGCACCCGGGTAGCGGCCAGCGCCGAGGTCGAAAGGAGCGAGGCGCAGAATCCGGCCAGCAGCAGTGCCTTATTTCGACGGTTCGTCATGACCCCCAGGATAGGGCAGCACTTCTAACATTTCCCTCACTTGCCTTGCTGTCAGCCACGTTAGAGCATTTGACAAAATGATGCGTTCTGGTTTTGACCCTCTACCTTGATGGGAGAGGGCCTCGCGAAGCGAGGGGTGAGGGTGTCTTTTTCTGTCAAATGCTCTAAGTGAAAACGGCAAGCAAAGAAAAACCCCCGCCTGAGCGGGAGCCTGTTTGGTAGAACCGAGGGGATTTGAACCCCTGACCCCTACCGTGTCAAGGTAGTGCTCTACCCCTGAGCTACGGTTCTATGCAGGAAAACTGCGGGGTACAGATTGGAGGCGCTGACCGGACTCGAACCGGTGGTGGAGGTTTTGCAGACCTCTGCCTTACCACTTGGCTACAGCGCCGGGAAGGGTGGTACTCGTTCCTGCTCGGGCGTGTCCCTCGCGGGGGCTGGGGGCCTTTTCCTCTCCAGCGGGAGGCATGGTAGCACGCCCCCGCCAGCGTGTAAACCCGTGCGCGGCGGGTGCATACACTGGCCTTCTTAGCCGCGCGGCGCCGTTATGCTGGCAGGTATGGACAACTTGACCATCACCGTCGGTGACGTGACGCGGACCCTGCCCACGGTCCGGGTGGGCAACCTCGGGCGGGTGCCGCTGGTGGAATTCATCGGCGACAGCGAGCTGACCAAAGCAGCGGCACAGGCCATGCTGCCGCTGATTCCGGACGGCACCGAACTGCTGCTCTCGGTGGTGACCAACGCGCTGCCGCTGGTGCACGAGCTCAGTGACCGCAGCGGGCTGCCCTACGTGGTGGCCCGCAAAAAACGGCGCACCTACATGCAAGACCCGCTCATTCAACAAGTTCCGAGCATGACCCTCGGCGTGGGCGAGACGCTTTGGCTCGACGGCCCGCACGCCGAGCGGCTGCGGGGCAAGCAGGTCGCCGTGGTGCAGGACGTGGTGGCCTCGGGCGGCACCGCACAGGCCCTCTCAAGGCTGGTGGATCGCGCGGGCGGGCAGGTCAGCGGCTACCTGGCGGCCTTCAAGCAGGGCGAGACCGAGTTGCCGCTGCACTACCTGCAAGACCTTCCCCGGCGCCTGTAACCGCTGGGCGTCATAGACATTCCTGCGGCGGCTTTTGCCCCCCGGCCTATTCTCGGCACAAGACAGCGGCGCTCCGACGCCTGACGCGGGCCGCTTCCTGGGCCAGCCCTCCTCCCCCGCTGCTGGCGGGGGCTGCGACTTTTGCCCGTATGTTCTCCTTTCTTTGCCGAGGTTTTTCATGTCAGACCCCCGCCCTGCCCCCGCCCCCGCTCCCTTGCCCGGTACGCTGGACGGGATGGACGTGCTGCGGCTCGCGCTGACCAGTCAGGTCTACGGCGCGGCCACCGAGACGCCGCTGAGCCCCGCCCCGCGCCTGAGCGAGCGCAGCGGCAACCGCGTGCTGCTCAAGCGCGAGGACCAGCAGCCCATTTTCTCCTTCAAATTGCGCGGCGCCTATAACAAGATGAGCCAGCTCAGCGCCGAGGAACGCGCCCGGGGCGTGATTTGCGCTTCGGCAGGCAACCACGCACAGGGAGTGGCGTTTGCCGGGGAGAAGCTCGGGATTCCCGCCGTCATCGTGATGCCCGCGACCACGCCCGACATCAAGGTGCAGGCGTGCCGGGCACGGGGGGCCGAGGTGATCTTGCACGGCGACTCGTTCAGCGACGCCGAAACCTTCGCACTGGCGCTGCAACAGGAGCGCGGCCTGACCTTCGTGCATCCCTACGACGACCCGCTGGTGCTGGCGGGGCAGGGCACCATCGCGCTCGAACTGCTGCGGCAGGTGGAAGAGGACGACTACGCGGTGTTCGTGCCGGTGGGCGGCGGCGGCCTGATCGCGGGGGTGGCGAGCATTCTGAAAGCCCTCAAGCCCGGCGTGCGGGTCATCGGCGTGGAGCCCGACGACAGCGACGCGATGTACCAGAGCCTGCAAGCGGGCGAACGGGTGCGGCTCGACACCGTGGGCATTTTCGTGGACGGGGTGGCGGTCAAGCAGGTGGGGGCCTACACCTTCGACCTGACCCGGCGTTACGTGGACGACTGGGTGCGGGTGAACACCGACGAGGTGTGCGCCGCCATCAAGGACGTGTTCGACGACACCCGCGCCGTGCTGGAACCCGCTGGGGCGCTGAGCGTGGCCGGGCTGAAGAAATACGCGGCGACCCACGGCCTGCATGACCGGACGCTGGTGGCGCTCACCTGCGGGGCGAACATCAACTTCGACCGCCTGCGCCACGTGGCCGAGCGCACCGAGATAGGCGAGCAGCGTGAGGCGATTCTGGCCGTCACGATTCCCGAGCGGCCCGGCGCCTTTCTGGAATTTATCGAGCTGATCGGCTCGCGGGCCATCACCGAATTCAACTACCGCTACGCTCCGCGCGAAGACGCCCGGATTTTTGTCGGCGTGCAGCTCGGGCAGCCGGGCGAGCGCCAGGAACTGCTGACGCTGCTGCGTGGGCGCGGCTACGCGGTGCTTGACCTCACCGAAGACGAACTCGCCAAGGTCCACGTCCGCCACATGGTCGGTGGCCGCGCCCCCGAGGCGGTGAACGAGCGGGTCTACGCCTTCACCTTCCCCGAGCGGCCCGGCGCCCTGCACGACTTTTTGACGCAGCTCCAGGGCGAGTGGAACATCAGCCTCTTTCACTACCGCAACCACGGCTCGGCGCACGGGCGGGTGCTGGCGGGCGTGCAGGTGCCTGACGCGGCGCTCACCCGCTTCGGTGACTTTCTCGCTGGCCTCGGCTACCCGGCGCACGACGTGACGAGCAATCCGGCGTACCGGCTGTTCCTGACCTGACCGCAAAATGAGAACAACCGCCGGGGCATGGGGCTCTCGGCGGTCGTTCGTTTGAAGTTCCTAACAGTCAGCGGCGCGGTGAGCGGGCCAGCACCCGCACCGGCTGAAGCTGGGGTTTTTTGCGGCCTTGCCGGGCCAGCAGCAGCGAAACAGCGATCACGAGGGCTCCCAGCAGCAGTTCCATAGCGCACTATGGCAGGCGCCGTCTGTCGCAACCGTGACAGGGAATGCAGCCGGCTAGGCAGGAGGAAATTTACCGAGCGGGGGCAGTTCTACCCCCACCGCCGCGAGCGCCGCTCGCCACTGCTCGGGCGTGACCGGAAACACGCTCAGGCGGGTGCCCTTGCGCGTCAGCGGCGAGTCGTGCCATTCGGGCAGTTCGCGCAACTCGTCGAGCGGCAGCAGCCGGGGCAGCGCCAGCACGGGCGCCACGTCCACCATGCTCCAGCGCGGGTTCTCGGGGTCCGAGCGGGGGTCGTAATACTCGCTCGCCGGGTCGAATTGCAGGTCGTCGGGGTACGCGACCCGCACCACCTGCGCCACCCCCGCGAGGCCGGGCGGTCTGGCATTGGAATGGTAAAAGAGGCAGAGGTCGCCCTCCTCCATCTGGCGCAGGAAATTGCGGGCCTGATAGTTCCGCACGCCGTTCCAGGGTTCGCGGCCCACCCGCATGAGGTCGGCGTAGGAAAACACGTCGGGTTCGGATTTGAGCAGCCAGAAAGCGGGCATGGGGAGAGGCTAGCGCCGTACACAAAGAAAGGAGCGGAGTCTCCCCCGCCCCACTATCTTCAAGTCCAGCGCTCAGTTCCGCGCCGCGCCCCGCGAAAAGCGGCGTTCGAGCGCGCGCTGCACGACTTCGAGCAGGCTCGACACCAGCCAGTAGATCAGCGCGGCGGCGAGGTACGGCCCGAACGGCTCGAAGGTGCGGGCGATGACGAGCTGGGCGCTGCGCAGGAGCTCGACCACCGTGATGACCGACACCAGCGAGGTGTCCTTGACCAGCCCAATGAGGGTGTTGCTCAGGCTCGGCAGGGCCACCCGCGCCGCCTGCGGCAGGATGATGAGCCGCATGGTCTGCGCGCCGCTGAGCCCCAGGCTGGTCGCCGCCTCGCGCTGGCCGGGCGGAATGCTGAGAATGGCCGCCCGAATCGTTTCGCTGAGGTACGCCGCCGCGTTGAGTGTCAGCGCGATCACGCCGCCCACGACAGGGCTGAATTGAATCCCCAGGCTCGGCAGGCCGTAGTAGATGACGAAAATCTGCACCAGCAGCGGCGTGCCGCGAATAAACGACACGAACAGCCCGCTCAGCGTCCGCAGCCACCCTAGCCGCGAAAGACGCGCCAGCGCCACCGCGAAGCCCAGCGGCAGCCCCAGCACCATGGCGGCAAGCGCAAAGCCCAGCGTGACCGGCGTCGCCGCCAGCAGCGTGGGCAGCGCGTGCCAGGCACTCTGGAGAATGGATTGCAGTTGCTCGGTGTTCATCGGGCCTCTTTTTCTTCAGGACTCAGCCAGTTCACTCAGGGCTGGCCCACGTCCTGACCGAACCACTTCTGGCTGATCTTCTCGAAGGTGCCGTCGCTGCGCATCTCGGTCAGGGCCTTGTCGATCTGGTCCTTGAGCGCCGAATTGCCCTTTTTCAGCGCGATGCCCACCGGGGCCGCGTCGCCGATCTGCCCGGCGCCGCGCACCGGCAGCTTCTGGTCGTTGATGATGTAGTTGACCACCAGGCGGTCGTTGTACGCCGCGTCGATGCGGCCCGCCACCAAGTCGGCCAGAATCTCAGGGGCGCCGGGGTAGGTCACGATCTTGATGTCGCCCGTGTCGATGAGCTGCTTTTCGTAGTTGCTGCCGAGCGTGCTGCCCACCCGTTTGCCCTTGAGGTCGGCGAGCGACTGCGGGTTGAAGGTGTTGTTCTTCGCCACGATGATTTCCGGGCGGCTGTAAGCGTAGGGCTGGCTGAAACCGATGGAGTTTTGCCGCTCGGGCGTGATGCCCACCTGGTTGACGATGACGTCGTACTTGTTTGCCTGGAGCCCCGCCAGAATGCCGCTCCACTCGGTGAGCACAAACTCGGGCTTGAGATTGAGTTTCTGCGCCACCGCCTTGGCGATGTCCACGTCGAAGCCGACGAGTTCGCCCTGCTCGTTTTTGGAGGTAAAGGGCGGGTAGGTGCCCTCCATGGCGATCTTGAGGGTGCCCTGGTTCAGGGTGCTCGACGGCGAACTGCACGCGCTCAGCGAGAGGGCCAGCACACTCGGAACCAGCAGACCCGAAAGCTTCAAACTCAGCAATGACTTTTTCATGGGGGGCCTCCTCGGGGGCCTTGTGACTCACGTACACAGACTGCTCTGGCACGAACTCTATGCCACGCCGTCCGGGGCTGTATTTTCCTTCCGTTCGGAAAAGGAGCGCGGGCACGGCAACCGCAAAAGAATACAAGAAAGGTCAGATTTTGTCTGGTGAGCGATTGCTCATCAAAAACCCCCCGCCACTGAGGCAGGGGGCCGGAGAGACGCGCCGGAAAAAAGGGCCTATTCCTTGACCCCACCCGCCGTCGCGCCGCCGACGAAGTAGTTCTGGAAGGAGTAGAACAGCGCCACGATGGGAAGGGCGCCCAGCGTCGCCGCCGCCGCGAACACGCCCCACTTGGTGGAGAACTGTCCGCTGGTAAAGGAGCGCAGCATGACGCCCACCGTCCACTGCTCCACGCCGGTGAGCAGCACGCTCGCCAGAATGAACTCGGCGTAGGTGCCGATGAACTGGTTCAGGAAGATAAACACCAGCATGCTGCCCGAGAGCGGCAACACCACCCGGCGGAAGGTCTGCCAGCGGGTCGCGCCGTCCACCATCGCTGCTTCTTCCAGCGACTCGGGGAGCGACTCCACGTAGCCCTTGTAGATCCAGGTGTTGAAGGCGATGGCGCCGCCCGAATAGGCCAGAATCAGGCCGGTGAAGGTGTTGACTAGCCCCAGCGCCGAGAGCAGCGTGTAGATTGCCACCAGCGCCAGAAAGACCGGGAACATCTGAATAAAGATGAAAAACAGCAGCATCTGAAAACGGCCTGGAAAGCGCAGCCGCGCCATCGCGTAGCCCGCCGTGGTGGAGAGCAGGATGGCGAGCAGACCCGTCACGGTGGACACGAACAAGGTATTGCGGACCGAGAGCAGGAACTTGCTTTCGTTGGTCGCCCCCTGGAACTGCGCCGGCGTGACCAGGATGAGCAACAGCACGCCCGCCGCCAGCACGATGCGTGTCACCCAGGTCCGCGCCTTCGCCATGCCCTCGGAGGTGTTGCCCAGACGTTGCGCGAGCACCATCAGCAGCAGCGCTGCCAGGCCCGCGCCCCCGAGCACCGCCAGCGCGATTTGATAGCCGGGAATGGTCACGGCCTCAAAAAGCTTGGCAAAGTTCTCGGTGGTCAGTTTCTCGAGCTGCGGCAGCAGGCCCGAACGGTAAAAGATGTTGGGGTTGGTGAAGTTCGGGAAGGCGAAAAGGCTGTTGTTGGGGTCGAAGGCCGCGAGCAGCACGTAAAACAGTGGGTAGACCGCCACCAGCACCACCAGAATCAGAAACAGGTGGGTGAGCTGGTCGCCCAGCACCGCCAAATAACTGATGTTCTTGCCGGTCCTGAGCTGCCCGAGGCGCTGCCCGAGCAGGCTGGTGAGCGCCAGCACGCCGCTCGCCGCGAGCAAAAACAGCAGGAACTTCTTCCAGCCGCCCGGCACGAAGTAGATGGAAAAGCCTTTAGTCAGCGGAATCTGCTCCAAGCGGAAAATCAGGTAGCCCAGCCCGGCGAGCAGCGCGATCAGCACCAGCCAGGGCGCGGCGCGGCGCAGCACGGAGGGCTCACGGTGAACGTAGCCGCCGGGGGGCAGCTCGGAGGACAACTCGGTGGGGCGCGTGGTCATGTGCGGGCCTCGTCGAATACGCCCGCCGCCTTGAAGTTCACCAGCGAGATAGCGAGCGTCAGGAAGAAGATGATGAGCGCGATGGCGCTCGCGAGCGCGTAGTTCTGTCCGCCGCTCGATGCGAACGCCGTGTTGTAGCCCCACGACAGCAGAATGTCGGTGCTCTGCGCGGTGCTTTCGCGCCCTTCTTGCGCCGGGCCGCCTGCCGTGAGCAGGTAGATGATGCCGAAGTTGTTGAAGTTGAAGGCGAAAGTCGAGAGCAAAATCGGCGTGAACGACTGCCGAAGCAGCGGCAGGGTGATGTTCGTGATCTGCTGCCAGCGGCTCGCGCCGTCAATGCTCGCGGCCTCGTACAGGTCCTCGTTGATGGTCGCCAGCGCGCTGATGGTGGCGGTCATCATGTACGGAAAGCCCAGCCACAGGTTCACGAACAGGATGCTGATTTTGGCCCACAGCGGGTCGTTCAGCCAGGGGACGGCGAACAGGCCGAGCAGCCCCAGCGTCTTGTTGACGATGCCGAAGTTCTGGTCGAGCAGCGCCTTCCACATCTGCACGCTGATGACCGCTGGAATCGCCCAGGGCAAAAACAGCAGCGTACGGTAGATGTTGCGGCCCTTGAGACGCTTGTTATAGAGCAGGATGCCCAGAATCAGCCCGGCGAGCGCGTTCAGAATCACCGTGAAAAAGGCGAAGGCTACCGTCCAGACAAACACCGGCCACAGCGCCCGGCTCGCCTTGGCGAAAATCTCCTGAAAGTTGGCGAGGCCCACGTACTGATAGCGGTTGATGCGGGTGGCGTAGGCCACGTCGAGTCCGGCAGGTGCGGGGGCCGCCAGCGTGACCCGGTCCTTGCCGATGCTGGCGATTTTGACCTCGTGCGGCGTGGCGGCGTCCTCATCGTAGAGCACCAGCGTGTCGCCGACGCAGCTCGGCGTGCGGCACTTGAGGGCCTCGCTCAGCGGCGTGTCGCTGCCGCGCTCGGGCAGCCGCACGCTCAGGCGGTCGGGGCTGAGGACCGCCGCCGTGCGCGCAGCGCTGTCGGGGTTACCGCTGTTTTCCCCCGAGTAGTTGGTAAAGGCGTAGTTGACGGTCAAAACCACCGGCAGCACGGTAAAGGCGAGCACGAACACCAGCGCCGGGAACAGGTAGAACCAGTCACGAATCCAGGGAAAGGCCCGGCCCACCAGCGGGGTCAGCAGCAGCAGCGCCAGCGCGCCCCACACCAGAATCATGTAGGGCGGCGCCGAGGGCCACACCGCCGCCGTGGCCGAAGAAAGAAGCCAGCCGATGCCCGCCGCCGCCGCGAGCAGCAGCAGCAAAATCAGGACGGCCAGCAAGACCCCGCCCGCACCTTGCGGCGCAACAGCGGAGCGCAGTGAGCGGGGACGCGCAGTCACGGTCATAGAAACTCCCAGAAACAGTCAGCACGAAGAGCGAGCACCCTCAGCGGGCTAAAAAGGAAAAGAGGCCCAGGGGCACGGACTATGCCGCGCCTCTGAGCCGGGGAATTCTGTTACTTGATATTGCCCTTAATCTCACCCACGGCCTTGGTCAGGAGCTGGGAGTAGTTCTGACCGGGCTTTTGCGCCACCTGGGTGATCGCGTTGGTCCAGGGCCCCCACACCGCGCCCATTTCAGGAATGTTGGGCATCGGGGTGCCTGCGCTGATGGTGCGCGAGAAGCCGGCGACCACGGGGTTGCTCTTGAGCTTGGTGCGCGCCGCGAGGCTGACCGGAATGCGCCCGCCCGCGGTGTTGAACGAAATCTGCGCGTCGGCGGTGGTGATCGACTTGGCGAACTGCGCCGCTACGGCCTTGTTCTTGGAATAAGCGTTCATGACAGTGCCCTGCACGCCGACAAAGGGGCTCCACTTGCCGCTCGCACCGGGAGGGGTCGGGAAGGGCGCGATGCCGAAGTCGATGCCCGCCTTGCGGATGTCGTCGATGTCCCAGGGGCCGCTGATCATCATGGCGGCGCGGCCCTGCGTGAAGGCACTCTTGACCGCGTCGCCGTTGATGCCTTCGGGAATCAGGTTGTATTTGTAGCGCAGGTCGTTGATGAAACTCGCCGCTTTGACCGCGCCCGCGTTGCCCAGGCCGATGTCCTTGGTGTTCAGGGTGCCGCCATTGTTCTTGAAGACGTAGCCGCCGTAGGCACTGGTAAAGCCGTAGGTCAGGTAGGCGTTGTCGAGCGGCATCACGAAGCCGAGGTTGCCCGCCTTCTGGGCGCTCTGGGCCGCCGAGAGCAGCGCATTCCAGGTGGTCGGGGCCTGGGGCACGAGCTTCTTGTTGTAGATCAGAGCGACCGACTCGGCGAACATCGGAATCCCGAACAGCTTGCCCTTATAGGTCATGGCCTGCACGGCGGTCTTGTCGAGGTCGGTCTTGCTGGTCACGTACTTGTCCATCGGCTCGATCACGCCCGCCGCCGCCATCTGGCCGATGCGGTCGTGCGCCTGGGTCACGATCAGGTCGGGGCCCTGGCCCTTGGGGGCGCTCTGGAGGAACTTGGTGGTCAGGTCGTCGAAGGGCACGCTGACGATGTTGACCTTGTTCTTGGTCTTGGCCTCGAAGGTCTTGGCCTGATCACGCAGCCACACCAGTTCGTTTTCGCCGAAGTGGGTCCAGACAGTCAAGGTCGCGGCGCTGGCCTGGCCGAGCAACGCAAGAGAAAGAAGGGTCAGTGCTTTTTTCATGGGTCTCCTCGGGCGGCTCCCACACAAGAGGGAACCGGTTCCACTGAAAAGGGCTCGAAAAGGGAGAGCTCTAAGGGGTTGGTCACCGCGCGGCCCCGGCCCGTGAGCGAGCACGGCCCAAGCAAGGGGGAGGCCGCTCCGTGGAGGTCAAGGCAGCAAAGGGGCGGGACAGGCCCGGCGGTGGTGAGTCGGTATGGCTCGGCAGCAGTATAACCGACCCCCGGTTATGTTTTTTCCTGAACTGACACTCATGGTAGGCCGGGCATGGTAGGCCGGGCATGGTAGGCCGGGCATGGTGGGCCGGGCATGCTGGGGTGGGCATGGTGGGGTGGGCCACTGCTCCGGATGTGTGCCCGCTGCTTCGCCGCAGAAGTCAGAAAATCGCCAGCACCCGCCTCTATGCTGTGGGCCATGAAAAGATTGCTCGCGGCGCTGCTCGGCGCCTTGCTGCTGCCCTCGGCCCACGCCCAGCTCGGCCAGCCGACCGACGCGCTGCTCAAGTCTCCCCTGTTCGTGGGGGCGCAGACGAGCCGCGCCGGCATCATCACCCTGAAGAGTGGAGTCAACGTGGTGCTCGGCCAGCGCGGGGGCCGGCTGACCACCGTGACCATCACCACGCCGTACACCGAGCCGCAGGGCATCAGCGGCAGCAGCGACACGGCGGTGGCCGCCGGCAGCGTCGAGCAGCGCGTGGGCGGGTCGGCGCTGGCCGCCCAGACCGTCGGGGCCGTCACCGGCTACGGCGAGGGTCTAAGCGCTCCGCTGCTTCAATTTTTGCGCCAGCCCGACGTGGTCAAGCAGCTTCCGCAGGGCGTGACGGTGGACGCGCCCCCCCTGACCATTCAGGCGCAGGTGCAGGGCCGGGCGCTGGTGCTCAAGCTGTCCATGACCCAGGTGCCCGCCGGACAGTTCACGGCGACCAAGAACCTGCGCCCGGCCGCCAAGCCCGGCAAGGACGTGGTGCTGCGCGTCTACAGCGATTTCCAGTGCCCCTACTGCCAGAAGCTCGAACTTGAAACCATGCCGGCGCTGCTGCGCGCCCTGCCCGACGACGTGCGCGTGGAGTTTCACCAGTTTCCGCTGGAGCAGATTCACCCGCTCGCCCGTCCCGCCGCCGAAGCGAGCGAATGCGCCGCGCAGCAGGGCCGCTTCTGGGACTACAAGGACGCGCTGTTCCGTGACCGCTCCTGGCTCCAGAACAACCCCAACGAGACTTTCCTGCGGCTGGCGGGCGACCTGAAGCTCGACCCGGGCAAGTTCAAGGACTGCCTCGCCCTGCGCGGCGGCAAGGCCGGGGTGGACGCGGGACTGGCCGAGGCACAGCAACTGGGCCTGAATGCCACCCCCACCGTGTTCGTGGACGGCTACCGGGTGGGCAATCCCTTCGACACGGCGGCGGTGCTTCAGCTCATCGACGTCGCCCGCGCCACGCGCTGAGAGTCTGTCCTGAGGGGAAGGGAGGCGGGGGCCAGTGTGCTGCCCGTGACTCTTCCCGCGCCGTTTGCCCTCAAGATAGAGCGATGACGACGTTCCCACTTTTGTGCCCCGTTGGAGGTCCGCCGTGGAAGGGCTGATGCTCAACCGTGTGGTGGAGCAGCTCACCGCCCAGCTGCCCGCCCGCAACCTCGGCTGGGTCTTTCCCGACGAGACGACCGCCGCCCTGCTTCTTGACGGCCCGGACGGGCAACCGCTGGGCAACTTGGTGCTCGGCTACCGCCCGCCGCAGCCGGTGCTGTTTCTCAGCCGCGAGCGACTGCGCGGCGACCCCCACAACCCCTTTCAGCGCCTGCTGGCGACCCGCGTGCGCGGCGAACTGCTGAAAATCGAACAGTTCAAGCTTGACCGCGTGGTGGCGCTGCATTTCGGTCCCGCCGAGGGGTTCATTGACCAGCCCCCGGCGCGGCTGCTGTTCGAGGTGACGGGCCGCAACGCCAACCTGCTGGTGATGGAGGAAGGCGAAGGCTTCGCCGGGCGCATTACCCTTGCCGCCCGCGAAATCACCGGGAGCCGCAACCGCTTCCGCACCATCCGCAGCGGGGGGCCGTACACGCCGCCGCCGCCCTACGACAAGTTCGACCCGCGCACCATGACGCCCGCCGACGCGCAGACGCTCGCCGGGGTGCCGCTGAGCGAGTGGCGGGGCCGGGTGGACGGGCTGGGGCCAATGCTCTCGGCGGAGCTGGCGCGGCGGGCCGAGATGCGGCCCTCGCAGGCCCCCGGCGACGACTGGGAGCGGGCCTACGACGCCCTGAAATCGCTGGTGGCCGACCCCAGCGTGAGCGAAGGCACGCTCAGCGAGGGCGCCCGCGAAGCCGCGCGGCAGGAAAAGGCGGGGGCGCTGCGTAAGCTGCTGCGCGAGCCGCTGGAAAAGCGCGTGACCCTGCTCGAAAACCAGCTCGGCGACGTGACCCGCGCCGAGGAAGGCGTGGAAATCGCCGCCCAGGACCGCGCTGAGGCCGACCTGCTGATGGCCTACGCGCAGACGGTGGAGCCGGGGGCCGCGAGTGCCCTACTGCCGTCCTTCGACGGTGAAGGCGAGGTTCCCGTCAGCCTGGAGCCGCAACTGAGCGCCGTGCAAAACGCCGAAAAGCGCTATGCCCGCGCCCGGCGCCGCGACGAGGTGTACCTGCGCCTCGCCGAGCGCGAAGGCAGCATCCGCAGTGAACTGGAGGCCGCCCGTGAGCGCCTGCACCGGCTCGACCACGCCGAACTGGAGCAACTCGAACAGCTCGCCAGCGACCTCGAACGCGAAAAACCCGAGCGCAGTCCCTACGGTGCCCGTTACGTCACCCCCGGCGGTTACGAGGCGCTGGTGGGCCGCAACAACAAGGAAAACGCGACGCTGACGCACCGCATCGGCAAGAGCCTGGACTGGTGGTTTCACGCCCAGGGCTACCCCGGCTCGCACGTGCTGGTGCGCTCAGGCGGCAAAGACCTCGACCTGCCCGACATCCTCTACGCCGCGCAGCTCGCCGCCTCGCACTCCAAGGCGCGCGGCAGCAGCAACGTCCCGGTGGACTACACCCGCATCAAACACGTCTGGCGGCCCCGGGGCGCCCCCGCCGGGCAGGTCCACTACACCGACCAGAAAACCGTCTTCGTGGACGGCGACCAACCGGGCTGAGCCTCCCCGCCCCTTGCGCTGACTGGGGGAAGCCGCTAGGATTGCTCTTCGCTGTGCCCCGTAGCGCGGCGGGCGATTAGCTCAGCGGTAGAGCGCTCGCCTTACAAGCGATTGGTCGGGGGTTCAAATCCCTCATCGCCCACCAGAGAAAACCCCGGTGAACGCCGGGGGCTTTTTATTTCTGTGCTGTCTTGTGACACAAAAGTCTCCGCCGAAACAAAAAAGAACCACCGCCCGTAGACAGTGGTTTCTCTGGTGGAGGCTTAGGGATTCGAACCCTAGACCCTCCGCTTGCAAAGCGGATGCTCTCCCGCTGAGCTAAGCCCCCTCAGCGAGTGGTGAGATTAACAGAGCGCGGGGCAATCTGGCAAGCCCCCCACGCCGAGCCTGACCGCTACAATTCCCCGGTATGTCACGGGTCTTTTCAGGAATTCAGCCGACGGGTGACCCCCACATCGGCAACTACTTCGGGGCGATGCAGAACTATGTGCGTCTGGGCGAGCAGTACGGCAAGCAGAGCCTGTACTGCGTGGTGGACCTGCACGCCATCACCAATCCGGGCGCGTTCGACCCGCAGACGCTGGCGCAAAAGACCTTCGATATGGCCGTCGCCAACTTTGCCATCGGACTCGACCCCAGCAAGGTCGTCTTCTTCGTGCAGTCGCACGTGCCCGAGCATCAGGAACTTTCGTGGATCTTCACCTGCGTGACCCCGGTGGGCGAACTTGAGCGCATGACGCAGTACAAGGACAAGTCGGCGCAGTTTGAGAGCGTGCCCAGTGGGCTGCTGATGTACCCCGCGCTGATGGCCGCCGACATCCTGCTCTACAAGGCCGACATCGTACCGGTGGGCGAGGACCAGACCCAGCACATCGAGCTGACGCGCGAGATTGCCCGCAAGTTCAACCACAACTTCGGCGAGACGTTCACCGAGCCCAAGGCCGTCTACAACAAAGAGGCCCTGCGGATTCCCGGTGTGGACGGCCAGGGCAAGATGAGCAAGAGCAAGGGCAACACCATCGGGATTCTGGAACCGTTCGGCGACATCTGGCAAAAGCTGCGCGTGGCTCCCACCGACCCCGCCCGCGTGCGCCGCACCGACCCCGGCGACCCCGACAAGTGCCTGATCGGCGATTACCACAAGCTGTTTTCGCCGCCTGAGACGCTCGAAACCGTCTACCAGGGCTGCCGCACGGCGGGCATCGGCTGCGTGGACTGCAAGAAGATGCTGATGACCCACATCACCGAGCACCTCGACCCCATCCAGACGCGGGCCGCGCAACTCCGCGCCGACCCCGACTACGTGCGCGACGCGCTGCGCCAGGGCGACCAGGAAGCCCGCGCCATCGCCAGCGAAGTGATGGACGAAGTGCGGCAGAAGGTGGGCTTCCTGAAGCTGTGATTGCGGGCAAAGCGGTCACGAAAGAAACTACCCACCCCGGCTTTCACGTTCAGCTTCCCGTCTTCGAGGGCACTCTGGGCGAACTCGCCGCCGCGCTGCGTTCGGAGCGGCTCTTGCCGGGCGAAGTGCCCCTGCTTCAGCTCACCCGCGAGGTGCTGGCGTGGGCGGAGGGCGTCACCGGGCTGGGCGTTACTGGGCTGGGCGTTACTGGGCAGAGTCCCGCCGCTTTTGCCGACGCCCACCCGGACCTGCTGCCCACGCTGGCGGGTGTGATTGCCCTCAAGGCGCGGTTGCTGCTGCCCCGGCCCGAACCCGAGGACGTAGCGGACGATTGGGGCGCTGACGATGGCTTCGACGAGGTCCTGGAAGGGGTGGAGGCACTGGCCGAACTCGGCTCGCTGGTCGCTTTTCTGGCGGCGCGGCGGCAGGCGCGGGAGGGGTTGCTGCCTGCCCGCCCAGCGCCGGTCACGCTTCCCCGGCGCGAGCGGCCCCGCAATCCGCAGGGGAGCCTCGCCAAGCTGGTACGCGCCGCCCAAAATGCCGTGCGACAGGTCGAGGTGCCGCTGCTGGCCCGCGAACGCCTGAGCCTCGCCGACGCGCTCACGGCGCTGCGGGCCTTCGGGTCACGGCTGCGGGTCTTCGACTTCTGGACGGTGCACGCGGACGACTGGGGCGAGCGCACCACCTATTTCGCGGCGCTGCTCGAAGGCGTCAAGGAAGGCAGCTTTCAGGTCGAGCAGCCAGAGATGTACGGCGACATCCGGGTCCACGCGGCGCAGGCCGAGACCAAAGAAGAAACAGGCGGGGAAGTTCCCTCACCTGTTTCCTGACACTGGCTTTTACAGCAGGCCGCGGTGGTCGGTCAGCATGCAGCGGTCCTGCACCACGTCGATGCCGGCCTCATGCAGCGTGCGGGCCACGGCCTCGTTGCGGATGCCCTGCTGCATCCACACCAGCCGGGGCGCGGGCGACATGGACAGGATGTCGGGCAGGTGCTCGGGCACCTTGTCGCTGCGGCGAAACACCTCGACGATGTCTACCGGCGTGGCGATTTCGGCCAGGCTGGACACGGCTTTTTGTCCGAAGAAGCTCTGACCACGCTCGGCGAGGCTGGGGTTGACGGGAATAACGGTGTAGCCCTGGCGGCTGAGGTACTCGGGCACGTAGTGGGCCGGTTTCATCGGGTCGTGGTGAAACCCCACCACGGCGACGACTTTGCTCTGACTCAGGGCCTGGGCGATTTCGGACGGTTGACGCAGCTCGGTCACGGTTTGACTCCTTCAAAGGCCTGTGCGGCGGCTTCCAGTGTGGCAGCCAACTCCGGCTCGCCGTGTGCCGCGCTGATGAAGATACTTTCAAACTGCGAGGGCGCCCAGTAGATGCCGCGCGCGAGCAGCCCCTGGAACCACGCCGCGAACGCCGCCGTGTCGCTGCGGGCCGCCGCCGCGTAGTCGCGCACCGAGCCGTCGGGCGCGTCCTGAAAAAACACCGTCAGCATCGAGCCGATGTGGTTGATGCTGACCGCCACCCCGGCCCGCTCCGCCGCTCCGCGCAGGCCCGCTGCCAGCCGGGCCGCGTACTCGTCGAGCTGCCGGTAAAGCCCCGGGTTCGCCTTCAGCTCGCGCAGGGTGGCGATTCCGGCGGCCATCGCCAGCGGGTTGCCGCTCAGCGTGCCCGCCTGATACACCGGCCCCTGCGGCGACACGAAATCCATGATGTCGGCGCGGCCTCCGTAGGCACCCACCGGCAGCCCGCCGCCCACAATCTTGCCCCAGCAGCGCAGGTCAGGGTCAAGGCTCAGCAGCCCAGTTGCCCCGTTGAGCGAGAGCCGGAAGCCGGTCATCACCTCGTCGGCAATCAACACGGCGCCGAAGTCGCGCACCCGGTGCAGCGCGGCCAGAAAGTCGGACGTGGGAATAAGCACCCCGGCGTTGCCCACCACCGGCTCGAAAATCACGGCGGCAATCTCGTCGCCGCGCTGCGCCATCAGGGCGTCGAGCGCTTCCGGGTCGTTGTAGTCGAGCACCAGCGTCAGCCCGGCGTACTCCTCGGGCACGCCCGCGCTGCTCGGGGCCGCCGCGCCGAGGTCGCCTTCGGCGTTCGTCAGCAGGCCGCTGCCCGCCTCAACGAGCAGGCCATCGGCATGTCCGTGGTAATTCCCACGAAATTTGACGATGAACTTGCGCCCGGTATAGCCGCGTGCCAGCCGCAGCGCGCTCATGGTCGCCTCGGTGCCGCTGCTCACGAAGCGCACCCGCTCGGCCCCGGTCAGTTCGACGATGAGTTCGGCGAGTTCGACCTCGCGCTCGTTGGGTGCCCCGAAGGACGTGCCGCTCGCCAGTGCCTGCGCCACCGCGTCTCTGACCGCCGGGTGGTTGTGGCCCAGAATCATCGGCCCCCACGAGCCGATGTAGTCGAGGTAACGCGCGCCGTCGGCGTCGGTGAGGTACGCCCCCTGCGCCGAGGCGATGAAGCGCGGCACGCCGCCCACGCTGCGAAAGGCGCGCACCGGACTGTTGACGCCGCCGGGGGTCACGGCGCGGGCGCGGACAAACAGCGCCTCGGAGCGTGCGGTGGGGTGAGTTTCGGAAAGGGTCATGTTCCGTAGGCTAGCGAACCGAGGTGAGGGCAAGCGTCTTGCCGCTCAGGTTCTGAGATTGACCTGGCCTTGAGACAGCTCTCTCATACGAAATGCGGTTTCATCGCTAACACTTAGCGATGAAACCCGACTTGTAAAGCTGCAAAGCAGAGCGGAGCGAGTGGCAAAAAATACGTGCTGCGGGAAATGGACAAAAATCCGGCGTTTTTCCGGGTTTTAGGGAATTGGACGCAGCACGTATCAGAGCCCCAGCAGCCCCGCCGCTGCCGAAGCCCGCAGCTCCGGGTCGAAGGGCGCCACGAGCGCCTTTTCTTCAGGGGTGGCCGGTTTGACGCTGGTATCGAGGTCGGGAAGCTGACCATTTTGCAGCCCCTCGGCAATCTTTTTCAGGTCGAACGAGGGCAGCCCCAGCGCCCGGTTGACCCCGGCGCGGACGACGGCGTAGCGCTCGTTGCTCATGCCTTCTTTGGCGAGCGCCGCTTGCTGGGCCTGGCGGGCGGCGCCCACGTGGTCGGCAGTCTGGCGCATCACGGCGAGGAGTTGCGTCAGGCTGGGCGACTGCCCGCTCTGCGCGTCCTGCCACACCTTCTGCAACTCGCCGAAGCTCGGGCCGAGCGCGCTGCGGACCTGCCGGCGCACCCGCACGAACCTCTGCACGTCGGCCTGGGTGAGCGGCGCGTTCACGTCGCCCTGCGGCGCCGGGGGCCGGGCGGCAGTGCTTTGGGTACTTGGGGTCTGCCAACCCGCCACGAAGTCGCGCGCCGGTTTGACCACGAAAGTCCACGCGGCAAACGCCAGCAGCGCCAGCACCAGCAGCGTCGTGCCGCCACATCCCAAACAGCCACAGCCCGGCCCACGTCGGTTCATCACGCTGGAGAATACGCGGACGCCATGCCGGACGTTCCAGCGAAATGCGTCTTCGGTCACGAATGCCCTTGCCCGCCGGGCGCTCAATGGGAGCCGTTCCTTGCACAATCCGTTGCCGCCTTCCCCCTTTTGCCTTTTGGAGAGGTCTTTATGCCGCGTTCTGCCCCGTCTGCGCCCCGCCGTGTCACTGCCCGTTCTCCGCTCTGGCTCTCTGCCCTGCTGCTCGTGCCGGCCCTTCTCACTGCTTGCACCTCTTCAGAGCCGGAACCGGCTGCCATACCCAAGCGGCTTCAGGACACCCGAACCTTTAATCCCATAACACCCACGCTGACGGCGCTGCCCGGCGCCCAGCTCTTTCAGGGGCTTTACCCGGGCATTCAGGGGCAGGCGGCGTACGTGGTGGAGGTGCCGCACAACTGGAACGGCACGCTGGTGATGTACGCCCACGGCTACGCGGGAATGGGGGCTGACCTCAAGGTGCAGACGCCCTCCCTGCGCGCCGAGTGGCTCGCGCAGGGCTACGCGTGGGGGGCGAGCAGCTACTCGAGCAACTACTACGACGTGCGGGCGGGCCTCGAAGACACCAACGCCCTCGCGCTGGAGTTTTCCCGCCTCACCGGGCAGGCCGCGCCGCGCAAGACGGTCATCATGGGTGTGAGCATGGGCGGGCAGGTCGCGAGCGCCGCCGTGGAAGCCGAGACGCAGCAAACGGCGCGCTCGCGGGTGAACTACGCCGCGTCCATGCCGGTGTGCGCGGTGCTCGACCCGGTGTACGAGTTTCAGTGGCTCGGGGACTACACGCAGGCCGCCGCGCAGCTCGCCGGGTACGGCGGCACCTATCCCAACGCGGACTTTCAGAAAAACCTCCCGGCCATCAAAGCGGCGCTGTTCACGTCGAGCAGCGGCCCCCTCTGGCAGGAGAACGGGGGGGCCGGGGCCAATCTCCGCGACCTCGCCCGGCAACTGACCGGCGGCGAGCGGCCCGTCTTCGAGCTGGGCTTCCGCACCGGCGCGCTGCAAAACGCCGTCCTCGGCACCGGCGGCTCGGACGGCACCGTGAACGGCATCCTGGCCCGCAACCTGTACGACAACCGCACCGTGACCTACCGCTGGACCACCGGCCCCGTGCCCACGCCCGCCGAGGTCAGCTTCAACGCGGCGCTGCCCCGCGTGGCGGCGGATCAGGGGGCCAACCCCCGGCTGCCCGGCAGCGTGCGCTGGCTGCCGGTGGTCGAGGGCCGGGTCAAGGTCCCTGTGCTGACCATGCATACGCTGGGCGACTTTTACGTGCCGTTCAAACACGAGCAGAACTACCGCCGCGCCGTGGAGGGCCAGGGCAACGGGCGATGGCTGGCCCAGCGGGCGGTGCGGGCGCCGGGCCACTGCGACTTCGTGAAGGCCGAACTCGCCGAGGGCTTCCGCGACTTGATGGCCTGGGAGCAGACCGGGCAGAAACCGGCGGGCGACGACGTGCTCACCCCCAGCGTGGTGGCCGACCCCACCTACGGCTGCACCTTTACCCGCGAGACGCGTCCCGGCGTCGCGGCGTGCCCCGCCGGGAAGCCCTGAGGCTCACTCAGCCCACAGCGCCGTGACGAGCGCGTGCCCGGTTTCGAGGTGGGCCGTGACCGGGCCGCCCAGCGTCTCGTTGCTCAGTGTCCAGCCGCTGCCGAGGGGAATGTCTGCCCCCGTCAGCGGCCAGCGCACCCCGGAGAGTGACAGGCCGCCGAGGTCCGTGCAGGCGAGGACGCTGAGAGTCACGCCTGCCGGGAGCCCCAGCCGCAGCGGGCGCCCCGGCAACAGCGGCCAGCCCCATTCGTCGCCGCTCGTGAGCGTCACCGTGAGCCCTTCACGGGCCAGCCGCACCCCGCCGAGCAGCAGCGCCGCCGCATGGTCGAAGCGTCCGCCAAAGGCACCGATGAACACCAGCTCCGTGGCCCCCCGCCGCCGGGCAAGCGACACCGCGAGTTCCGCGTCGGTCTGGTCCTTGGCGACGGGGTGAACCTCACGCGGCGCGTCCAGTTCGAGCCCGTCCGACGAGTCGAAGTCGCCCACCCAGAGGTCGACCTTCACCCCCAGGGCAGCCGCGTGCCGGGCACCTCCGTCCGCCGCGACCACCAGCTCTGGCGTCGGCAGCCCAGCAAGGGCGAACGTAGGGGTCAGCCGACCACCGACCAGAATCCAGGCGAGCATGGGCAGCAGTGTAGAGCGCAGGCCGCTGCGTAAAAACGCCGTGAAGCCCTGTTATTCTCCGCTACACTTCTCCGCTCTTCTGCGGCCTATAACGGGAAGATGGAAAACAACACCCCTGACCTCAACGAACTGATGGCCCGCATCGACCTCGGCAAGTTGGGGGCGCTGGCGGGCAAAGTCGACCTTGCGAGCATCCTCAACGCGGCGAGCAACATGAACGACAAGCAGCTCAAGCAGCTCAGCCGGGCGCTCGGCGTGGGCGGCAGCGGGCGACAGCGCGTCCTTCCCGCCGCCGACGGCGACTACTACGACTACCTCGACACCCTGACCGACTCGCAGGTGGAGGTGGCCGGGCGCGTGCACGACTTCATGCGCGCCGAAGTCATGCCGATCATGAACGAGTACTGGAGCCGCGACGAATTTCCCCGCGACCTCATCGGCAAGATGCGCGAGCTGAACCTGCTGCGCTCCATCTGGAACGAGGACGGCACCCGCAAGCCCGACGCCACCCTGATCGAGGGCGTCGTCATTCTCGAAGCCTGCCGGGTGGACGTGTCCACGGCGGTCTTTTTCGGCGTGCACGGCGGGCTCGCCACCGCGTCTATCGCCCTCGGCAGCGATGAGGAACAGAAAAAGCGCTGGCTGCCCGACATGCTCGACATGAAAAAAATCGGCGCCTTTGGCCTGACCGAACCCGAGGGCGGCTCGCAGGTCAGCGAGGGCATGCGGACCACCTGCCGCCGCGACGGGGACGGCTGGGTGCTCAACGGCGAAAAGAAATGGATCGGCAACTCCACCTTCTCCGACTTCACCGTGATCTGGGCGCGCGACGAGGAAACGAACGAGGTCCGGGGTTTCGTGGTCGAGGCGGGCACCCCCGGTTACGACGTCGAGAAAATCCAGGGCAAAATCGCGCTGCGGATGGTGGAAAACGGCCACATCACCCTCAAGGACTGCCGCGTGGCCGACGCCAACCGCTTGCAGGCCGTGCAGGGCTGGGAAACGGTGTCGCAGGTGCTCAAGCTCACCCGCGCCGGAGTGGCGTGGCAGGGCGTGGGCTGCGCGATGGGGGCGTATGAACTCGCGCTCGCCTACACCCAGACCCGCAAGCAGTTCGGCAAACGCATCGGCGAATTCCAGCTGATCCAGAGCCACCTGACGCACATGCTCGCCGACGTGACCGCGATGCTCGGCATGGTCATGCGCCTGTCGCACATCGCCGACGAGGGGCGCATGGACGACGCCCACGCCGCGCTCGCCAAGGTGCACACCGCCGCCCGCTGCCGCGAGGTCGTGGCCCGCGCCCGCGAGGTCTTCGGTGGCAATGGCATCCTGCTTGAACACGGCGTCGCCAAGCACTTCTGCGATACCGAGGCCATCTACTCCTACGAGGGCACCAACGAAATCAACACGCTGGTGGTGGGCCGCGCCATCACCGGCCTGAGCGCGTTCGTCTAAAAAACTTGAACTTGAAGCGGCGCCCCCTGACTCCTCGGGGCGCCGCTTCAAAGCAGAGCACGACTAAAAGTCAGGCTCGCCGTCGGCATCGTCCAAACTGGGAACTGGCACGACGACGCCGCCCTCCCCCACCCGCCGGCGCTTACGGAGCATGGCGGGTTCCTTGTCGAGGTTGAAGACGAAGTGCCGGGGCCGGCGCTCACGCAGCCAGGTTTCGAGCGCGACCAGCCGGGGGCGAAAGCGGATAAATTCGCGCAGTTGCCGGATGGGAATAAAACGGGCCTCCTGCACGTCGCGGTCGGGGTCACGCGGTTGTAGGGTGCCGCTCACCTCGCGCCCGGTGTAGAAGAACTGGAGGTGGTGCCCCCAGGTTTCGGCCTGAAACTCGACGATGAAGGCGAGGTCGCGCAGTTCGACGACCAGTCCGGTTTCCTCAAAAGTCTCGCGCCGGGCGCCGTCCTGAATGAGCTCGCCCGCTTCCAGCCCGCCCTTGGGCAGCGACCAGCGTCCCCGCTCGCGCACCAGCAGGATTTCCTCGCCGCGCAGCACGATGCAGCCCACGCCGATGCGCGGCTCGCCGGCTGGCCGCTTCTGGCCGCGCTTTTTGGGTGGGGCCGGGGTCGGTGTGGCGGTGGTGTTCGTGACCTGTCCAGGGCGCGGGTTTTGCGGCTGCTGGGGCGGGGTGCGCCGCCGCCGTCGCCGCCGCTGGCCGCCCTGCGCCTGCTGGGTGCCCTGGCCTTGCGGGGGCCCCTGCCGTTTCTGGGGCTGCTCGCCCTGCCTGGGCCGTGGCCCGCTCTTGCCTTCCTCCGCCATCACATCCCCTCCGGCGCCAGGTCGTTGAAACGGACATGGGCGCTGTGAAACTGCAATTTGACCGTGCCGACCGGGCCGTTGCGCTGCTTGCCGATGATGATTTCAGCGATGCCTTGCTGGTCGGTTTCTTTGTTGTAGTACTCGTCGCGGTAGATGAACATCACGATATCGGCGTCCTGTTCGATGGCGCCCGACTCGCGCAGGTCCGAGAGCATGGGCCGGTGGTTGGGCCGCTGCTCGACCGCGCGGCTGAGCTGGCTGAGAACCACAATGGGCACTTCCAGCTCACGCGCCAGCCCCTTGAGGCCGCGCGAGATGGTGCTGATTTCCTGCTGGCGGTTGTCCGACCCGCCCGAGGACTTGCCGCCCGACATCAGTTGCAGATAGTCGATAACGACTAGACCGAGCTGCCCGTGCTGCGCGGCAATCCGCCGGAGCTTGGAGCGCAGGGCGTTGAGCGTGAGGTCGGGTTCGTCATCGATGACCATCGGTGCCTCGGCGAGCCGCCCCGCCGCGTGCGCCAGCCGCTCGAAATCGCGCTCGTTGAGGTGCCCGCTGCGGATGCGGTTCATATCCACCCGCGCTTCGCTGCACAACATACGCAGAGCAAGCTGCACGGCGGGCATTTCCAGACTGAACACCGCAACGGTCTTTTCGCCGCGCAAGGCGACGTTCTGGGCTATAGAAAGGGCGAAGGCAGTTTTCCCCATGCTCGGGCGAGCCGCCAGCACGTTCAGACTGCCCTTCTGCAAGCCCGAAATCTGCTCGTCGAGGTCGCGAAAGCCACTGCTCACGCCGTCAGGAATCCCCTTGTTGGCGTGCAGCAGGGTGATGTACTCGAAAGTGTCGGAGACGACCTCGTTCATCGCCTGGAACGCCTCGCCCTTTTTCTTCTGCTCGGCGACCTCGAAAATCATCTTCTCGGCCTTATCGAGCAGGTCTTCGAGCGGAAGTTGCTGCTCATAGGCGAGCTGCATCGCCTTGCCCGACGCCTGAATCAGCTGGCGCAGGGTGTGCTTCTCCTGCACGATGCGGGCGTAGTGCTCGGCGTAAGCGGCGGTGGGCACCTGCTCGGATAGGCCGATGAGGTAAGCGTTGCCGCCCACGTTGTCGAGTTCGCCCGCAACGCGCAGGTGCTCGGACAGAGTCACGAGGTCGACCGGCTCGCGGTGGTCCTGAAGCTGGCGCATGGCAGCAAAAATCTTGCGGTGGCCCTCGCGGTAAAACATTTCGGGGGTCACGGTGTCGCCCAGAGCGGCGAGGGTGTCGTTGTCGAGCAGCACACTGCCCAGCACGCTGATTTCAGCGTCGTTGCTGTGCGGCGGCACACGCGGAGTCGTTTCCAAGGCGGTTGGCCCCTTTCCCGGACAAGGCGGCGAGCAGGCCCGGCAAAGGGGGCCGCAACGCCAGGGAGGAAGTGAAATGGTTTGGGAGACTCTGCCTGAAGCAGCGTCTCTATTCGCCTGCTCCTCGCCGGGGGCGAAGGCGGGCCGAACTGCCCGGCAGCATAGCACCCTGGCCCGGGCCTTGGCCGCGGCCTCACCGTCTGACAGAACCTGTACCGTACTTTCCCAAAAGGCTCAAGCGCGTCCAGCCGGCCAAAACTTTCGCTGGGGTCCGACTCAAGGCAACGTCAAGCCGCGTAAGAGAAATGTTAGAAACTTCCGATTACTCTACGGCCAAGCAGGAGCGGGAATCCCCGTCACT
Source organism: Deinococcus radiodurans R1 = ATCC 13939 = DSM 20539 (assembly GCF_000008565.1). GTDB lineage: Bacteria > Deinococcota > Deinococci > Deinococcales > Deinococcaceae > Deinococcus > Deinococcus radiodurans. The sequence continues at coordinate 553,676 of NC_001263.1, read as the reverse complement.
GCCAATGCCATAAGTAGGCAACGCGGGACCATACATACCTTATCCGCCGCGCCGAACCACAGGAGATTCACCATGAAGAACACCACCCAAGGCTTCACCCTGATCGAACTGCTCATCGTCATCGCCATCATCGGCATCCTGGCCGCCGTGTTGATCCCCAACCTGCTGGGCGCCCGCGCCAAGGCCAACGACAGCGCCACCCAGAGCTACATCCGCAACTGCTACACCGCCGTGGAAGTGGCCCGTGGTGCTGACGGCCGCCTGCCTGCTGCTGGCAACTGCGACAGCACGGCCAACCTGGGTACCAACGCTGTGGCTACCCCTGGTGCAATCACTGCGGCAGGCGCTTACAGCCTGGATGGTACTGGTAGCAAGTTTGCCGTTACTGCCACCAGCGTGACCAACAAGACCTTCTGCTTCGACGGCGCGAAGATGGGCGAAGGCACTGGCGCTACTGGTGCCTGCACCTTCAGCACCAGCACCGGCACCGGCACTGGTACCGGCACTGGTACCGGCACTGGCACCGGCACTGGTACCGGCAGCAACTAATCCCCACCTCTTCTCAGAACCGCCCTCCGGGGCGGTTTTGTTTTAGCGGGCCGGGCTGAAATTCGGCTGGCAACGCTGCGCCGCCTGCAAGTCCACTGCCCGGAAGGAGATGAGTTTCTGAGCTGCCACATTGACCGACCCCTGCACTACCGGGTCGTCCCCCAGACGGGGGGCGTGGTGAACCCGTTCCTGCCAGCGGTAGGTCACGGCACTGTTTGGAAAACGGTGGGCATAATTTTTGAATTCGGAGAAGGTCAGGCCGTAGTCCTCGTCATGAAGCCGCTGCAAGGCCGGGTCGGTGGAGGACACGATCTGTACCAGCTCGCGTTGGGCGCCCGTTAAATCCCAGGTTCCTGGCAAAAGCAGGTGATTCGTTTGACCCGCCACCGTCTTGAGATTGCTGTACATGTTCCAACCGAAACCTGTCTTGATTTCCAGATACGGAGTTAAACCGTTGAAAGCAGCTAAAATGGGCGGCACCAAGAGTATCGCCGGAACACGGTGCCGTTCGTAAGCGCGATGCGAGGGCAATTTGGGAGCAAACAGGCTGGCTGCTATCAGACCTACCCAAGCGGTTCCGTAGCCCCACCAAGCCACATGTCCCCATTGCTGCAAGGTGGCGGCGGAGCCCAACTCCAGCGGCAAGATGTTAAGGACGGCTATTGCCGCACCCAAGCATCCGATCAGGAGGGGCAGAAAAAAAGGCCTGGGTCGCCACTTAGGCCACGCTCCGAACTGCTGACGCAGCCAGGCCACTTGCCCATCGTCCAGAAAGAGGAGAAATCCAGCAAATAGGACAGAGGAAAAGTCCCAGAAGTGCTGCTCCAGATCCAGGGCCAGCATCCAGTGAAAGCCAAACGCCAGCACCAGCCCGAAGCGCCGCGTGCGGGAAAATGCTAGTAAGCTTGCCACCGCCAACTCAATCACGACAGTCAATACAGCCAAGGACCGGCCCAATACAGGCACAGAAGCAACGCTGAGATCTGGCAGGTTCCAGGACCGAACAAGTTGATCCTGATAAAAGACCGCGCAACTGACAGCCGGGTTCAGGAAATCCCAGTTCAGCTTGGCAAATGCGGCGAACGCATAGGCGATCAGCAGAGTCAGCCGGGCACTCCGCACAAGCTCTCCAGGCATGAAGGAGGAAGAAGGCAAAAGAAAACGGCGAACTGCGTCCAGACAAAAACTCAAACTCACAAGGGCAGCGAGTACCCAGTGGTTGCCCACTACGGGTGCCTCAGCCCAGGCATGCAAAGGGAGTAAGACACACAAGGCCAGCACAGCACGTCTATCACGCGGCGCGAGAAACGCTCTTGCCGCTGCCAAGGCTAGTAGCACAGAGAGGACGGCTAGTGGCGGTTGCGTCGCCCACGCACCCCTGGGCTCAGCAGCCAGATGTAACCAGACCGCTATGGCCCAGGCCCGGGCAAACCATGCCAGGCGAAAAGTATTCGCATCTTGCTGAGCCAGACTCATCATCGTCAATCTTAACTGTCACTCGCCTCACTAAAGACAGAAGCTCTGGAAGTCCGTTGGGAAACCCATTCTCTCTCACAGATGTTTTACAGTTCCAAGGTAAAGGAGCTGCACTTGATGCAAAAGGCCACTGAGGCATTCACACTGATCGAGCTTCTCGTAGTGATGACGATAATCGCCATTCTCATCTCTGTGCTTGTACCTAGCCTCGCGGGCGCCAGAAGTAAAGCTTATGACAGCGCCACGACATCCTACCTTCGCCATTGCGCCTCAGCGCTTGAAATCTCACGAGACGATCTAGGAGTTTTGCCAAGTCCCCCACCAACCAGTTGTGAGGATCCAGCACTGGGTGTCAATGCGCAGAGCAAGCCGGCATCGGTCAAACAATCACAAGTTACGGTTACCAGCAGTGGCACTGCTTATACCATTAGTGCTCTTTCACAAAGTGGCAAGACCTTTACCTACGATCAGGGTGGCTTTAGAGAAATCCCTTGACTACCACCACCAACCCCAACCCCGCCAGCGCCAGCGCCGCCGCCATCCCCAGGCGGCGGTCTCTTTGCCAGCCCGTGACCAAAACCCACAGGGCCGCGAGCACCGGCACCAGACCCACCCAGGCCACACCCAAAACCGCGAAATCAGGAAAGAGGACGCCTACAGCGAGCAAAACCACGGCGACCCAGAAACCAGCCGGATACAGCCAACTGGGCAGCCCAGCGAGTTCGGTGTCCGGCGTGCGCTCAGGCCCGGTCATGCGTGCCCCCAATACTTCCAGAGGAGTTGCCCGGCAGTAAAGATCAGCAGCAAGCTGAAAAAGAGCTTGAGTTGTGCGGCGGGGATACGGCTTTGCAGACTCGCTCCGGCTTTGGCACCGATAAGGACGCCCAGAGCAACTCCAGCAGCGAGTTTCACATCGAGGAGGCCGCCCGCTTGATAGACCAATGCGTTCCCTACGGCGGTGAGACCCATAATGAAGGTCGAGGTGGCGATGGCCTGCCGGATCGGCATCCCCTGCATCAGGTTAAGCACCGGCACCTGCACCGTGCCGCCGCCGATCCCGAGCAGGCCGCTCATGACGCCCGCGAAAGTCATGGCGGGAGGCACCAACTTCGACGGCTCGCGTTCGACCTCGACCCGCTTGAGACCACGCAACAGGTTGTAAGCGGAGTAAAAGAGCAGTAACGCGAACACGGTCGCTACTGCGCGGGCAGGCAGCACGAGGCCCAGGAAACTGCCTACTGCCCCGCCAATAATGGTGTAGGGGGAGAGCAGGTAGCCGGTGCGAGCGCGAACCAAACCCTGCTGCAAGTAGGCGGCGGCACCGCTCAGGCCCACGGCCAGCACGCCGATTTGTGACACTGCTACCGCCTGACTGATGGTGATGTCATGCCCAAAGCGCGGCAACACGAATTCCAGCGCCGGGACCACCACCACGCCGCCGCCCAGACCCAGAATCGCGCCCAGCACCCCGGCGAGCAGTCCCACGCCAATGACCGCGAGCATCATCGCCGAAATCATCTGTTCCTCACGCCCCGGAGCTTAGCCCATGCTTTGCGGGGGTCGGGGAGGCTGTCTGAGTCTGAGTGCAGGTAGCTCACTCTTCCTCGTCTGGGTAGACCTTCAACTCGGTGATGTGAGCGCGGTCAGGGCGCGAAAGGATATGTGCCACGCTCTTGGCGAGGCCGCGTGGGTCGATCATGGCGTCCCATTTCATGCCCTCGTCGCGGTTTTCGGGGGTGTCCACGGCGCCCATCGGGTAGAGCACGCAGCCGCGCACGCCTTTGCCCTTGAGTTCGTCGTGCAGGCTCAGGATGTACGCCGCCACCGCCGCCTTGCTCGCGGTGTAGAGCGCCGCTTTGGGGCCGCTGAGCCGCGCTGCCTGCCCCGCGCTCACCGCCAGCACCTGCCCGTCTTTTTGCTTGAGCATGGCGGGCAGCACACCCTGCACCGCGTGAAAGAGGGTCAGCATGTTGGAGTCGAACATGTCAGCGTAGTCTTCCGCGCCCGCTTTCTGGATGTCCTGCACGCTGTAGTGACCGGCAGTGTGGACCAGGGTATCCACCTTGACCTTGCGCAGCGCCTCCACACTGGCGGGGTCGGTCAGGTCGAGGTCGAGCACGTCCTTGGCCGGGTAGCGGTCCGCCGCCCAGGCCAGGTCTTCGCCGCGCCCGACCAGCACCATCTGGGCGCCCGCGTCTTCGAGTTCCTGGGCAATGGCGTTGGCGAGCGAGCCGCCCGCGCCTGTGAGCATCACGGTGGAGGAGCTGAGGTTAGCCATGTGCTCAGGGTAGCGGCTGGGAGGCGCGCAGGCATCCGGGGGGGCTTAATCCCACTGGTGCTCCTGCGGGCGACCACACCAGGCAGGCCCGCTACCCTGAGCCCATGCCCCTGCTGCTCGGCCACCGCGGTTCCCCCCGCGAACACACCGAAAACACTCTGGCCAGCTTTCAAGCGGCCTTAGACGCCGGGCTCGACGGCATCGAACTCGACGTGCGCCGCCTTGCCGATGGCACGCTGGCGGTCCACCACGACGCAGCCCTGCCGGATGGCCGCCAATTGCCCCACTTGACCCGCGCTGAACTGCCCGAGCGGGTGCCGACGCTGCCCGAAGTCCTAGCGTGGGCTGTCGACTGTGAGGCTTACGTCAATCTGGAACTCAAGTGGGAGTCTCCTCTGCCTGACGACCGGGTGGTGCGTATGCTCGACAGCATTCGGGTGCATGGCCTGAGCCGCCGCGTGATCGTGAGCAGTTTCAATCCGCTGCTGCTGCGGGCCGCCCGCGAACTCGCGCCGGAGGTCGAACGTGGGTTGCTGTATCACCGGCCCTACCGCCTCGGCCCCCTGAATCTGCCGGAAGCTGTGGGCCGCTGGGTGGACTGTGCGGCGCTGCATCCGCAGCACCAACTCATTGATGCACCGCTCATATCAATGGCCCGGCGCCGGGGCTGGCGGGTCAATGCCTGGACCGTCAATGAGGTGGCCGACGTGCAACGGCTCGCCGCATTGGGGGTGGACGGCCTGATCGGCGACGTGCCCGCGCATCTGCTGCCTGCTCGCTGAAGGGTCTTGCAGTAGCCTCAGGTGATGAAGCTGCTCGAACCGCCGCAGCACCAGAAGACACAGCATGTCGCCCTGGGCACGGCAGGCTGGGGCCTGAGCCGCGAGCAGCAGGAGCGCTTCGGCCCAGGCGACAGCGTGCTGCAACGCTACGCCACCCGCTTCAATGCCGCCGAAATCAATTCGTCGTTTTACCGCCCCCACCGCCCGGCCACCTACGCGCGCTGGGCGGCCAGCGTGCAGCAGGGCTTTCGCTTCAGCGTCAAGGTGCCCAAAGCCGTGACGCACACGGCCAGATTGCGAGAGTGCGCCGCGCCGCTGGCCGAGTTTGTAGAGCAGGTCAGCCATCTGGGTGAAAAGCTGGGGCCACTGCTAGTGCAGTTGCCACCCAGCCTGAGCTTCGAGCGGGACGTTGTAGAGGACTTCTTCAGCTTGCTGCACGGGATGACCCTCGCCCGGACTGTGTGCGAACCGCGTCACGCCAGCTGGTTCACCCCGGAAGTGGACGCCCTGCTGCGCGACCTGAACGTGAGCCGCGTGGCCGCCGACCCCGCGAAGGTGCCCGCCGCCGCGCACCCTGGCGGCAGCCTTAGCATGGTGTATTACCGCTGGCACGGCTCACCGAAGATGTATTCCAGCAGCTACTTGGATTCACAACTGGCAAGGTTGGCAGCGCAGGTGCAGGCGAATTCTGGCGACGTATGGGTCATCTTCGACAACACGGCGGTGGGGGCAGCGGTAGAAAACGGGCTGATTTTACGGAACTTGTTGAGTTCAGCACAGTCGGAAAGGCAAACCTCTTGCCAGCCTGACCCCAAATGAACAAATCCCCGCCCGCAGGCAAGGGATTTTTCGTTTAGTTAGCAGTCGAACTATCAGCACGTGCGGGCAGCCTACCCTGTTTAGGGACCACAAGTGAAACGTCACATTGGTCCTTACTTTTCCCTTGCCTCCACCTATAAAGCCCAACAATGTGACAGCAGTGTCATGAGAAGGTCGTATGCTTCGGTTAAGCGAGGTTACATCATTCTTATGTACAAAACTTCACGTTCCCTTAGACCTCATTTCAGAAGCCCAGACTTACCCCTTATTGGTTGGCTGACAGCGGCCTTGATGCTCTCAAGCACAGTGCAGGCGCAAGATGTCAGAGGTAAAACCGAATTGATGCGCTCTAGCCTCAAGCCAGGAGTTGACCGCTTATTGAGCAGTGTGAATGAGGCTGTCACAGCGGCGGGCGGCGACTTGGATAAGCAAAACGTCCATTGGGTAATGGCGTTCAGCACTGGGCACTTCAAGTCTGATCCGCTGGGCGCACAGGCGGCACGGGAAGTGGCCTCGCAGTTCATTGCACGTGAAGCAATGACCGGCGACCAGGTGACAGCACGCGCCTGGGAACTCAAGCCCTGGGCGTTTAGGAATGCCCAGGGGCTTACCCAGCAGATCGGCACAGACAGTCAGGCCGATAAAGGCGGTGTGGAGCGGTTGTGGCCCACCACGCCCGCAGTAGGGAGCGCGGGAGGGCACGATACGGAAAGGGCCGCTGTATCGTTCACGAAGGAATTCGCGAATTCACCAGATACCGTTTTGATTCTGCTGACCAATACGGCAGCCAGCGTCGGCTCAGCAGGTACGAAGCTGCTCGGCACCAATGCTGGGAGTTATCAGAAGATGCTGGAGACATGGACGCGGGTCGCTGGGACGCAGGACGGCGCCACCCTGAATATTCCCTACACCATCAAAACACCCGGCGGCGCCGTACCGGGGCAGATGCAAGCCGTCGTGTTGCTGCCCAAGACGTTTACGGCCACTCCTCTGGGCAACACCACCCGTACACAGCAACTTGACCAGAGTGCTCAGCCGGTCAAAGCAGAAAAGAAGAACGGCTCCGCTGCTCCCTTTCTTCTGGGCCTGCTGGGGCTTGGGCTGATCGGAGGCTTGGTTTGGATGCTCATCAAGGGCGGCGGGCAAGGTGGAGCGCGGGGCAGCCTGCGCGTTGGAGATTCGAACTTCAGCCTCCGCGATATGCCCAACGGCAGGCCCTTCTGCGTGATTGCTGGCCCTGGCTACAGCGAGGAAGGGGTAGCGGTCGTGCCGGTGCAGGGCCTTCCAGCCGAACGGATTGCCGAACTCGTCCGGGTCGGCAAGGACCTTAAGGTGCGCGGCACGAGTGAAGCCGTCACGCTGAGCAGCGTCGATGGCCGTGTGGCGGTGGGAAACGCGGCTTCTTTTCCCCTGCGCCTCGATCAGCCTGACCATCAACTTGAACTGACCGGCGAGGTGCGCGGCGCGGGCGGCGTGCCGCGTGAAATCACACGCTCTCTCACCCTTTCTTATCAGCAGGGAGACCACTGATGGATTTCAACGACATTTTCAAGCAAGTTGTTCCTCTCTATACCCAGATGAACTTCTGGCTGACCATTCTGGGCACCGTGCTGCTGTGGTACGCGGTTTCAGTGGCGTTCGCGCATGTGTTTTTCGGTGCGGGCAATCGGTCGGCGGTTGATGCGGCCAATCAGGGCATGAACATCGCCCTGCTGTTGCTGGCCGTAGCGCTGGCAGCCGGAGCTTATTTCCTCTTCAAACCGACCGACCTGATCTACCTGGGAGCAGTGACCCTGACCTTCCTGCTGCTGGCCATCATCCTTCACGTCATCTTCTCAAAAATGGGAGCCCGAGCCTAATGGCAGAAAACATGCGCGTCTTTAAAACTCTCGTCATCGGGTTGGGCAGCACCGGGACGGAAATTCTGGAATCTCTGGCAGACCGAATCGATTGGGAAGTCGGAGGCCTCAGCCGCGCCCCGTGGGTGGAGTTTCTGGCGGTGGAGACGGACGTGGCGAAGCCCAACCGTTTCAACGGCACGGACGATTTCAAGACGCTCGGGGTGCCAGCTACGGCGTGGCGGGACATGCTCAATCGCCCTGAGCTGTACGACGCCAGCATCGCCCTGAACACCTGGGCAGACCTGGAAACGCTGGGGCAATTGCCCGCTCAGAGCATTGACTCCGGCGCAGGTCATATCCGTATGGTGGGGCGGCTCGCTCTGCTTTATCCGCCCAACTACAATGAGATCAAGAATGCCATTTCGCAACGAGTGGCACGGCTGCGGAACCTGACTGAAGCGCAGGCCAAAGCCGCACTCAACAAGGACAATGCCGGCCTGGAAATGTCCGTGCAGTTTGCGGTGAACCAGGCCAGCGGACAGACCGGGGTCCGTGTCATCGTCGTGGGCACGCTCTGCGGCGGAACCTGTAGCGGCACCGCCAGTGATGTAGGCATTTTGCTGCGCACCATCCTGAGTGAGGAAGAGAAGACGCTGGGGATGTTTACCCTGCCGCATCCTGACCTGGGGATCGCCCAAAAACCCGACGCGGAAATCTGGAAAACGAACGCCTATCACGCCCTCGCCGAACTGAACCAGTACCACCTGCACAACGACCGCGAGCGCTACCAGAGCATCAAGTACCCCGATAAACCCGAGGGAACGGCCATCTTGCCGGGGGACGCCATGCCCTATGACCTCGTCTACCTGCTACGCCCGAACAGTACGGAGACGATGGATCTGCTGCGCCTGTCCAATGCCATTGCCGACCGCATGTTCCTGAACGTATTTGTGCCGGAGACCGACCCGATGGCCTACATGGTGAACGCTGGCCCCGTGACCGTGCAACAGGGCCGCGCCTTCGCCTTCTCCACCTTTGGTCTATCCACCATTGAGTACCCGATGCGGCGCATCCTGGAAGCGCTGAAATACCGGACGCTGGTGCACGCCGTCGACCGCTGGAAAGACCGCAAGTACGAGGGCCGGCTCGAAGAGGACCTGGACACCATGGGGCTGACCATCCCTAACCTGACCGAATCCCTGTTGCTGGACGCCTCCGGCGCGAGTGTCCGTGCCAGCCTGGACGCCAAGAAGAACGAAGTGATGCGTGCTGTGCGTAATGGCAACGTACAGGGCGCACGCGACGCTGTGAAAGACCTGCGGAGTGCCTTTGACCGGGACACCGGCGAGGGTCTGCGCGGCCTGGTTCACCGCACCGTTAACGACAACCGCCGCGTGGCGGCTGAACGCGTCATGGAGAACGTGCGCGGCCTAGTGAGCAGCCGCCTGCTCGACTATGACCAAGGCCCCAACGTCTTGCTGGAGGTTATGCAGGGAGTGCAGCCCCGCGTGGGCGAACTGCGTGGCTGGGAACCCAGCGAGGGCAAGTCAGGCGCGGCGAACGGCGTGCTGGATGAGCTCGACACCATCCGGACCAACACCTTGCTCGGCATGTTCTTCCTGAAAGGCAAGGCGTCGCAGCAACTGTATCCCGCCCTAAGCCGCGCTCTGGACGACGAGATCAAGTCACGCGTCAATCAAAAGGTCCGCGAGGTCTTTGCCGACCGGGGCAGCGGCCAGAAGACCGAGGCCGGCACACTCAGCATCGTCGAGGAGGAAGCCGAGAAGCTGACCCGGCGCCTGACCATGCTGCGCCGCCGCCTGACCAACCAGGCCGACCGCTGGCGCGATACCCGTGCCCGTCTGGAAAACGACTCAGCCAGCGTCAACGGTCTGTCTTTGTTCGAGCCTTCTCCGAATGGCTCGGTGGACAAGGAGCAGGAACTGGCGGTCAGTGACAAGCAGCGCGAGGCCCACGCGGCACGCCTGATCCGCTCCTGGGACGCACTGGTCAAGGGCGTCTTGCCAGGCGTCAACGACCCCGACTGGTTGCTGGGAGCCTGGGCCGTCGGCCAGGACAACTTCGAGCGGGCGCAGCTCAACGCACTGGAACAGGCCGCTGTAGAACCGTTCGAGAGCAGCCTACGCAGCAGTGGTAAGGACGTGATTCGCCGCCTTTACGAGCAGCGCAGCCCGAGCTTCGATCCGGACAGTCAGGCCATGCACGCCGCCACCCAGGCCGAGCTGTTCTTGCAGCTCAATGAGCCCCTCGGTCAGGTGGACCCCATGAGCCCTTTGCCGCGCCGCAAGCTGCTGGTCGGCATGCACATGACTCCCGACTTCCGCCGCGCTATCCAGCCGTGGGTGAACAAGTCCCCCGAGGCAAAGGAAACCGAGGGCATCGATCCTTACCGCGTCGTGATGCTCGAGGAGTGGTACCGCTTTGCTCTGCGCGGTGCAGACGACGTGCGTGAACTGTCGTACAGCAAGCCCACCCGCTTCAACACCTACTTTACCCGCAAACGCAGCGACATTGACTGGACACCCATCAACGACGCGGAAATTCGCAAGCTCCAGGAAGCAGAGCAGTTGGTCTTCCTTTCAGCTCTCCACGGCAACCTGCAACTGACGGGCGGGCACCTGGTCATGGAGTGGCCACAGCAGCCCGGCGAACCCACTGAACCGGAAAAGCGGGCGCGGCGCTTTGCGGGCAGCTTCGGCAAGGCCGCGCGGCAACTGGCCTTTGAGCCGCAGGACAGCTCGCGGCCCTCCAAGAGCCTCACAAATGCCGCGACGTACCTGCGTAGCGAGATAGAGGCACGGCGCAAAGCCATCGTGGGCCGTTACCCCACGCCCGCCGAGGGAAGGCAGGCTTACGTCAAATGGCTACACGACAATATGAGCAGCAGCAGCGCCCGCGCTGTTCGGGACTGGAGCGATCAGGCAGCCCAGACGGCCCTGATGGCGTACCTGACGCAGGATGCTGACCTGAGACAGGCCCTGCTGGAGACATTTCCGCCCGATAACAACCTCATTGACGGCCTGTACAAGGACAAGGGAGAACGGCTGCCCAAAGGCCGCGTTGCCAACACTCAGGGGTACTACTGCCGGGTCTGTGGTGGCCCAGTGGGCGAAACCTTCGAGGACGTCATCGGCCAGGGCCTGAAGTGCGAATACCACCCTGATGACGTTGAGCATCCCTTCGGCCAACGCTACAGCGTGTTCGGGTAAACCATGAGTGAATTTCTGAATACCCTCTTTCAGTTGAGGCCCGAAGGCTGGCTGGTCCTGCTCGCCGTCATGTTGCCGCTTACTCTTTACTTCATGCGGGCCCTGGCCGTGGCTCGTCAGCGGCGCCAACAGGAACGGAGCTTTCTAGAACAAATCCGCCAGGTAGTCTTGCCTGCCCTAGACACCGAGGACCCGCCAGAATCCGACGAAGTGGCTGAGGACGCCTGGCGTGCCGCGCAGGCCTTGCCCGCCACCAGCGCCGTGCGGCAAGCGGTGGTGGCTGTGACCCGCGCCCGGACTCTTGCCACGCCGGACTTGCAGGCGGCGACGCAGGCCGTGGGCGCCGCCGCACAAGCTGGCCTCTCGTCGGCGCGCAACATTCCCAACCTGCTGATGCTCGCTGGTTTGCTGGGCACGGTGATGGGCCTCGCCGGGTCAATCGGAACCCTCGTGACTCCGATCCGCAACGCCGCGCGGGCCACAGAGCCGGGAGAACTTGCCGACGCCCTTGCCAGCACCATGAGTGTCATGCAGGGGGCGTTTGGGGCAAGTCTGTGGGGCATCCTGCTAAGCCTGGGCACCGGGGTAGCCTTTGCGCTGGCCGCCCGCGCGCAGGAAACCTTTGAGGACGAACTCAACGCCTTTGTACACGCCGAACTTGTCCCAGCCACCTTCCCCCGCGCCATCACTTCGCAAATGGAGCGCATGGGCCGCTACCTGCGCGACGCGGGCAATAGCTTTCAGGACATTCACAAGAGGCTGCAAGACGTGGCGGTCCAACTCGAAAGCGTGCTCGGCAAGGCGGGCGACACTCTGGGCCAGAGCCTGACGCAACTCTCGGACACCAGTGTACAGATTGAGCAAGTTTTCGGGCAGATGGACACGTCTGTCAAGGAACTCACTGTGGGCCTGAGTCGCGGCGTGTCGGACCTGGTGCAGGCTCAGGAAAGCGCCGCCTCGTCCCTGCGCACGAGCAGCACGGAGTTGCAGCAGAACCTCGCTCAGCAAGCGACGACGGTCAGTCGCCTCCAGGACACGGTGCAGGCCACCACGTCCGAACTGCTCAAGCAGATCACCCGTGTCGGCGATCAACTGGGCCGGGCAAGTAACAGCTTTGAAGAGTCGGGCCAGACCTTCCGCACCGAGCAGAGCAATTACGCCGCACGTCTCGATCACTCCTTCAGCGAATTGTCCCGCGCCCTGAGCCGCTCGCGCGCCGAGGTACAAAGTGGGGATTGAGCGCCGCCGTGCCTGGAGGGAAGGATGAGCACGTCGCGTCTTCGGGGCGACACCAACCCTTACATCGCTTTCAGTGACCTGACGCTGAACCTGATTTTTGTCCTGATTTTTTTCATCGGCGGTATTCTGGCGGTGGGGCAAGCGGGCTGGGATCAGGTGAAGTACCGCAAGGCCCAGGAGCTAGTCGTCGCTGCTGTCCGGCGTGCGCCGCTTTCGGTGCGGCCTCAGCTCCTGTCACCCGTGCAACGCAACGATCCTCCAGGCGCCCAGCGTTGGGTTTTTCGTTCGGAGAACATGTTTGTCGGTGAGAGCGCTGTTCTGACGCCTGAGGGAGAGACCGCCCTGGTGGATTTCGCTCAGGTGCTGCGCTCTCAGAAAAAGAACTGGAAGCGGATCCGGATCGAGGGGCACACCCAGACCTCCAGGCCCAATACACCGGAGCGGTGGGACCTGTCTGCTACGCGAGCGAGTGCAGTCGCCGCCGCGTTTTACCTGCGTGGTGGCATCAGCCCGAACCGGCTGGCGGTGGCCGCCCGCGGTGGTCAAACGCCTTTCAACGGTCACAAGTTCGCGCCGCAAAACGAGCGCGTAGAAATCGTCGTCGAGTACGCGCAGAAGAGTACACCCTAGCCTATGACCGCCCTCTCAGGTTTGCTTCAAGAAGCCAGCGACCCTGGCACACCAGCGGCGCGCCTGGCGCAGTTGGCCGCGCATTCCAACTCGGCTGTGCGGCGCGCGGCGCGGAAACACATGAGTTTTCCCCCCGAGCTCGCGCAGGTGATAGACCTCGCCGAGCGGACGCCCCAGCTTCTGACGCCCGAGCAGCTCGCCCTGCTCGGCATTCTGGGGACATATACAGCCGCCATAGCGGCGCAGCATCCGGCCACGACCGACGAGACAGTCATCGAACTGATCCTCAATGGGCACATCAAACAGCTTCTCGACTATCGGCCCAGTCGGGGAGAAACCTGGATCATTGCCCAGGCGCAGGAAAATCCTGGCCTCTGTGAGTACCTCAAGACGAACGCTTCCGTGCCTATGCGAATCCGGAAAGCAGCAGCCAAATTGTCTCCTTCAGCCCCCGCCGCTCCTCTCGCCGAGCCGCCTGCGGTACCCGAAGCGGCTGCGCCGCAGGACACAGCAACGGTCTCTCAGTGCGCAGCGCAAGTGCTCAGGCCGCTCCGCGAGCGCCTGCTCGACCGCCGAACTGATCCAGAAATCACGGCGGACGAAACGGCGGAAATTCAGGCCACCCGCAGGCTCTGGTCACTGGCGGCGCGCCACCCACTGCTTCCGCTGGACCTGCTGCTGTGGCTGGATGAGCAGCGGCCCTACGGTGAGGCGCGGGAAACGTTGTTGCGGCGCCTGGAAGAAGGCCCGCTAGAAGAAAGCCTGCTGCTGAACTTTGCCTGGAAAGGCACCTGGGAGGAGCGGGCGGCAGTGGCCCGCAATCCGGCCCTTCCCCGAGAAGCCCGACTGGGCCTGACGGTGGACCCGGACTGGTGGGTGCGCTCCGCCGCCGCCGAGAACCCGAATGCAGAGCCGGAAGAACTGGCTGCTCTGGCGCAGGACCCGGACCATGTGACCATTCGTGAGCATGTCGCCAGCCACCCTCACGCCAGTGGACCGACCCTGTTGGCACTGGCCGGTGACGGAGACCACGCCGTCCGGTTGCAAGTGGCCCGCAACCCGAGCAGCCCACCAGAAGCCCTGAGCCTGCTGGCAGGAGACGCGCGCTACGCCATCCGTGAGGCGGTGGCGGCTCATCCCTATACACCCAGTGAGGTTCTAGACGCGCTCGCTCAGGACGCCAACGAACGCGTGCAGTTCGTCGCCAACCTGCGCCGGGCGCCCCTGAGCCAGGCTCAGGCGCAGCAGGCGTTGGAGACTCGCCGCCGCAATGCGAAGCTCGCCGTTGCCGCCCAGCAAGCGCCCGCCGAGATGCTGGTCCGGCTCAGCAGGGACCGCAGCCCCCGGGTGCGGGCGCAAGTGGGCCTCAATCCGCATACCCCGTCGGCTGCCCGTGCCCTGTTGCTGGGTGATCAGGTGCCCGAAGTGCAGCGCGTTGCGCAGGCCGCGAGCCCGAGCACGCCAGGACAGGAACTGGCGGCTCTTCCCCTGTTCGACGCCCGGGTGCGGGAGGGGCTGAGCAGCAATGTCAGCACGCCGGATGACCTTCTGGTCGCCCTCAGTGACGACCCCCTGCGGGACGTTCGCCTGAACGTCCTCCTTAATCCTGCTGCCCCTGGTGGCGCGCTGGAACGCCGGCTGCCGGAACAGCCTATGCGTCCGGTCATCCGACAGCATCCACGCTACGGACAGGTGCAGGCCAAACTCAATGACCTCGAATGGGAGGAAGTGGGTCAGCCAGACGTGAGTGCGGAGGCGCTGGCTTCACTCGGGCAGAGTGACGCCTTGCGCGTGCGCTGTAAGGTCGCCTCACATCCCCGCACGCCTCAGGAAACACTTGAGGTCCTGGTCAATGACCCGGAGGAAGAAGTCAGGTCCGGCATCATCAGTCGCAGTGAGGAACTCGCCTTCGGATTGCAGGTTGTGCTCGCGCAAGATGCGAGTGCGCAGCTCCGTCAAAAATTGCTCCGGCGCAAGGATGTGGACCCCAATGTGCTGAGCGTCGTGTTGAAGGCTTCTCTCAACGACGGAGACATTCTGTTGTCCTTGGTCCGTCACCCACTCGCCACGCCGGAACTGCTGGCCGAGCTGGCCGATGTCACGAGGACCGAGATTCGGGAAGCCGTCGCCCGCGATCCGCGCACGCCTCCTCCCACCCTGGAGAAGCTGACCATGGACTCTCAGGCGTCCGTTCAGCGGAGCATTCTCCGCAACCCTGCCTGTACTCCGGCCCTTCTGCGGCAACTGGCTAATCATCGTCACCTGCGGCTGGAAGTGGCCCACCATTCAAATACGGACGGTGGCACCCTGGAACATCTGGCCTACGACGCGGCTTACGAGCGCTTCTTGCGACTTGAGCGCTGGACCCGCCGCCTGCCGTTCGGTGAACATGTTCTGCTCAGGCGCTGGCGGCGCTGGTCAAAACAACGCGCTTCGGCACGGGCTCTTTCGGACGTGCTGATCCTGTCCGCTGTCATCGTGCACCCGGCTGCCACGCCCAGGGCAGTTCGGATGGCGTCTCGCCTCGATCACCCGAATATCGAGCAGGCACGGCAGGACCGTCAACATGCGGCGCGTCAGGAGGCCCACCATGGCTGAGTGGCCTGAGCAAGGAGCCCGGAGAGCCGGAAGGTATCTGCTCGATGAGCAGTTGCACAGCACCCCACACGAGGCACTTTACCGAGCTCACACCGAGTGGAACGAGCAGGTTTTGGTCAGTTTCTATGCGGTTGCAGACCCTGGCACACCTCGGGGTCAACGGGCAAGGCAGACTTGGTTGAGGTACGCCCGCAGTCTTTTGCAGGTGCACAGTCCCCACGTGCTGCCCGTGCGTGATTTGATCGATGAAGGCGAGTGGCTCTCTCTGGTCTTCGAACCGCGCCGCACCATCACTCTACGTGAGCTGCTGTCCGCTGGGCCAGTTTCACCGGAACTGCTTCAGCCCCTGACAACGGCGCTGTTTGAAGGCTTGTCGGCTGCACATCAGGGCGCTCTGCTCCATACCCAGATCAGTCCGGAAGCCGTCTGGTTTGATACACAGAAGCGGCCACTGCTGGCAGAATTTGGACTTGCACGGCGCACCGCGCAGGAACTTCGTGACCACTGGCCGCACGACCCGCGTTATGCCGCACCGGAACTGCTTTCGGGGGGCCCTTATACCCCCCAGACGGATTTGTACGCTCTGGCAGCCACCCTGCTCGAAGCGGCGACGGGCACCGCGTTGTCCCCCGTCTCGGCACGGCAGCAAGGCGTGCGGCTCCCCAGCTGGCCAGCAGGAATTCCGCCTCAAGTTGCCCACGCCCTCGAATCCTGCTTGCAGTTGGACCCGGCTGTCCGCGCCGTAAGCGCCGCCGAGGTGCTGGAAGAACTCCGACGCGCTCAGCCCACTCAGGCAATCCTTTCGCAGCAGGAACCTCCCGCTCCTCCACCTTCTGTTCCTTCACCCCCGGCGGCTCCCCAGTCACCTGACCCTGGACCGACACAGTCACGCGCCGGCTTTCCGTGGTGGATTCCACTCGTGATTGGCCTTGTTGTCCTGGGCGGGTACAAGTTGGCCTCCACACCGCGATCCTCAACGGTCACAGCTGTCAGTGAAAGCACGTCGGAGAATGACGTCTCTGCACCCACTGAAACTCCGGAGGAGGTGCAGGTTCCCGTCGCAGAGCAGTCGCAAACAGAAGAACAGCCTCCTGAACCGGAGCCTTCACCTCCTGCTGAGCCTGTGCCTACCGATCCTGAACCTCCAGCCGCCATCATCCCGCCGCCAGAAGCGACGCCTGTCGAAGCGCTGCCGCCCAGTGAAGACCCCATCACGGACGATGAAGTTGTGACCTTCGTGGACGATTACCTCGCCGCAGGCAGTGGTCATGACCTGACGGCAGCGATCAATCACTATGCTGACCGCGTCACTTACTTTGACCAGGGTCTTCAGGCCAAAGCAGCGCTGCGAAAGGACAAAGCTGGGTATTTCAAGCGCTGGCCCGAGCGCTCGTATCAGCGGGTTTCCGAGGTTCAGACCCTGTCCGAAGGCGCCAACACCCGACAGGTGCGCTTCAACTACAGCTATGACCTGACCCGGCCTGGCAAACAACTGACCGGGCAGGCCTACACCGATCTCGGGCTGATCAAGACTGGAGGACAGCTCTTTATCACCAGCGAGACAGGGAAGATCTTCAAGGAACTACAGCACAGCGTCACCACGGAGTTGCCCACCGAGCCATCTGCCGACACAGTTGCCGAAAGTTCAGAAACGCGGCAGGGCGCCCCCAAATTTCTCAATTGGACATTTGGCGGCTGCGTGGATGACGCCGGTGGCACAGAGCAGGCCTACCTCACACCCGGGCAAATCCAACATTGTGCCGTCGTCATCGAGACGATTCCTAATGGGACCAGCCCCATACGTGCCGTGTTCAACTACGAACTGGAGTACGAGGAAGACGGTACGACGCAGAAATTTCCCATTGATGCTCCAGACGTCTGGCCGTCACAGACTGCCGGGGTTTTGGCGACTGACTTTCTTCAGGACGGCAGCACCTTGATCTTTACTCTGCCACTCACTGTACGGGAGCGCTCTGATCGCTCGTATACGCAGATCAACGCCATCGGAACAGTGACCTTCGACAACGGCAGTGAAAAGAATGTCTATGTCAAGATTCCTATCTACCGGTAAATCCGATCCCTTGGGACCAGACTTGTTGCTCATCAATATTCAGAGCACCGTTCCTGTCCCTAAGCCGATCCTGAGATGCTCGTTGAAGTAAGCGGCGCCGATTAAACGGTCTATCGCAAACAAAAAGTAAAACCCCCATCAAAAGTGGGGGTTCTTCTGGTGCACCCTGTAGGACTTGAACCTACGACCGACCGCTTAGAAGGGGGATGAGCGGGAAAACGGGCGAGGGGTGCCCCGTCGAGCGCTTAGGGGCAGGCGCCGCGCCCAGACGGTAAAAATGTATCTCAGGCGTTACGCCCCAGGGGGTACGGGGGGCGGTCATTCTGCCCAGTACGTTTGACAACCGTTTGACACCCTAGCCGCCTCACTTATGCTCAGCCGTAACAGGGCGTAAGATAGAGATATGTCCGCCCCCGTGACCCTGCCCACCCCTAAACGTGTAAACGTCTGGGGCGCGTATGTCATAAGGGTTAACGGCGGCTGTGTTTATCTGCCCGTGCAAATCGTCACGGGCGGTTGGCTGGGCGAACCTCGCCGCGTCGAGGTTGAGCTTATGGCACATGACGTACCCACCCTGGGCAACGTTACCCCTGACGGTTCGCTGAGCGTTCACCCTGACCCCTGGACTGCTCGCCACTACCGCCGTGCCGTCATGCGCGGGGCCGGGGTGTACCGCTGGGGCCTCTGGGCCATGCTCGCCCCTGGGCGGCCCGCTGCTAAGCCTGACGCCCAGGCGGGGGCAGCGCTGGGGGGGGAGCCGGTAAACGGGGCTGAGCAGCTCGCGGGGTTTGCAGCCTGGGCAGCGCCGGTAGAGAAAATGAGTCTGGGGCTGCCCCGCACTTACATAGCCGCGCCTCAGCCCGCTTATCTGACTGAAAAGCTAACCACAGCGGCCCAGTACGGCTACCACTGGGGCAACATCCTTCTAAGTCTTGCAAAGCATCTCCCAGGCGGCCCGCAGGCAGTTGTAAAGCAACTCATGCATGGGTTTGAACCGTTAGGAGCGCAACTCAGGGCGTCCCTCTACTCGTTCGTTCTCCAACTTCCCAAAGGGCGCGAGCACCGTAACGAGCGGCGGCAATTCTGGCGAACGGTACGCGTGCTGCTACGGGTACTGCGGCGCATGGCTCCCCGTAAACCTAAGCGGCGGCCCCCAGTTCGTCGCGCCCCTCGCCCGCTCTACTCGCGGGCCATACCCCCAGCCGCACCCCTCGCGCCCCCTGCCCTCGCCTGAGCTGGCAGCGCTGCCCCTGACCGGGGAAGCGCTCACCGGGCAACCTGACACCCCTACGCCGTAAACGGTACGCGGCGAGTCAGGCCCGCCCAGCTCTACCCCTAGCCCCCTGCGCTCGACGCGGGGCGCGGCTGGGGTGTACCGCGAGGGCTTTACATGACCACCCCTAACCCCAGCACACATGCTGAAAACCTGACCCGCTCGCCCAGAGTGACGAACGGGCGCAAACGTACCACCCTGACCCCTGAGCAGCTCGCAACCCTGCCCGTGCTCGACGTGGTAGAGACGGCGGCCCTGTTGCGCGTCGGGCAAGACCTCATCAGAAACGAAATTAAAGCGGGCCGCCTGCTCGCTGAAAACTACGGCACCCCCGCACGGCCCGTGTACCGCATTCACCGCGCCCAGCTCGACGCGTGGCGGGCCGAGCGCTCGACGGCTCAGGGGCAAAAATGAAACCGCCCCATATGGCAGGCACGGGGCGGGGGCAGGCTGGCGGGCTTGCCCAGAGTCTACCGGAGAGCACCGCGAGCGGGGCCGCGTGCATTTTCGTATGTGTTAAGGCGCCCCAGAAACCCCTAAAACCTGTTTTCTACTCTGGGGCAGAGGCAAAAACCCCGGCCCAGACGGGGAAAACAGTAGAAAACGGGGCCGGGGGTTTGAGTAGAATCGTCTCCCCCCCTACCGCCCCCATAACCTCGCGGCCTACTCCTACTCACACCGGCACCGCCCAGGGCGAGCGCGAGAAACCCGCGCCCAGCGCACAAAAACTGTTCACCCTGCCCCCGCTGGGGGGGGAGGGTAGCCCAGGGGGTTTTAGGGGGGAAGTGTTTTCTACTCCTACTCCCCAGGTGCTCGCGTTCACCCCCTCGCCCCGCGTCCTGTACCGCGAGCTATGCGAGCAGCACGCGAGCCTGAGCGAGTACATAGAGCGCGAGGCCCCAGAGATGCGGGCACGGGGCGAGTATGACGCCCTGGGCGAGCTGGAAAAAATCGCGGGGCGGCTGCTCGACAGGCTCAGCGAGCTACAGGCGAGCGGGGCGCACCTGGGCAGCGCTGGGGGTGCTCGATGACCGCGCCCTTTGCTGACCGTATCGCCCAGGCTGAGGCCCTGGCGAGCTGGGCCGCGTTGGTGCCGGTGCCCCAGGGCACGAAAGGCCCCCGCGCGAAGGGATGGGATTCTGACCCCGCCCAGTGGATTACCACCCCCAGCGCTGCCCGCGAGTACCTCACGGCGCACCCTGGGGCCGGTGTGGGGTTGCTGCACTCTGAGAGTCAAACCGCCGCGCTCGACATAGACCACGACGGCGCGGCGCTCGCACTCGCGGCGGTGGGCGTAGACCTCGCGGCGGTGCTCGCCTCTAACCCCTACCGGGTCAGGGGTAAGAAGGGTGAAAAGCCTATTTTCCGCGTCCCTGACGGGCTGAGCCTGAACCGGCACGCCCTGAGCTGGCCTGACCCCAGCGGCAAGAAAGGCCCCGGCGGGCGGCCCGCCCCGCTGACCATTTTTGAGCTACGCGGCGGGGCTGGGGTGCAGGACGTGATGCCGCCCAGCGTGCACCCTGACACCGGGCGGCCCTATGAATGGACGGGGCCGGTGCCCGCCTCGCTGGGCGAGCTGCCCGAACTGCCCCCCGAACTGCTGAGCCTGTGGCAGCGCTGGGCGGCCCTGTTGCCGGTCATGCGGGCCGCGTGCCCCTGGGCACCGGCTGAGCTGCCCGCCCCGGCTGAGCGTGACCTGAACCGGCTGGGCGGTGGCAGCTCGCGCGGCGGTGAGGGCGAGGGGGCGAGCGTCATAGACACGTTTAACGCCTCGCGCTCACTCGCTGAGGTGCTGGGCGAGCACGGGTATAAGGGCGGGCCTCATGGCCCCTGGCTTTACCCCGGCTCGTCGAGCGGTCAGGCGGGCGTGAGGTTGCGCCCTGAGCGCACCCCGCGAGGCGCTCAGGTGGTGATGAGCTGGCACGCTGCCGACCCCCTGGGGGATGGGCTGCCCCGTGACGCGTTCGGAGTCTGGGCGCTGCTCGCTGAGGGTGTGGACGTGTACACGGCTGACCCTGCCCAGCGGCGCGAGTTGGTCAAGCGGGCCGCCCGCGTGCTGGGGTTGCCTGAGCCTGAGCGGGGCAGCGCTGGGGGTGGCGCCCCCCGCCCCGCCGCCGCTGACCTGCCCCCGGTGGCCTGGGGCGAGGTTGCCCCTCTGCCCCCGGTGACTGAACCGGTGCCGCCGCTGCCCGTCGAGCTGCTGCCCGCCCCGCTCGCCCAGTGGATACAGGCTGAGGCGCGGGCGGCGGGGCTGCCCTTAGAGGTGCTCGCGGGGCCGGTGCTCGTCGGTGCTGGGGGGATGCTCAGCGCGGCGGTGAAACTGAAAAACGCCCCCAACACCCCAGCGGTGCCCGCGAACCTCTGGGGCGCGGTATGCGGGCGGCCTGGGCTGAAAAAAACCTACGCCGTGAATAGAGGGGCGGCGGTGCTGACTCGCGCCCAGAAAGCAGAGTTTGACCGGCTCGACGCCCAGCGCTCAGAACTGGAAACCGCGAGAGGTAAGGCGGCGGCCCAGCTAGAGGCGCTAGAAGCCCGCGTGAAACGGGCATTTAAGGGGGGCGGTAAACCCGTCGAGATGCCCTCAGATGATGAGCTGACAGAGGCACGCGAGGCGCTGCGCGAGGCTGAGGCGGCCCTTACTGCCCGGTGGTACGTGGTCAACGACCCAAACGCCGAGACGCTGGGCGAGATTCTGAGGGACAGCCCCCAGGGTGTGACGGTGGTACGTGATGAGCTGACCGGGTGGCTCGCGGGGTTTGAGCGCTCAGGGCGTGAAACTGAACGGGCGTTTTATTTGGAGGCGGCAAACGGCACCGAGTCTTTTACGCTCAAGCGCGTCTCTCGCGGGGTGGTACATATCCCGCTGATGTGCGCTGGGGTGCTGGGCGGTATCCAACCGGGGCCGCTCGCTGACGTGCTCGACGCCCAGCGCGGGGCCGGTGACGGCCTCTTACAACGGTTTCAGGTGTTTATCTGGCCTGACATCTTCCCAGAGTTTGACCAAGCCGCCCAGCGCGAGCCGGTCAGCGAGGCGCTCCGCGAGGCGGCGGCGGCGGTGCTCGACGGGCTGGGCACCTTGACCCCTGAGAGTCTGGGCAGCGTGTACCCCAGCGGCGGCCCGGCCCCGCTGCTCTACACCCCAGAGGCTCAGGCGGTTTACGACGCCTGGGAACGTCAGCACGCCCAGGCCCTAAAAGACCTCAGCCGGGGCGAGGCATACCGGGCGCATATCTCTAAGCAACCGGCAACATTTGCACGGCTCGCCCTGATTTTTCACGCGCTCGACGTGGTGACGCTGGGCAGCGCTCACCCTCAGCCCGCCCGTGTTGGCGCTGAGGCGGCGGCGCTCGCGGCGGTGTGGTGTGAGTACCTCGCGGCGCACGCCCGCAAACTGTGGCGCGAGGGGCGGCGGGCTGACGTGCTCGACGCTCAGACGGTGCTGGGGTACGTCGAGCGGGGCCGCGTGTGTGATGGTCACAAGGTGGCAGACGTGCGCCGGGTGCTCGCTGAGGGTAAGGCGGGTATGACCGGCCCCCGGCTCGACGCGGCTCTAAAAGTGCTCAGCGAGTGCGGGGCCGCGAGGGTAGAAGTCAGCACGCCCCCAGGCGGTAAGGCGGGCGGGCGGCCCGTGAAAACGCTCAGGGTGCACCCTGACGCGCTCGCGGCGCTCGACGGGGCAGAGGGCGAGGGGGTGAGCGCGTGACGTTTTCCTCAGATTTTCTCGCCCAGCTCAGGGCGGCACGCGGGCAAACTACCCCCAGCGCTGCCCCGCCTGAACCGGTTCAGGTGCCCGCGCCGGCCCCGGTGCCCTCGCTGCCCCCCCGCCCCGCACCTCGCCCCCCGGTGCCCAGCTCGCCCCCGGTTCAGGGGCCGCCCGCTGCCCCGCCGCGCCCCCAGACTCGCCCCGTGCCCGATATGGCAGCGCGGGCGGCTGAGCGCGGGCGGTGCGGCACCTGTAGACACTTCACTGCCGCCCCAGACTGGGGCCGCCTCATGGGGGAGTGTTCGTTAGGCTGGGCGGTTCATACCCCCTGGGCACCGGGCGGGCCGGGGCCTGATGCCCCGCCGCTGCCCGTCATGCACGCGGCGGCCCGGTGTATGTGTCACGGGGTGGCCCCCCGCTGGGCGCTGCGCCCTGGGCTGAAACTCGCTGAGGCTGAGCGGGGCGAGTCATGACGCGGGCGAAAATGAACGCCGTGACCTGGGCCGCGCTCGACGTGTACGCGGGCACGGTAGAGGGTCAGGCGGTGCCGGGGCTGGGCGAGCTGCTCAGCCGCGAGGCCCCCAGGCTGGGCAGACTCAAAAACGCGGCCCGCTCGACGGCTGAGGGGCTGGGGGTGCTCACCCCAGGCGGGCAGCTCACCGCCCAGGGCCTCGCGGCGGTACGTGCCCACGTCGAGCGGTTAGGGCTGGGCAGCGCTGGGGGTGAGAGGTGAGCACGCGGCACGAATACGCGCCGGCGCTGCTCAGGGCATACGCCCAGGCCCTCAGCGCGAGCGGCTGGGGCACCCTCGCGGCCCAGGTTCAGGCCCTCGCGGTGACCGTCGAGCACCGCCCCCCCAGCGCGGCCCAGCTCGACGCCCTACACGCGGCGGGGTACGTGACCGGCGCGGGCACCCTGACCCCTGACGGCTGGGCGGTGCTCGCCCAGGTGCTCGACGCGGCAGCGCTGCCCCCAGAGGGTGAGCGGTGAGCGGCGGGCGGTTCAGGCTCAGGCGGCCCGCTGAGGTTGACCCCCTGCTCTGGGAGCTGGCCTCGCGGGGCGTCAGGCTCGTACTCATGGAGGCGCACGCGAAAACCCCAGAGGCGCGGCGAGCGGCCCAAGTCGAGCGGGCACGGTACACCGTCAGCGAGCTAGAGCGGGCGGTCAGGATGCTAGAGGGCAGCGGCCCAGGTGGTGAACGGTGAACGGCGAAAATTACGAAACAAACGCGGCGGGGGTGCTCGACATGCCCCAGGGTCAGACCGTCGAGCGTGACCCCAGGGGCGCAAACGCCCAGCGGCACGGGATTCTGAGCGAGCACGTCAGCGAGGGCGAGCGCGAGGCATACGCCCAGCACGTCGAGCAGATACGGGCGAGCACCGGGGCCGCGAGTTACTTAGAGCAGCGCCTAGCAGACCGGGCGGCCCTCGCCCTGTGGCGACTTGACCGCGTGGCACGGTATGAGGCGGCCCAGATACGCGAGGCCCAGCGCTCGACACGGGCCGCTATTGCTGAGGGGGAGGGATACCGGGGCACCGGGAATGTCAAGCGGGCACGGGCGCGGCTCGCTGACGCGGCGGGCACCTCGCCCCATCTGCTCGCGGCGGTGCCTGGGCTGCCCGAACATAAGGCGGCCCAGCATGACCGGGCGGCGGCACACCTGAGCCGCTGGGCAGGTGGGGGCAGCGCTGAGGGGCTGGGCGAGCGTGACGCGGCGCACCTGGGCGCGGCCCTCGCGGGTGAGCTGCTCGACGCTGACCCCCCAGCGCGGGCGGGTGACATGGTGCGGGCCATGCTGGGCCGCGCCCCCAGGCGGGGCGAGGCGGCGAGCGTCGAGGGGCACAAATGGACGTATGAACCGGGCGAGCTGCCGGGGCTGCTCGCGTTTTACCGCGAGTTCTGGGGAGATGAGGCGGGCGAGATGCTGGGGGAGTCTGCCGAGTTTGAGCGCGGGGAGGCGGCAAAAATCAGGGCCGCCCAGCGCGAGGCCCTCAGCGCTGAGGCTGACGCGCTCGCCCTGGCAGCGCTGCCCGGTGAGGCTGAGGCCCAGAAAGTCACGCGGTATGAAGCGCACCTAGAGCGCGTGCTCTACCGTGCCTTACATGACCTAGAGGCGGCCCGCCGCGAGCGCGAGGGCAGAGACACACCGGGGCCGCTGCGGGGGGTGCTGGGCGAGCAGCACCCCAGCGAGTAGCCCAGCGCTGCCCCGTTTTCTGCTCAGTTCTGCTCACCGCTGCTCACACTGCCCCCGCCCATCGCGGGGGTTTTTGCTCGCTGGGCGCGGCTCGCGGTCATTTGCCTGACGGTAGGAAAATGACCGCCCAGCACCTCGCGGGCATGTGCTGGGCGCTGAGCAAATGGTCAGCAAAACGGCCCCCGCCTGACCATTTGGGCGGGGCCGCCGATATGCCCCCAGAATGTTTCACCGCTCGCGGCGGTTTTCGCGTTTGAAACAGCAAAACCGCCCAGCCGCTCGCGGGGTTTTCGCCGTGCTGGGCGCACTCGCGTTTTAAACGAAAGTGATAGGCGGGCACGCGGGGGCGGTGTGTTTTCTGGGGGCGGGCTGGTAATACACCGGACGGCGGGCGAGCCGTCGAGCGGCTCAATTTGGCTCAGGAGAATCCGCCTACATAACCCCAGCTCACACCCTCTCGCCCCTGTTTTCACGCGCTGGGCGGGCGGTTCTGGGCTGTTCGGTGTGACGCGCTCAGTGTGCGCCGGGGGGCAACATTTACCCGGTTTTTCCCAGTTTGGGCAGCGCTGGGGGGCGTTTTTGCTTACACGGCGCCCAGTTCTGCCCCGTTTTTGCTCGCACGCGGCGCGGTTTTGCCCGGTGCTGGGCGGCAAGTGGCGAAAACTTGCCCGGTATTTTTTCGCCTTTGCCTGAGCCTGGGCAGCGCTGGGGGGTAGACCTGGCACCCCTGGGGCGGGGCGGTCACGGTGCCGGGGCAGCGTGCCCCCTACCCTGACCCTATGGCAGCGGGCAGAAAGTACGAGCGGCGGGGCGACCCGTTCACCCTGAAAGTTCAGCGGGGCGAGGGGCCGCCGACCGTTCAGAACTGGGCACACCGGGGCACCGGGCGGCGGTGGTTTACACGGGTGCCGGTGCACCTCTGTCAGCGGCTCGACGCGGCGCAACTGGGCGAGGCGGTCAGAGGGTACGCCCAGCAACTCGCCCAGGCGGGCACGCCCGCAGAACTGCCCCGGCTCGCGGCGCTGCTCGCGTTTGACTGGCACCCCATAGAGCGCACCGTCAGCACGCGGCGGGCAGATACGGCCCCAGCGCTGGGGGCGGTGCGGGTCAGCGTCACCACCTCACACACCGGCCCCAGGGGTCAGGGGGTGCGGTTCTGGCTGACGTGCCCCAGGTGCTCGCGGCGGTGTGGCGTGCTCTACGCGAGCCGCTGGGGTGCCCAGGGTGAACACCTGCCCCAGCCGCTGACCGGGTGCCGCGAGTGCCTGGGGCTGACGGACGCGAGCAGGCAGCGGCACGGGTGCCCAGACTGGGCGGGGCATGTTCTCGCCCAGCGAGTAGACACACGAAAACCCTACCGGGCGAGGGCCTGGGGTGCGGCGCATGACCGGGCGCTCTATGTGTCCCGGGCGAGCGCGGCCCGTGCCCTGCCCGGTTACTTTCCTAAGCCGTCACGCCCTGAGCGCTGGGGGCTGGGGCCGTGCCCCTGGGGTAAAGCGGCGGGCGGGCGTCGAGCCTATGAACGGGGCAGCGCTGGGGGGCGTGACCTGGGCGAGCCTCAGCCCGTGCCCCTGCCCAGCGTCGAGCACCTGGGGGCGGTGTGAGCGGATTTTTAAGCGTTCTGTCAGCGGGGGCGTTTTTGAACCTGTGAAACACTTAAAGCATGTCGAGAGGTGACGGGCGAGTTATGCGCGGTGTGCTCGCGGCCCTGGGCGAGCGCGTCAGGCTGAACACGCGAGAGCTGACAGCCGAGATTTACGGGGCGAGCCTCTGGGGTTACTCAGATGAGGTCAGCACGCGGCGGGCACTCAGGCGGCTACACGCTCAGGGCCGCGTGTTCTGCCTGGGGTTTGACTCTTACGGCTCGCGGGTGTGGTGTCTGCCTGAGAACGCGGGGATACTTACGCCCCCCTGGAAAACCAAACGGGACGCGCTCGCCCCGCCTGAGTCGGTCATGCTGGGCGAGTTGCTGGCGTCGAGTTTTGCGGCGGGTATGGCGCGGGCCTGGAATACCCAGCGGCTAGAACTGGAATAACCCCCAGCGCTGCCCAGCGAGGGCGAGAGAGGCGAAAACACACGAAAGCTCACGCCCAGCGAGAGAGGCAAAACGCGCTCAGGCTGGGCGGTTTTCGTGTTTTTAAGTTTTCGCCTGAACACGTCGAGAGAGGGGCGCGAGAGAGGGGCGGCACCTCTCCCCCCAGAACATGAGAGAGAGGCGGGCGGCGGTGCCCAGGGCCAGAAAACCCCGTTTTCATTTGTCAAAAGTTGGCATGAGTTGGCAACTTTTGCACCCCCAGGCGGCGGGCGGCGGCGCTTTTGTTTCACTGTCACAAAGTTATTTACATAAGTGTCAAATACGTTTCACGTGGAACATTAACGCCCAGCGAGCGGCGCGGGTGCCGTGCTGGGCGTTTGTTTTCGTTCTGGGGGTCAATTCTGAAATAAGGGCGAGCGGGGCGGGGCGTTATCTCAGCGGGCGAGCATAAGGCGGCCTATGCCTGGGCAGCGCTGGGCGGGCGGCTGAGCATCTGGGCCTCAGCGAGTAGGGCGCGGGTCAAGTCTGGGGCGGTCACGTCAGGGTCAGCGGCGGCCCAGCTCGACACCCTGAGCACCGCGTCAGCCCCCAGGAACACACCCCGGTCAGACTCGCCCAGCGGGGCAGCGGCGGCCCGTATCTGCCACGTGTCGAGCTGGGCGAGCTGCTCAGCGGCCTCAGCGCCCAGTGTCTCGCGGGCATGGTCAGAGGCCCAGACCATGAGCACCCCCAGGGCCGCGAGCGGGCGCGGTTCTATGGCCTGAACCTCAGCGAGCACCACCCCCGCGAGGGTCAGCACCCCGTGAAAACTGCTCAGCGCGGGCGAGCTGCCGTAGGGCGCGAGCACCCCCGCCGCGTCACTCAGGGCAGAGGCGAGCCGCTGGGCGTTTATCTGGGCCTCTCCCTCTCGCACCTGGGGCACGTCAGCGGGCGGGCTGAGCAGGCCCAGGGCGTCGAGCGCGTCACGTAAGGCCCTGACCTGAGCGCTCAGGGCGCGGCGGTCAAGGTTCATGAGACACCGCCCGCGAGCTGCTCAGCCTGGGCCGCCTCATGCCGCGCGAGCTGAGCGGGGGTCAGGGTGCCGCGCCCCAGACATGCGGGGCAGCGGGGCGGCACCCCTGGGGCGGCGGTGTCAGTCACGCCCTCACCCTCGCACGCGGGGCAGGGCAACCGGGGCGAGAGGCCCAGCGCCCCGCACACCTGGGCGAGCAGCGCGGCGGGCACCCTGACCGGCTGGCGCCCCCAGAGGGTATGAACGTCAAGCACGCTGGGCTGACCGGGCACGCGGCCCCAGGCCCTCACCTGAACCTGACCGCGTACCACGTCGAGCGCCTCAGCTCGCCCCGCGAGGGTCAGCCGCACCCCTGCCCCGTGAGGCTGGGCGCTGAGCAGTTCTAGGGGCAGCATCAGAACCTGCCCCCCGCGAGCGGCTGACCGGTCACGGGGTGCCGGTGCTCAGCGGCGCGGCGCTCGCCCGCTGCCCTGAACTGGGCGAGGGTGTCAGCCGGGTACAACTCAGCCCCGGCCCCAGCCGCGAGAGCGCGGGCGGTCATGACCTGGGCAGCGCTGAGGGCGGCGGGGGTGCCGTCGAGCTGGGCGAGCACCTGGGCGGCCCCCGTGACTTCAGCGAGGGCGCGGCCCAGGTGCTCGCGGCTCACCCCCTGGGGCGGGGCGTCACTCAGCACCGCATACACTCCGCTCAGCGCGTCACACAGCGCGGCGGGCATGTTTGCGCCGTTCAGGGACGCGGGAAAGTCGAGCAGCGGGGCCGCCTCACGCTCAGCGGTGCCGGGGCACATGGCGAGCACGCCCAGCACCTCAGCGGCGCTCAGGCCCAGCGAGGCGGCCCCCTCATACACGGTGAGGCCCTGGGCGCTCAGGCCCTCGGTTTGAGTCACGCGGGCGAGTTGCTGGGCGAGCTGGGGCACGCTCAGCCCCAGGTGCTCAGCGAGGGCGGCGGGGGTACGGGCGGCGGTGTTCGGTTCAGTCATGGCGGGGCACCTCTGGGGTGTCGAGCAGGGCCGCGAGCTGCTGAGGGTCAAACCCCAGCGCGAGGGCGGCGGGGCGAGCGAGCGCGGCGGGCAGGGTGTAGAGCGCGGGCACGTCGAGCCGCGAGAGGCGGGCCGGTGCCGTCGGGGTCAGGTGATAAGGCGAGGTGGCGGGCAGCTCGACGCGCTCACCGTCAGCGAGGGTGAGGCGGGCACCGCTGGGGGTGCGGGTGACGCCCAGCACCTCGCGGGCGCTCAGGTGCCCAGAGGGGGGCCGCTCGCTGACGGCCCGCGTCAGGGCGCCCTCAGCCTGGGCGAGCGCGTCAAAGTACGCGGGCGACAGTTCAGGGGCAGCGAGGGCCGCCCGCACGTGCTCGCGGGCCTCGCTGGTGTGCCGGGCGCCGGGGCCGCCCAGCTCGCCCGCCAAAACGTCGAGCATCCGGGCGAGCACCTGGGCGGGGGCGAGGTTACACAGCACCGGGTCAGCGCCGGGGGTCATGCGGGCCGCCCCAGGCCCTCGACGGGTGAGCGGTCATAGGTGCCCAGGGCCTCGCACAGCTCGCGGAGCAAACGCACGGCGGGCACGTCGAGCACGGCGCGGCGGCCCTCATGCTCAAGGGTCAGACGGGCACCGCCCAGGCGGGCGAGCGTCAGCCCCTCGCGCTCGTCGCGTTCGTTTGGCAGCGCTGGGGGGCGGGCGAGTGACCACGCGGCCCCGCTGGGGAGGTGCGCGAGCGTCACGCGGTGCCGGGTGGTGTAGCAGGCGAGGGCGAGCGCGGGCCGCCCGTCAGCGGTCAGCGAGGCGGGCACCACCTGAACCGCCGCGAGACTGACCGCCCCAGGGATAAGGGCGCGGGGCGAGCGGCGGCCCGGTGTCCCGGCCCCGGTCACTGGGCACCCTCAGCGGCGGCGGCCTGGGCGGTAGGGGCCTGGGCCTCGCCCCAGTACCCCAGCGAGGCGCGGGCGTATTTGACGAACTGGGCGGGCACGTAGAGCGGCACGTCACCGCGAGAGATGGGGCGGCGGTCAGCCGTCGAGCCGTGTATGCCGGTGTAGTAGAGCACCGCGTCACCCTGGGGGCCGCTGGGGTACGTGAGCAGCACGTCACGCCCTGGGGGGAGGGTCACGCCCTCATCGGTAGACCCGTCAGGGTAGGTGAGCGTAAACGCCCAGCCGCGCTCAGGGCCGCCCCCCTGGGCAGCGGGCGCGGCGCGGTCATAGCGGTATGCGGCGGTGACGCGGGGCAGGGTCAGCGCGTTCACCTCGCGGCGGTCAGGGGCGGCCCGCTCGACGTTCAGGGGCGCGGGGTGCGCCCTCATCGCGCGGTAAATCGCGGCGGTCTGGTAGCGCGTCGAGTATTCCTCATCCGCCCAGCTCGCGCTCAGTTGCCCCGTGATGCCCTGCAAATCATCCAGGCTCAGCCCAGACGCGGCCCAGAAGTTGCCCCAGGCCCCCAGGTGCGGGGCGAGCATGTCAGAGAGGGCCTGAGTAGCGGCGGCCCTGAGCAGCTCAAGGGCGGTGCACGCGGGGCAGTAATTGAAGGTTCTGCCGGGCAGCATCGAGGCGGGCAGGGCAGCGGCGGCCCCGCACCCCTGGCACTCGCCCCAGGGCGCGGGGGCCTCGCGGTCAGTCACGGCGGCGGTGTAATGCGGTTTGGTCATGTCGAAAACCTCACAAGTTTTGAGAACTGGGGCAGCGCTGGGGCGGCCCCACGTCGAGCGGTTCAGGCGGTGAGGGCAGCGGGCACGGGCAGCCCGTCGAGCACCTGGGCGCACCGGCTCACGCGCTCGCGGTGTTCGTCGAGCTGAGCGGCGGTCAGGGTGGCAAGGTGCGCGAGCGCCCAGCGGTGCCCGGTTTTGACCGGTGCCCAGTTCAGGGCCTCGCCCTGGGCGGTGCGGGCGAGCAACTGGGCGGCCTGGGCGTCAGTCAGTTCTGAGCCGTGCCCCAGGCGGTAGGCGCTCACGCGCTCGCCTCGCTGGGGGGGCGGCTGGGGGCCTCGCTGACGGTCACGCCCAGGCGGGCGGGGTTGCCCTCGACGCCCAGGGCGAACACAAACGGGCCGCCGCTGACGGGCTGCCCCTGGGCGGTGATGACGTACCGGGCGCGGCGACCATAGAGGGCGCGGGCGGCGGGCAGCACCGCGAGCGCGGGCGAGGGGGCGCGGGTGGTGTAGGACTTCACACCGGGCGCGGTGACGGTGTAGGCGGTCAGCTCTGGCATACGGGCCTCACCGGGCAACGGGGCCGCTCAGGGCCGCGTCTACGCTCGCTCGCACGTCAGCCGGGGTGAGGGTGATAAACCCCAGCACCGCGAGGGCGAGGCCCAGAATCAGCGGGGCACGCGAGCCGCTGGGGGCGTGCTGGGGCTGGGGGGCGGGGGCGGTGTTGCTGCTCGCGGCGGTTTTCGTGCTCGCAGTTTTGCGAGCTGGGGCGGTTTTCGTGCTCGCGGTTTTGCGAGCTGGGGCGGCTTTGGTTTTGGTGCCGGTTTTTTTCGTGGTCATGGCGTCCCCCTCTGGGGCGAGGGGGGGGGCGCGTTCTGCCCCCCCCCTGAGCGGGTCAGGCGGTCATGCCCAGCGAGCCGTAGGCGTAGGCGTACACCGTTTTGACCTCAGCGGCGGTCAGAGCCGCGAGCGAGGGCACCGGGCGGCCCAGCGCGTCAGCGGCGGCGGTGTAGTGCTCGCGGTAGCCCAGCCGGGACAGCTCGACGTGTAGAGCGCGGCCCGTTGCCTTACCTACCGGGGCACCGCTGGGGGTGCTCACCGGCTGGGGCGCGAGCGGCTGAGCAGCGGGGCGGCCCAGGTACGCGGCGGCCTGGGCGAGCACCTGGGCCGCCTCAGCGTGAGTCAGGGGCGCGAGGGGCGAGGGGGCGTAGGTGCCGCTCTGGGCGGTGGTACGGGTGACGCCCTGGGCGGTCACGTCCCACACCTGAGAGGTGTAACCGGCGGTGACGGCGTAGCGCCCAGGGGCGAGCGCGGGGGCGGGGGTGTTTCGGGCGGTATCTTTCACGGTGCTTACCTCTGGCAAAGGGGGGGCGAGTGTGGGGGCCGTTTTCTTGTTTGGCGACAGAGGCGGCCTCTACTCATTTTTTTTGGCTCAGGGACGCGGGGCGGGCGGGTTTTCCAGGGTGTGACCTCGCGGGGGAGTCAGGCGGCGGGCGTATCGGTTCTGTTCGAGGCTCGCTCAACTGCTGAAACAATATTGACATATCCCGTAAATACTGTCAACCTCTAAGGTATATGTATACGCGAGATGATAAGGTTCTAGCCATGAATGACGCGGTAAGGGCGGTCATTAACGCCCGCCTACACGAAAAAAAGATGAGCCGCGCCGACCTCGCACGCGCTACCGGGGTTAGCCCTACTTCCATTACTCGCGCCCTGAACGGGTCAGAGGGCGGCGGCACCGTGCCCCCACTCTGGGCCGCCATGCTTGACGCCCTGGGCCTGACGCTTACAGCGGTGCCCGTCGAGCACACCGGCACCGCCCAGCCGGTCACGGTCCCCAGCTCACCCCAGGAACTCGACGCGCTCACCGCTCGCATAACGGCGGCGGTACGCGAGGCCCTGGGCGCGGCGGGCAGCTCGACCCCCAGCCCAGCGGCACCGGCTGAGCCTGGGGCAGATGAACCGGGCAGCGCTGGGGGGGCAGGATGAAAAACCCCCGCGTGTTTTGGCTAGGCGTAGCGCTCGCGGCCCTCGCCCTGTTTCTCGCGCTCGACGGCTCAGAGCGGCCCGCCTGGGCGGTGGCCTTTACTGCGGCGGTGTTCATCTGGCAGGGGTACGGGCAGCGCTAGCCCTCGCCCCAGCTACACGCCCAGCCCCTCGCCCTCAGCGGCGGGGGGTTTTTGCCTGGGCACTTAGAACCGTCTTAAGTGTCCAGAATGTCAGGTTTTGTCAGGTTTTAGAGCGCGGGCCGGTACGGGTTTTTACCGTCTAGGTAGGGGTTAAAGGGTATCCATAGTATGTATCCCCCCCCGGTCTATTGGCGGGGGATTTTTCGCCCGGCACCTGGGCGCGTGGCACTTTGTAGCGTGCTCAGTGGATGAGGTTTTCTGAGGTTCCCAGGACGCGGCCTATCCCGTTTTTTACCGTCTGGGCGCGGCTCGCTGAGCGCTGCCCCCTGTAGGCGCTACCCTCTCCGAAAATAGGAAAATTAACCGGGCGGTCAGGTGTAGGGCGTGCCCCCAGGTGCTCGACGAAAACCCCGAAGAATCCCGAAATTATGCACGGTTCTGCTGGGCGGTTTTCGCCGTGCTGGGCGGTGTTTTTATTTTTTCGTTGTCAGGGCCTCGCGGCGGGGGTTTTACGCCCTGAACTTTATGACGGTGAAACAACCCTCGGCGGCTCGCGGGGTAGGGGGCGAGCGTTAGACCTGGCGCCCTGGGCGGGGCACGGGTAGGGGCACGAAAACCGCTGAAAAAATCGGAAAGTTTGAAGGGGTGCCGCTGGGGGTTTTACTGTCTGGGCGCGGTGTTTCAAACTTTCACCCCCAGGGCCTCGCGGCGGTGTTCGTCGAGCACCTGGGCGGGGTGCTTTCCTCTCTTTTTTAGCTGTCCAAGTTGTCACGTTTGCCCCAGGTTTTCACCGTCTGGGCGCGGCGTTTTCGTTTTCCCCAGAACCGGCGAAAACCCCAGCGACGGGGGCTAAGTGTTCTGTCACAGAAAAAAGAGAGCGGCGGCCCGTTTGAACGTTCAAAACATCGTCATTTTTCGTCATTTGACCGGCTCGCCCAGCACGTCAGCGGGTGACGCGGGGGCAGGGCTGGGGCGCCCCCGGTGCCCAGGCTGGGGCAGCGCTGGGGGTAGGAGTAGCCCAGAGGTTTTAGGGGGTAGGCGCCCAGAGTAGCCCAGCACATAACCTCTACTGTTTTTCCCGTGCTGGGCGGTGTTCGGAGTAGCCCAGAGGTTTTAGGGGTTTTGGAGAGCCCTAGAGTGTATACGTACTTTACTCTTACCCCGTAGCAGCGCTAGAGGCCCTCTGGCACATCAAATATAGATAGATAGATAGTCTAAAAAATGCTTATAGGGATTTACCCCCCTAAAACCCCCTAGAACCCTACCCCTACTCCCCCAGGAACCGGGCGCCCCCCAGCGCTGCCCGGTTCTGTTACGGCTCAGGGGGCGGGGGTACGCTGAGGGCATGGCAGACGGGGCAGAGGGGCGGCGGGTCAAGCGCGGGCAGGGCGAGGGCAGCTATACGAAAACCCCAGCGGGGCGGGTGCGCTGGCGGGTCATGACCACCACCCCAGCGGGCGAGCGGCGGCACGTGACCGGCACGGCCCGCAACATGACGGCGGCACGCGAGGCGGTGCGCGAGGCGCTGAGGGCCGCTGAGCGTGACACCCTGCCCCCCCGCGAGCGCGTGACCGTCGAGCAGCTTGTAAGCGCGTACATCGAGCACCGCGCCCCCAGCCTCAAGGGGCGCACCGTCGAGAATTACCGCGCCTTACTGCGGCGCAACATCTCCCCCAGCCTGGGGCAGCTCAAGGCCCAGGGCGTGACCCCCCAGCGGCTCAGGGCGTTTTATGACGCCCAGCGCGAGGCGGGGCAGGGTGACAGTGTGCGGCGGCAAACTCACAACCTGCTGAACGCGGCCTATTTGCTGGGCCTGACTGACGGGGTGGTGACGGTGAACCCCGCCGCCCGTGCTCGCCCCGTGTATGTCGAGCGCGGGGCCGCGCGGGTCAAGGCGTTCACCCCAGATGAGGCGGCCCGGTTTTACGCGGCGGCCCGCGCTGACCGCTGGGGCTGGCCTCTGGCCTTCATGCTGGCGACCGGTCTACGCCCAGGCGAGGCCCTGGGGCTGACCTGGGCAGACGTGACCATGCGGGGCAGCGCTGAGGGGGGCACGCTCGCGGCGGTGGTACACATCGAGCGCACGCGGTCAGTCAGCGGCGGGCGAGTCTATGAGGACACCCCGAAAACCGAACGGGGCCGCCGCTCGCTGACCGTGACCGGTGACGCGGCCCGGTTGCTGCTCGACGCCCGCGCCCAGGCTGAGCGCGAGGCGGGGGCGCGGCTAAGGCATAACGGGCGCGAGTACCAGAGCACCGGGTATGTGTTCGTGACGCGGGCGGGCACCCCGTACCGGCCTGACAATTTGCGGCGGCCTATGGCGCGGCTCTGTCAGGCGGTGGGCGTGCCGGTGCTGACTCCTCACAAACTGCGGCACACCTGGGCGAGCGTTCAGGCGGCGGCGGGGGTGCCCGTCGAGGTGCTCTCGGCTGAGCTGGGGCACGCGGCCCCCAGTTTCACGCGGGACACGTACCGGCACGTGTACGAAAGTGAGCGGGCCTCGCTGACCTATGACCCGCTGACCCCAGCGGCGGCCCCGGCCCCTGAGCCTGAACCCCAGGGGCGTAAGCGGGTAACGGTGCGGGCACGGCTCGCCCAGGCTGAGGCGGGCAGCGCTGAGGGTGAGGCGGGCGAGCTGCCCCCCAGCGCTGCCCCAGGGTCAAAGCGGGCGAGGGCCTGACGTTTGACAGACGTTTGACACCTGCCCCTCAGCGTCACAAACGGTAGGCCCTGGGCCAAAAGTAAAACCCCGTCGAGTGCGGGGTTTTTGTTGGTGCACCCTGTAGGACTCGAACCTACGACCGACCGCTTAGAAGGCGGTTGCTCTATCCAGCTGAGCTAAGGGTGCGCGGCGCACAAAGCGCGGAAGACACTTTAGCATCCGGGCAGGCGGGGGCAAGGGCGCACCCGGCGCGGCCTGTCCTATGCTGACGCCCATGACTTCTGCTGCCCCGGTGCAAGGCCGCCTCGATCCGCTGTCGCTGGGGGCCATTGTGGTGACGCTGGTGTTCTGGGCGTCGGCCTTTACCGGGATCCGGATCGGCCTCGAACATTTCTCGCCGGGGCACCTCGCGCTCTACCGGTTTCTGGTGGCGAGCGTGACCCTGCTGCTGGTGATGGCCGTGACCCGGCTGCCGGTGCCCGCGCCACGTGACCTGTGGCAGATCGGGGTTTTGAGTGTGGCGGGGATTTCGCTGTATCACGTGCTGCTCAACATGGGCGAGCGCAGTGTGCCCGCCGGAACCGCCAGCCTCATCATCGCCGCCGGACCGGTCATTACGGCGCTGCTCGCCGCGCGGTTTCTCGGCGAAAGCCTCAATCCCCTCGGCTGGCTCGGCACGGCGGTCAGCCTCGGTGGGGTCGCGCTGATCGTGCTCGGGCAGGGGCAGGGCCTCGGCTTCAGTGCGGGGGCGCTGCTGGTGCTGGGCGCCGCCTTTTTCACCAGCCTGTATTTCGTCTTTCAAAAGGGCGTGCTGGCGCGGGTGGGGTCGCTGCGCTTCACGGTCTGGAGCCTCATTCTGGGCACGGTGCCGCTGCTGGTCTTTTTGCCTGGCTTCGGCACCGAGCTGCGGGCCGCGCCCCTGCCCGCGCACCTGGCGGTGCTGTACCTGGGCGTCTTTCCGAGTGCGCTGGCGTACCTCACCTGGACCTTCGCCATCTCACGGGTGGGGGCGGGGGTCACGTCGTCTTTTCTGTACGTGTCGCCAGTGTTCGCGCTGCTGATGGCCTGGGCGCTGCTGGGCGAGGTGCCCGGCGCGGTGACCCTGCTTGGCGGCGTCATCGCCCTGGCGGGGGTGTTGCTGGTCAATACGCGGGGGCGGCCCCAGTGAGTGGCCCAGGGCATCCGGGCAACACTGACCCTATCCGGCTGGAACACGTCTCGGTGCAGCTCGGCGGCGTGCCGGTGCTGCGCGACGTGACCCTGAACGTGGAACGCGGCGAATTTCTGGCGATTATCGGCGCGAGCGGAGGCGGCAAAAGCACGCTGCTGCGCGTCATCGCCGGGTTGCAGCTTCCCCACGCAGGGCGGGTAGAGGTGGCCTCGCCCCCGGCGCTGGTCTTTCAGGATTACCGACTGCTGCCGTGGCGCAGCGCCCTGCGGAACGTGCAACTGCCCGCCGACCTCGGCGCGGCTGCGGGCGGGAACGGCGGCCTGGACGCCAAAGAAGCCCTGCGGCTGGTGGGGCTGGAAGCTACGCCGACTATTTTCCGGCGCATTTCGGGCGGAATGCGGGCGCGGGTGGCGCTGGCGCGGGCGCTGGCCCAGAGCGGGGACATTCTGCTGCTCGACGAGCCGTTCGCCGCGCTCGACGCCCTGGTGCGCGAACGCTTCAACGAGGAATTGCGGCACCTGCACGAAAAAACGGGCCGCACCACAGTGCTGGTCACCCATTCGATTCGCGAGGCCGCGCTGCTCGCCGACCGGGTGGCGGTGCTGCGCGGCGGGCAACTCGTCGAGGTGCTCGACACGCGCGGGGCAGGCCGGGTCAGCGCCTACACCGACGGTATAGAGGCCCGGCTGCGCGACCTGCTCGGGGCCGGCGACTCCACCCGCTTGCAGGTCGCGCCCCGGCGGCGTCCGAGCGCCTCGGCGCTGTTGCCGCTGCTGGCGCTGCTGCTCGCTGGAATCGCGTGGCAGGTGGCGGCGGTACGGCTCGCGCAGCCCTTTTTGCTGCCTGCGCCCGCCGCCGTGTGGGCCAAGCTGACCGGCAACGCCCCCACGTTGTTCGCCTCGTTGTGGGTCACGGCCCGCACCGCGCTGCTCGGCACCCTGCTCGGTGGGCTGGGGGGGCTGCTGCTCGGGTATCCCATCGCCAAGTCGCGCGCGCTGGAGCGCTTCCTGAGCCCTTTCATCGTCGCGTCGCAGAGCACGCCCATCGTGGTGCTCGCGCCGTTGCTGGTGTCGTGGCTGGGGTTCGGGAGCTTGCCCGCCGTGCTGGTGTCGGCCCTCTCGGCGCTGTATCCGGTGCTAGTGTCCACCCTCATCGGCGTGCGCGAGGTGGACCACGCCTATCACGAGCTGTTTCATTCGCTGCGGGCGACCCCCTGGCAGCGGCTGACCCGGCTGGAACTGCCCGGCGCGCTGCCGGTCATGCTCGGCGGGCTGCGGCTGGCGGCGAGTCTGGCGCTCATCGGCGCGGTGGTCTGGGAATTTACCGACCCCAATCAAAAGGGCCTGGGCTTTAGGGTGCAGGAGGCGGGCATCTATCAGGACAAGGCCGGGCAGTTTGCCGCGATTGCCCTCCTGATCGTCTTCGGGGTGCTGCTTTACGGCGCGGTCACGGCGCTTGAACGCTGGGCGGCGCGGCGGCGCGGACAGTAAGCGCTGTATCTATTCCGGGTGGACCACGCCGAAACTGCCCACGACCCGGCCCTGGTGCCAGCGCGGGCTGGCGGTGACCTGCACCCGGCGCACCTGCCCCTGGGCGTCGTAGACCCGCAGGTGGTAGACCTGTTGGGGCTGCGCCCAAACCTGCACCCACTGTTCCTGCAAGGCGGCCTGGTCCTCGGGCGTGACCAGCAGCTGCGCTCTTTGCCCCAGCAGCGCTTCGGGGGCGTACCCCATCACCTCCCCGGCGCGGCGGTTGGCGTAGGTGATGGTGCCCTCGGGACCGAACATCAGCAGGCCCTCGGTGCTGGCGTCGAGCAACTGCTGGGCGAATCCCAGTTCCTGCTCGTACATCGCCCGTAGCCGCTGGTCGTAGCGCACCAGGTTACGCAGCCGGTGAAAAAGCCACAGCAGCACGACGTGCAGCAGCAAAAACAGCAGGATGAACAGCGGCGCGTCCGGCGCCGACGGCTCCAGGTGCCACACCATCCGGCGCAGAATACGAATGCCCGCCAGAACGTCGATGCCCGCCAGGAGCCCGAAGGCCACATAAGCCCAGCGCAGTTCGATGCTCCCCGACTTCACCGGGCCATCTTGCCACAGCCCGTCTCACAGCGATCTGTCAGGAACGGCGTTTTATCTGCGGAGACTCTCACTCATGAGCCCGTTCTTCAGTTGCGTATGGTGTGAACGATGACCAGCAAGGCGACTGTTTCCGAGCCGCGCAGCGGCCCCCTGCTCTACAGCGGCCCCGCCGGCAAAGTCTGGGCTGACGGCCTGGAACTCTACGGCCTCACGGCGCGCGGCGTCACCGTGCAGGGCGTGATGCCCGGCGGCCCCAGCACCCAGCCCACGCCCGCCGAGCTGGCTGCGGTGCAGGACGCGGCCAAAAACGCTTACAGTCCACTGCGGCCCTGGATGGCGGTGGCGGCCCTCTTTCTGCTGCTAATCGTCCTGAATCTCCTGCGGGCGCCCCTGTGGCTCACGCTGTTGCCGGGGCTGGCGGCCACAGTGGTTCTCGTCGCCCTGCCGGTTTCGCGGCAGTACCGGGCCTTTGCAGGACTGTTCGAGCGGCGGGGCGAACTCACCATCGTGCTGAGCGACGTGCCCACGCAAGCGGTGTCGAATCTGGTAGACATCGGCCCGGACACGCCCGCGCAGACGCTGGACGCCGCGCGGCAGCCCGTCGCCGTGGTGGTGCGCGGCCTGCCGGGGCCCGAGCGGGTCAAGCTGGGAGCGGCCATCATGCGGCGGGCGTCGCTGGGACAGGCGCTGGGTGCGCGGAAGGGACGAAAGCCGTAAGTCCAGACAGAGCGTAAACTTAAAAAATATGCGCGACACCATGCCCAGTTTTGACGAATTCAACGCTCTCACGCTGAAATTCATGGGCGACGGGCAGGCGCGGCAGGTCAACCAGATTAAAGACGCGGTGACTGCGCTCGCGCAGCTTTCGCCTCAGGCCCTGGCCGAAACCATCCCCAGCGGCGAATCCAAAGTGCGCCACCGGATCGCCTGGGCGTGCAGCAACCTCTACCGGGCCGGCTTTCTGGTCAAGCCCCAGCGCGGCATCTATCAGATTTCGGACACAGGGCGGCAGATTTTGCCGACGGTGGGCGACACCCTGACCGAAAGAGAGTTCGAAACCCAGCCCCGCTGGCAGCAATACCTGGCCGAGCGCAACCAGCGTCAGGGGGACCGGGCCGGGGCCGTGGTCCAGGCGACTTCAGTGCCCGCGCTGGTCGAGGAACAGGACCTCGAAAGTGTCGCCATCGGCGCGGTGGACAAGCTCAACGATGATCTGGCGATTGAACTGTTGCGGCGATTGCGCGAAGGCTCTCCGGCCTTCTTCGAACGCGCCGTGATTCGGGTCCTGCGCGCGATGGGCTACGGCGGCAACGACGAACGCGAACTCAGGACCCTGCTGATCGAAAGCCACACCGGAAGGTCAGGAGACGGCGGGATTGACGGCATCATCAAACTCGATCCGCTGGGCGTCCAGAACATCTACATTCAGGCCAAACGGTACGGAGCAGGAAACCCGGTGGGCCGCCCTGAAGTGCAGGGATTCGTGGGCGCGTTGTATGGCAAACGGGCCACGCGCGGCGTCTTTATGACGACCTCCCGCTACACGCCCGATGCCAGGGCCTATGCCGAGGGTGAAGCGCAGGACCGGCTGGTGCTCGTTGATGGGGTGCAGCTCACCACCCTGATGCTCAATTACGGCGTGGGGGTGCAGCCCAAACAAACGCTGACCCTGCTGGAAATTGACGAAGATTTCTTTGAATAAGCTCGCCTGACAGGGCGGTTTCCGGCGTCAAGGGAGGAGGGCCACTGTCCCTTTTGCGCCCCCGGCCTACACTGAAAAAGTGACTGTGTCCGACGCCCCCACTCCCCATATCCACCTGCCGGACGGCTCCTGCTGCCAGCCGAAAAAATTTGCACACCTGCACCAGCACACGCAGTACAGCCTGCTCGACGGCGCGGCCAAGCTCAAGGACCTGCTGAAGTGGGCCAAGGAAGTCACGCCCGAGGGTCAGACTCCGGCGCTTGCCATGACCGACCACGGCAACATGCACGGGGCGGTGCATTTCTACAACTACGCGATGGGGATGGAGGTCAAGCCGATCATCGGGTACGAGGCGTATGTGGTGCCCGGCTTCGGCACCCGGCGAGACCGCAGCCGCGCTCAGGACGGGGAAAAGGGCATCTTTCACCTGACGCTGCTCGCCCGCGACTTCGAGGGCTACCAGAACCTCTGCCGCCTGAGCAGCCGCGGCTACACCGAGGGCTACTACTACAAACCCCGCATCGACCACGAGCTGCTGCAGGAGCATCACAAAGGCATCATCGCCTTTTCCGGCTGCCTGGGCAGTGAAGTGCAGCAACTGCTGATGCAGGGGCGCGAGGACGACGCGCGGGCGCGGCTGCTGTGGTACCGCGAGCTGTTCGGAGACAACTACTTCATCGAGATTCAGGACCACGGCCTGCCCGAGCAGAAGAAGAACAACCCCATTCTGAAGGCCTGGGCGCAGGAACTCGGCATCGGCATGGTGGCGACCAACGACGGCCACTACGTCAAAAAGTCCGACGCCACCGCGCACGAGACGCTGCTTGCCATTCAGACCAAGGCGACGCTGGCCGACGAGAACCGTTTCAAGTTTCCCTGCGACGAGTTCTACGTCAAGAACCTCGAAGAAATGCAGCGGGCGCTGCCGGTCTCCGAGTGGGGCGAGGAACCCTTCGACAACACCGCCCACATCGCCGAGTTGTGCAACGTGGAACTGCCGGTGGGCAAAAAGCGCCAGTACCAGATGCCGCAGCTGCCCATTCCCGAGGGCCGCAGCATGGCCGAGGAACTGCGGGTGCAGACCTACGCGGGGGCCGTCAAGCGCTACCCGGCGCACCTGACCGAGGGCCTGCTGCGCGACTACGCGGCCCGCTCGCTGGCGGAACTGGGCGAGGCGGACGCGGCGCGGGTGCTGAAGCGCACGGGCGGCTGCGACAGCGCGAGTTGCGACCTCGACACGCTCTACACCCTGCTCGCCTTTCTGGGCAGCGAGTGGGAAGCGCGCGGCAAGGAGGCGGGCGAGAAGTACACGCCTTACCCGGCGCTGGAAAAGATGGAGCAGGACGGCGAGAGTGGTACGCTGCCCGCTTACGCCCACGCCGATTGCCGCGCGGCCCGGCGGCAGGACTCGGACACCAGCATTGAACTCGACCCGGATACCGACGACGAGGAAACCACCCGGAGCCACCACCGCTACGCGCTCAAGCTGCTGCGCCGCGCCGAGTACGAGCTGTCGGTGATCAACAACATGGGCTTTCCGGACTACTTCCTGATTGTCGCCGACTACATCAATTGGGCCAAGGACCACGACATCAGCGTGGGGCCGGGGCGTGGGTCGGGCGCGGGCAGCCTCGTCGCCTACGCCATCCGCATCACCAACCTCGACCCGCTGGAATTCGAGCTGCTGTTCGAGCGCTTCCTGAACCCCGACCGCATCTCGATGCCCGACTTCGACATCGACTTCAACGACGCCCGCCGCACCGAGGTCATCGGCTACGTGCAGGAAAAGTACGGCACCGACAAGGTCGCCCAGATCGCCACCTTCGGGACGATGGCGAGTAAGGCGTGCCTGAAAGACGTGGCGCGCGTGATGGGCCTGGAATACGCCAAGGTGGACAAGGTCAGCAAGCTCATCCCCATCAAGTTCGGCAAAAGCTACTCGCTGGAGCAGGCGCGCGAGGCGGTGCCCGACATTCAGCAGATGCTCGCCGAGGACGCGCAGTTGCTCGAAGCCTATGAGTTCGCGCAGAAGCTTGAAGGCCTGACCCGTCACGCCTCGGTGCACGCGGCGGGGGTGGTCATTGGCCGCGAGGAGCTGACCAACCTCGTGCCGGTCATGCGCGACACCTCCGGCGAGGGGCAGGTCTGCCAGTACGACATGAAGTCGGTCGAGGACATCGGCCTGATCAAGATGGACTTCCTCGGCCTGCGGACGCTGAGCTTTCTCGACGAAGCCAAACGCATCCTGCGCGAGTCCGGCACCGATTTCGAGGAGAAATACGGCGACTTCGACCACATCCCCTTCGACGACGAAAAGACCTACGAGCTGATGAGCCGGGGCGACACCAAGGGTGTGTTTCAGCTTGAGGGCGCGGGCATCGCCGACGCGAGCCGCCGCCTCAAGCCCCGGCGCCTGGCCGACATCATCGCGCTCTCGGCGCTTTACCGCCCCGGCCCGATGGAAAACATCCCCACCTACGTCCGGCGCCACCACGGCATCGAGGAAGTGGACTACGACAAGGACGGCTTTCCGAACAGCAAGCAGTGGCTGGAAAAGATTTTGCAGGAGACCTACGGCATTCCGGTGTACCAGGAGCAGATCATGCAGATCGCGTCCGAGGTGGCCGGCTACAGCCTGGGCGGGGCCGACCTGCTGCGCCGCGCGATGGGCAAGAAAGACGCCGAGGAAATGAAGCGGCAGCGCCAGCTGTTCGTGGTGGGCGCCAAGGAAAAAGGCGTGCCCGAGGACGAGGGCAACAAGCTGTTCGACATGC
This sequence comes from Deinococcus radiodurans R1 = ATCC 13939 = DSM 20539, assembly GCF_000008565.1. GTDB lineage: Bacteria > Deinococcota > Deinococci > Deinococcales > Deinococcaceae > Deinococcus > Deinococcus radiodurans. The sequence goes on along the minus strand of NC_001263.1, from coordinate 510,788 downwards.
TGGACGCCTTTGCGAACTACGGCTTTAACAAGTCACACAGCGCCGCCTACGGGGTCATCACCTACCAGACCGCGTGGCTCAAGGCCAATTATCCGGTGCAGTTCATGGCCGCGCTGCTGACCGTCGAGCGCCGCGACTCCGACAAGGTGGCCGAGTACGTCAGCGACGCCCGCAAGATGGACCTGCACGTGCTGCCGCCCGACATCAACCGTTCGAGCAGCGACTTCGCGGTGGCCGGCGAGGAAATCCTTTTCGGGCTGTACGCTATCAAGGGGCTGGGCGAGAGCGCCGTGCTCAGGATTCTGGAGGAGCGCGAGAAGGCCGGAGCATTCAAGTCGCTGGCCGACTTCTGCTCGCGCCTGGGCAACAAGGTGTGCAACCGCAAGGCGCTTGAAAGCCTGATCAAGTCAGGGGCCTTCGACGCCTTCGGAGAGCGGCACCAGCTCATCGAGAGTCTGGAGGACGCCCTGGAGGACGCCGCCGGCACCGCCGAAATCAACGCCCGCGCCCAGAGCGGCATGAGCATGATGTTCGGGATGGAGGAAGTCAAAAAGGAGCGCCCGCTGCGCAGCAGCATTGCGCCGTACAGCGATCTCGAACGCCTCGCCATCGAGAAAGAGGCGCTGGGCCTCTACATTTCCGGGCACCCGCTGGAGCAGCACGAGGGCCTGCGCGAAGCCGCGAGCTGCCGCGTCAGCGACCTTGACGCCTGGTTCGCGCTGCAAAACGTGGCTCCCGGCAAGCGGCAAAAAGCCGTGCTGGCGGGCATGATCGAGGGCGTGGTCAAAAAGCCCACCAAGTCGGGCGGCATGATGGCCCGTTTTATCCTGGCCGACGAATCGGGGCAGATGGAACTGGTGGCCTTTTCGCGCGCCTATGACCGGATTGAGCCCAAGCTGGTCAACGACACGCCCGCGCTGGTCATCGTGGAACTGGAAGCCGAGGACGGCGGCCTGCGCGCCATCGCCGAGGAAATCGTGAGCATCGAGCAACTGTCCGAGGTGCCCAAGGTCATGTACGTGACCATCGACCTCGAAACGGCCAGCCCTGACGCGCTGGGCGACTTTCAGAGCGTGCTGGACGAGTACGCCGGCAGTATGCCCACCTACCTGCGGCTGGAAACCCCTGAGCAGTTCGTGGTGTACCAGCTCGACCACGGCATGGGCAGCCCCGAGGCGATTCGGGCGCTGAACCAGACCTTCGCCTGGGCCGACGCCCACCTCGCCTACGACCAGCAGACGATTCTGGGCCGGTTTGCGCCCAAGCCGCCCGCCTGGATGAACCGGCAGCAGGGGGGCGGGATGCGGGCGTGAGCGAAACGCTGCAGCAGCTTTATGACGAAGCGGCAGAGCGACTGGAAGCGTTCCACAAAGACTTGTTAACGTGGGTGGACGTCGTCGCCTCGGCAGATGCCTGGATTCTTCAATTGCCACAAAGTCCAGAGGCTCTGATAGAAGTCAGCCTGAGCCAATCTCGTTTGCGAGACGGAATAGACGCGCTGGGCCAGCTCAGCTGCCAAAGCGATGAAGCTACGGTTTTGCCCTTCCTGAAGGCTCTTTGGCGCGAGAAATATCAAGCAGGTCAAATAGATGAACTCTCCCTGACGGAACAGGCCAGAAGCCTGCTCGGCGTCTACATTCCTTACATCTCTGATGAGTATGTACAAGTTCGCGGCCTTGAACATCTTATGGATGAAGCTACAGGGACCTATTTGCTGACCGACGAACAGAAGCAGAAAGCGTTGCTGACATTGGAAAGAGAGTTACGCAAATGGCTCAACAGTTAGGCGGCGACCTCCGCACCGAAGCGACCCCTCAGCACCTCCTCTCGCGCGAGGGCTTCACCAGAGGCGCAGAAATTGTCGCCTGGACGTACGGCTGGAAGTCGAAGAGACAATAGAGCTCTACTGGTTCCGTGTCCGTTCAAGACGCGTGGCTAGGTCTTGACCCTCGACAAAAGACAACAAAAGCAGGGCAGAGGCTGCGGCACAACTTCGCCAGCCTCTGCCCCGTTTGTTAGGGCTTACTTCAGTTTGACGATGCGGTCCTGCGCGCCGCCCGCCACGCCGGGGTGAGCGACGATGTAGGCCGTGAGGGCGTCGAGGTCGCTGACGTTGGGCAGTTGCAGCACGTTGGTGCCCGAGGCGAAGGTGGTGAAGTTGTCGCCCCCCGTCGAGAGGAAGGAGTTGAGGGTCACGCGGTAGGTCTTGGCGGGGTCGAGTGTGACGCCGCCCAACTTGATGCTCGCCGGGTCCACCCGGTTGCCCGCTGCCGCCGTGCTGTCGTAGCTGTAGGTAAAGTTCTTGCTGACCTGCAAGACGCGGTTCTGGCCCGCCGAGGGGTTGTCGAACTGCTGCTCGAGCAGCGCCTTGATCTGGGCGCCGGTCAGGTCCATGACCACCAGCGTGTTGCCGAAGGGCTGCACGGCGTAGGCGTCCCCGAAGGTCACGGTGGTGCCGCCGCCCGTCGCGTTCAGGTCGGCGCGGATGCCGCCGGGGTTCATGAAGGCGATGACGGCGCCCCGGTCGGCGGTGGCGGCGAGCTGCGAGTCGGCAATCAAGTCGCCCAGTGCGCTTTCGCCCGCCGCGTTGGTCGTGCGCGAGATGGTCGGCGCCGCCAGGGAGCCGATGGCCCGCTGCTTGACCGCGTCGGTCAGCGACTTGGCGCGGCCCACCAGCGCCGTCATCTCGGCGTTCTTGGTGATGGTGTTCGGGTCCATCACCACGTTGGCGGCGCGGATGTCGGTGACCTTGTGTTTTTGGAGGTCAATGGTCATGTCGAGGCGCTGCAACAGGTGGCCGTAGTAGTCGCCCTGAATCACAGTGCGCCCATTGACCACGCAGTTGTAGCCCTGGTGGGTGTGCCCGCTGATGACCGCGTCCACGGCGGGGTCGAGCTTGTTGACGATGTTCACGATGGGGCCGGTCAGGGTGCCGCAGGCGGGCTTGTCGAAGCCGTCTTTGGACACGCCGCCCTCGTGAATCAGCACGATGATGGCGTCTACGCCCTTCGCTTTCAGCTCAGGCACGTACTTGTTGATGGACTCGGCTTCATCGAGGAATTTGAGGTCGGCCACGCCGTCGGGGCTGACGATGGTGGGGGTGGTCTTCGTCACCGCGCCGATAAAGGCGATTCTGGCGCCGCCAATCTCCTGAATCCCGTAGGCCGGCAGGGCCGGCTTGCCAGTCGCCTTGACCTCCACGTTGGCGCCCAGCCAGCTAAAGGTCGCGCGGGGGTAGGGGTTCTGGAACTTGCAGGCCTTGTCGGGCGCGTTGCTGTCGCAGCCGCCATTTTGCATCCGCAGCAGTTCCTTGTAGCCCTGGTCGAACTCGTGGTTGCCCAGGCTGCTGTACTGCATGCCGAGCTTGCTCAGGCCGATCACGCTGGGCTCGTCCCGCAGCAGGCTGCTCGTCACGGGCGAGGCGCCGATCAGGTCGCCCGCGCCCACGAAGGTCAGGTTGGCGTTCTTGGCGCGCTCCTGGTCGAGGTAGCCGCCGATGACTTCAATGCCGCCGGTCGTCAGCTTGACCTGCTTGGTCGGGTCCTTGGGGTCGGGCACCATAACCCCGGCGAACGAGGTGGGTTCGAGGTTGCCGTGAAAGTCGTTGAGGCCGACGACCGTGACCTTCGTCGTGGCGGGCTTTTCCTGTTCAGGCTTGGACGGTTCCGGGGTCGTGGAGCAGGCGCCCAGCAGCAGGGACGCGCCGATCAGCAGCAGGTTTTTCTTCATCTGACCTTTATTGTAACGTCTGGAAGTTCAGCCGATGGTCAGGCGCTGTCTCCCGGCGTCCATACCCAGGAGACGACACTCAAATAGACATCTGCCAGTGTCTTCTCAGCGGTGCGGGCTACCCTGACCCCATGTTCGCCGCCCGCCTTCTTAGTTCTGGGGACCTCACCGCCTGAGTTTCCCGGCGCGGCACCGGCCCCCTTCCCAGCGTGGAGGGGGGATTTTTCGTCTGGCCGAACATGAAGAGCCAAACGTGGAGGAATTTTGATGACCGATGCCTGGAACGCCGAGCAGTACCGTGACCGCCACGCTTTTGTCTTTCAGTCGAGCGAAGACCTCGCCGCCGAGTGGCTGCGCCCGCAGCCCGGCGAACGGATTCTGGACCTCGGCTGCGGCAGTGGTGAACTGACCGCCCGCATCGCTCAGAGCGGCGCGCAGGTCGTGGGCGTGGACGCCAGCCCCGCCATGATCGCCGCCGCGCAGAGCAGCTTTCCCGCCGTGCCGTTCGAGGTGCAGGACGCCCACGCCCTCACCTTTGGCTCCGAGTTCGAAGCCGTATTCAGCAACGCCGCGCTGCACTGGATGAAGCCGCTGCCCCCAGTGTTCGGACGGGTCGCCGCCGCGCTGAAACCGGGAGGCCGCTTCGTGCTGGAAATGGGCGGCGCGGGCAACGTGCAGACCACGCTGGACGCGGTGGCGCACGCCACGCACAAGCTGGGGCTGCCCGAGTTGCCGCCGCCGTGGGTGTTTCCGACGGCGGGCGAGCTGTGCACCGGGCTGGAAGCCGCCGGGATGCGGGTCGAGCGGCTGCACTGGTTCGAGCGGCCCTCGCGCCTGCCGGGGGAAGACGGCTTCCGGGCGTGGTTGGAGGGCTTCGGGCAGGTGTGGCTCGCACCGTTGGGGGCCGAGGAGCGGGAGGCCGTGATTCGGGAAGCCGCCGAGTTTGCGCGGCCCCGGTTGTGGGACGGGGAGGCGTGGGTGAGTGATTACCGGCGGCTGCGGGCGTTGGCGGTGAAGACCGGGAACTGAGGCTTATGCTTGAGGCCTCTTTCCAGCCTGCTTTCTGCCGAGGTTTCCATGCGCCGATATCTGCTGCTTCTGAGTCTCGCCCTGACCGCCTGCACGTCCCAGAATGCCCCCACTCCGGGCGAGGACGCCCTGGCCCAGCTTCCCGCCCTTACCCTGCAATGGTCCTTCCCCGACCACAAAGTCACCGGCTACACCACCCTGCTCGGCACCCTGCTGCTCGGCGGGCGTCAGGTCACGGCGATTGACACCCGCACCCACCAGCTCGCCTTCAAGCTTCCCCTCGACACCGAGAACCTCCGCACCAATTACGCCACCCTGGACGACAAGCTCATCGCTCTGAACGGCAAGAACGCTGACGTCCTCACCGTCTTTGACCGCTCCGGCCAGATCCTGAACACAGTTGCTGTTCCAGGGGGCACCCGGCAAAGTCTAGGCCAACTCGGTCCTTTCGTCGCCGGCAGCTCCCTCTATGTGGTTTCTGGTGCCCGGCTTTACCGCTACCGCACCGCTGACCTCCTGCGCCCAGACGCTCAGCCCGTCTGGGTTCGCAACTATCCCGGCTTCCGTCTGGCGAGCTTGATCGTCAGGGATGAAGACCGTCTCTTTGTCAGTACAAGCGCCGAGACTTCCCACCAGCTTATCGCCCTCAACAGTCAGGGAGAGACCCGCTGGGCTGTAGATGTTTCCCCTAAAACTCTTCAGAACACAGGTGCTTTCGCTTTGAGTCTGTACAAGAACCTGATCATTGCCCAGGCAGGCGTCGCTGGACTTCAGGCTTACGACGCGGATACTGGCGAAAAAGCCTGGAAGAAGTTCCCCGACATCAACGTCTGCCCCGGTGGGCAGGCGAACACCGCCTTCCGCATGAGCATTGCAGACGACAAGGTGTTCATCGGTCCCTGGGGTGGGACGTGCATCCTCGCTTACCACGCGGCGACGGGGGAACTCGCCTGGGTGTTCGACGCGCCGAACCATGTCACCTTCGACACGACGCCGCTGGACGTGAACGGGGTGGTGTACGCCTCAAACTCGCGGTTGTGGGCGCTGGACGCCGAGACAGGCAAGGCGCTCGCGGTGGGGCGGGAGAACCTGAGCGACAACCTGGGGGCGCCGCTGTCGTATGACCCGGCGGGCCGTCAGGTGCTGCACTGGGGCGCGGCGGGTGTCCACGCCTACCAGCCGCTGCGTTAAAGAACCTGGCGCACCGCCTCCAAGAACCCCCCTTCATCCGCCGTGCTCCCCTGCGCCAAATCGGGCTTGCCGCCGCCCTTGCCTCCAGTAACAGCCAGTGCCGCGCGCAGAACGTCGCCCGCCTTCACGTCGGGGTGGGCGCTCGCCACGCCGCAGCGGCCCCCCGGCCCCACGGCGGCCAGCACCTCGCCTGCCGGCACAGCGGTCAGAACTGGGGCAAGCAGCGCGGCGTTGTCCAGCGTGAGCAAGCGCAGAGGCGGCGTGCCTTCAGCAGAAGCCGCAGCCACCAACTGAGCCGCGAGGCGGGCGCGTAGAGCGTCGGCATCGGCGCGGGCGGCGCTCAGGTCAGCGCGGAGAGCCGCCACCCGCTCGGGCAGTTTGTCCACCGGGGCGCTGAATTCCTGGGCCAGCGTGCGGGCGCTCTGGTAGACGCCGGAGAGGTACTCGCTCGCTTCCTCACCTGCCATAAAGACCACCCGGACCTGACCGCCGCGCACCCGCTCGGTTCGCAGGATGACCACCGGGGCGCACATGGCGGCGCCGGGAACGTGGGTGCCGCCGCACGCGCTCACGTCGAAGAAGTCACCGTCGCTGCCCCGGAACATCACCAGCCGCACCTGCCCGCCCACCTTGCTCTCGCGGCGCAGGGGATAGTTCACCAGTTCGGCTTCGGGCACGATGGGCGTTTCCAACGTCAGTTCGTCGCGGCCCAACGTCTCGCGGAGCAGCGCTTCGGCGGCGCGTATATCGGCCTCGCCCGGGTCGCCCAGAAAATCGATGGTGCATTCGGGGCCGGTCATGTTCACCGAGGCGACCTCGAACGCAGGATTCACTCGCCGGAACGCCTGCGCCAGCAGATGCTCCGCGCTGTGGCGCTGGGTGTGCCGCCAGCGTGGGCCGGGGTCCACTTCGCCTGTTACCTCTGCACCCACGGGGGGCAACTCGCCGTCCACCCGGTGCCACACCGTGCCCGTCGCCTTGTCCTTGCGGGCGTGTGTCACCCGAGCCTCACTGCCCGGCCAGCGCAAGAGTCCCACATCGCTGCTCTGGCCGCCGCTTTCGGGGTAAAAGGCAGTCGCGGCCAGCGCCACCTCTTGCCCCTGTACGTCCACCACCGACGCGGCGAAGGTGAGCGGCTGGTAGGGGTCGTGGTAGAGGGGACGGGTCATGGGAGGCAGGATAGGGGAACGGGCCCCTGGCAAGCAGCCCGGCGCGGCCTTCCCCACCCCTGCTACCCTACGTCCCGATGTACCAGACTGTTCGCCCGCTGCTGTTCCGGCTGGACGCCGAGGACGCCCACCACCTCACCCTGCGCGGGCTGGAACTCGCTTCGGGGGTGCCGCTGCTGCCCCGGCTGGCCCGGACGCTGACGGTGCCGGGAACACAGGGGCCAGGCGACGCGGCGCTGCGGCGCACGCTGTGGGGGCAGACCCCCTCGGAGCAGACTTTCGAGTCGCCGCTGGGCCTCGCGGCGGGGCTGGATAAAAACGCGCAGGCGGTGCCGGCATTCACGGCATTCGGCTTCGGCTTCGTGGAGGTCGGCACGGTCACGCCCCTCGCGCAGAGCGGCAACGAGCGGCCCCGGCTGTTCCGGCTGCCCGAGGACGAGGCACTCATCAATCGCATGGGCTTCAACAACGGCGGCACGGCGGCGATGCACGCCCGGCTCGCGGTGCTGACCGACCGGGCCGCGCCGGTGTGGGTCAACATCGGCAAAAACAAGGTGACACCCAACGAAGACGCCGCCGAGGACTACCGCAAATGCGTACGGGCCCTGGGGGACTTGGCCGACGCCTTCGTGGTCAACGTAAGCAGTCCCAATACACCGGGCTTACGGGCACTGCAAGCAGCAGACGACCTCGCCGCGCTGGTCCGCGCCGTGCTGGATGAGGTGGAAGCGGGCCGGGTCCGCACCCTGCGCCGTCCGCCGGTCCTGGTCAAGCTGGCGCCCGACCTGCACCCCGCCGACTTTGAGGCCAGCGTGGGCGCGGTGCTGGACGCGGGCGCGAGTGGCCTTATCATCTCCAACACCACCCTGTCCCGGGGCGGCCTTTCCCACCCCAACCGCGAGCAGGCCGGAGGGCTCAGTGGGCGCCCTCTTACTGACCGCTCCACCGAACTCGTGCGCGACGCCTACCGCCTGACGCGGGGCCAGGTGCCCATCGTCGGCGTCGGCGGCGTATTCAGTGCCGAGGACGCCTACGCCAAGTTGCTCGCCGGGGCCGATTTGGTGGAGGTCTACTCGGCGCTGATCTACCGGGGGCCGGGCCTGGTCCGTGAGATCAACGCCGGTTTGGTCAAACTGCTGGAGCGCGACGGCGTGCGGAACATAGCCGACGTGGTGGGCCAGGGATAAGGGGAAAGAAGTGGGTCTGGACGCCCCCTCTCCTGCGAAGCTTTTCAAGTCTGCAAGCAGCTCTGCGAGTCCCACAAGGGGCGAGGGTCAAAAGACGCCTTAGCTTTGGCCCTTTTCACTGCTGCACAAATAACCGAGAAACGCAGAACGCCAAGGCCGTCGGGCGCTGAAGGCGCACGGGCCTCGCGTCGGTAAAAATCACGAGCGTCCAGACCAGCCCAAGCACTTGAGGAACGCCGCCCGTCAAGCGCTATGACAGCCATGTGCCCAGTGCCAACGTCAACTCCCCTTGCCCCTTTGGGGTAAGGGGCTGGGGGATGGGGCTAGAAGCTATAGCCTCAACCCTCACCATCCCCAGCAAATCACCGCTCCCAGGGCCACGCGCCAGGCGCCGCCGCCACGCCCAGGGCGCGGGGACCGACGTGGACGCTCAGGACCGGGTTCACGCCGGTGCGGTCCGACCAGACGATGGGGTGGCGTGCGGCGAGCTGTTCCAGCGCCTGATCGGCATCTTCGGGGTGCGTGCCGTAGAGCAGACCCACCCGCAGCGGGGTGCCTTCGCCGTACTTGCGGGTGACCTGACTGGTCACGGCCTCGATGCCGCCCCGGTAGCTGCGGGCGCGCCCGGCGTTGACATAGGTGCCGGTTTTCTTGTCCACCATCACCACAGGCTTGAGGTTGAGCAGCCCACCCAGCGCCGCCGCGACGGTGCCGATGCGTCCGCCCCGGCGCAGGTATTCCAGCGTTTCGATGGTGAACTGCAATTCGGTTTCGGCCTGCACGGCGTTCATCCAGGCGATGGCCGTCTCCATGCTTTCGCCCCGCTGCGCCGCCACGTTCGCCGCGTGGACCTGAAACGCCTGCGCGGCGCTCAGGGTCATGGAGTCGTGCAGCGTGACCTGCCGGCCCGCGAGGTCACGGGCCTGTGCGGCGGCGTTGCGGCTCCCGCTGAGGCCCGAGCTGATGGTCACGGCCAGAATGTCGGTGCCGCTCGGCACGGCGGCGTAGGCGTCGAGCCACTGCTGCGGCGAGGGCTGCGAACTCGTCGGGTGCGCGGGGTTGCGCCCGAGTTCGTCGTAAAGCCACTGCCGGCTCACCTCGTTCATGGGGTAGGAGCGCTCACCGAACGCGACGGAAAAAGGCGCGACGGGCACGTCGTTGAGAAGGGTAGGGTAGGCGTCGAGGCCCCCATCGGTCACGACAGCAAAACTGGGCATGGCAGTCATCGAATCTCCTGAGCGTTCATCTGCTCGAGCAGCTTGAGGGCGGCGGTGTGGTCTTCCTGCGGGCCGACCACGTGCGCGGCGGCGCGGATGAGGCCCGCGACCTGCGCCAGTGTGGGCGCACTCGCTTTGGCGCTTTGCACCACGTCGAGCGCGATGCCGGTGTCCTTGGCGAGCAGGCCGAGCGCGAACGTGACCGGAAACTCGCGGGTCAGCACGCGCTGCGGAATCAGGTTCTCGGAGGCGTTGGAGCGGCCACTGCTCGCGTTGATGACACTCAGCGCCGCGCCGAGGTCCACGCCGCTGCGCCCGAGCGCCGCCAGCCCTTCGCCCGCCGCCCAGAGGTTGACGGCGAGCAGCATGTTGTTCACGGCCTTGACCGCAAAGCCCGCGCCGGTCTCGCCCACCCGCACGACCTTGCCCGCGAAGGCGAGGTGCGGGGACGCGGCGTCAATCTCATCCGCCGGGCCGCCGAGCATCACGGTCAGCGTTCCGGCTTCGGCGCCGCTCGTGCCTCCACTGACCGGGGCATCGAGAAACTTCACGCCGAGCGCGTCGAGGGTCTCACGCTGGCGCCGGGCCGCGTCGGGGTGCCCGCTGGTGCAGTCCACCCACACGGTGCCGGGCCGCAGGTGCGGGCTGAGCGCGGCGATGATTTCGTCCACTTCGGCGCTGGTGGGCAGGCAGGTAAACAGCACGTCGGCCTGCGCGGTGTCGGCGAGCGAAACGGCCTCGCTGCCAGCGCGCGCCGCGTGGTCCTGCGCTTTGGCCTCCGTGCGGTTCCAAACGAGGGCGCGGCCCCCGCCGCTCGCCGCCTGCGCTGCGAGGTGAGCGGCCATCGGAAAACCCATCGCTCCAAGGCCGAGAAAGGCGGTGGTGATTCCGCTTCCGGCACGCGGCTCAGCGGCGGAAGCGGCAGAAGAAGTCCCCATGCTCCCAGGCTAGTGCCTGAAACTGGGCAGGGGAAAAAAGCTGAACCCGGTCAAAAGTTCAGCCCTTCTCCCCCGCCCGCGTTTTGCCGGGGCTCAGCGTTTCAGTCGCCGCAGCAGCCCCGCCATCTCCGGCATCTTCAGCAGCGTGGCGCCGAGCAGGTAGACGAGCAGCCCCGCTCCACCCGCCACCGCGAGCCCAAACAGGCCCGGCAAGAAGAACCCGGGGGCCGGCATCACCCGCGAAATCAGCCAGGCGACGATGCCCGACAGCAGGGCGAGCGGCACCACGCGCGCGAGGTGGTCGCCCACCGCCTGCCAGGGAAAGCCCAGCGCGCGTTGGTACATCAGCATCAGGGCGAAGGCCATCAGGATGCCGCTAAGGGTGGTGCTCAGGCCGAAGCCGAACAGCCCGAACGCTGGCACCAGCAGCCGATACAGCCCCACTTCCAGCACGAAGCCGATGGCGCTGACGGTGACCGCCTCGCGGGTGCGCTCGCGGGCATAGAAGGTCCGCAGCAGGATGGTCACGAGCGCCCAGGGAATCAGCGCCAGCGCCCACCCGGCGAGAATGCCCGACCCGGCCTCGAAGCGGTTGGGGTCGAAGCCGGACTTGAGGTTGTAGACGCTGACCGCGTAGGGCGCGAGCACCAGCAGCAGCGCACTCACCGGCGCGGCGAGGAAGGTGCTGGTGCGAATGGTCTGCGCGGTCAGCGAGCGGAACTCGTTCCAGTTGCCCTCGGCGGCGTGCTGAGAAAAGCGCGGAAACACCGCGAGCGCGGGCGACACCACGAACAGGCCGTTCGCCATCGTAAACAGCGCCTCGGCGTTGGCGTAGCCGGTCTGGGTGCCGGGCTTGAACTGCGAGGCGTCGGTCAGCAGCCGCGTCACGTATAGGTTCAGAAATTGCCGCGCCCCGGCGGTGAGGGTAAAAGGCGCCATCTGCTTCAGCACCCGCCCCAGCGCCGGGTGACCCCCCAGCCGCGGCTCAGGCAGCAGACCAAAGCGCCGCAGCGCCGGGAGCTGCACCAGCAGTTGCGCCACCCCGCCGATCAGCCAGCCGAAGGCGAGCCAGGTCGCGTTGTTGGGCAGCAGCAACAGCGCGATGATGCTGGCGATGTTGAAGGCGACGGGCGCGAAGCTGCTTTCGCGGAAGTGCTCGTCGGCGTTGAGCAGCCCCATCGCCACCGCCGAGAGACTGATAAGCGTGAGAAAAGGCATGACGAGCTGCGTCATGTAGATCGCTATGGCGCGGTCAATGTTGGCGTGGGTCGAAGTCAGCAGCCCCACCACCCACGGCGCGGCGAAGATGCCGAGCGCCATCAGCAGCAGGTTGATGGCGATCAAAAACCCGCTGAAGCTCTGGGCGAGTTTGCGGCGTTCGGCGGCGTCCAGCGTCTTGTAGACCGGAATGAACGAGTTGACGAGGGCGCCCTCGGCAAGCAGCTCGCGCATCAGGTTGGGCACCTTGATCGCCACGTTGAAGGCGTCGGTGAGCGTGGTGTCGAAGAGGTTGATGACCTGCTGGCGCACGATGCCCGACAGCCGCGAGCCGAGCGTCCCAGCCATCACGATCAGGGTATTGGCCTGGAGCGACTTTTTGGGCACCGGGCTGGGCGCGGGGGCGGGCGAAGCTGGTCCCTGGGGCGGCGCATTGGGATCGGGGGCAGCGGGCGGCACAGTCACGCGCCCTACTGTACCCCGCGCTCCCCGACCCGAACGTCCTGAGTCTGGCTTTGCACGCCCCGGCGGCGCGTTTGACAACCCCGGAGGCCACTGCTACACTTCCTCTCGCCTTGACGAAGGGCAAAGACCGTGCACAGCGGGCTCTTAGCTCAACGGTCAGAGCAGTCGGCTCATAACCGATTGGTTGCCGGTTCAAATCCGGCAGGGCCCACCACACTTCTGGTGAGAGACGGGCGGTTAGCTCAGTGGTAGAGCATTCGCTTCACACGCGAAGGGTCGTAGGTTCAAGTCCTATACCGCCCACCAAATCAAAGTTCCCCGCCTCGGCGGGGTTTTTTGTTGTCGGGGCCGTGAGGAAGAATCTCGCGGCCCCGCTCCTTTTTAGCCGTCCATCAGCTTGGGCAGCAGCCGCACCCAGTTCACGTCCTGCCAACTCGCGATAAAGGAGAGGGCCTCGGGCGAAGGCGGCGCGTCGAGTTCGATGGCAAGCAGTGCCTGTCCACCCCGCGCCGCGCGGGTGCAGGTCAGCGCGGCGATGTTGACCCCGGCGGCGGCGATGGAGCTGGCGATGCGGGCGATCATGCCCACCGCGTCGGTGTACCGCAGCAGCAGGGTGGGACTCGCGCCGCTGAAATTCACGCCGAGGCCCTGCACCTGGGTGACCAGAATCACGCCGCCGCCGGTGCTGCTCCCCTGCACGGTGACTTCCTGGGTCTCGCCCTTCAGGACGATGTGGGCGGTGTTCGGGTGCACGTCGCCGAGGTCCACGTCGGCGAACTCGAAATGCAGCCCCGCCGCCTGCGCTTGCTCGAACGCCTGCGGCAGCCGGGGGTCGTCAGGCGAGTACCCGAGCAGCCCGGCAACCAGCGCGAGGTGCGTGCCGTGCCCGCGTCCAGTTTTGGCGAAGGAAGCGTGCAGGCCGATTTTCGCGTCTTTCGGAGCCTCGCCGAGCAAGTGATGAGCCACCAGCCCGAGGCGGCAAGCACCCGCCGTGTGGGAGCTGCTCGGGCCGATCATGACGGGACCGATCATGTCGAGGAGGGACATGGGCGCAGTGTAGTCGGTTAAAAGCAGGGGGAAGCGAGCCTGACGCCCCAACCCCCTACCCTGTGTCTTTCCGGCTTCAGCGTTTGCGTAACCCCAGCATGTCCTCGCGCCGCGCCACCTTGTGCCGGGGGCGGCCCTGTGCCTGACCCTGGGTGAGTTCGTGGGCGTCGAGGGTCTGCCAGTCCTCGAAGGTGAACACGTCGGCGCCCTTCTGGGCGAGCAGGGCGTCCACCTCGGCGCGGGTCGTGTGCGCGGGCGTGAGCAGTTTGCCCTCGCGGGCGTCGCTGAGCAGGTGCGCCACCGTGTCGGTCGCGTCCTTGCGGTTGGTGCCGACGACGCCGCTCGGGCCGCGCTTGATCCAGCCCGCCGTGTACTCTCCGGGGCGGCCCTGCACGCGGCCTTCCTCGTTGGGAATCACGCCGCGCCTGTCGTCGAACGGCACGCCGGGCAGTGCCACGCCCCGGTAGCCCACCGAGCGCAGCACCAGTTGCACGGGCAGCGTCTCGTACTCGCCGGTGCCCACCGCGTTCCCCTGCTCGTCGAGGCGGTTGCGCTCCACCTTCAGGCCCGCCACGCGGCCTTCGCCGTCGTCCAGAATCTCGACTGGCGAGACCAGGAAGCGCAGGTGGACGCGGCGCTCCTTGCCTTCCTGGGTGCGAACGGCGAAGTCGCGCAGAACTTCGATGTTCTTCTTCTTCACGTTGTCGGTGACCTGCGCTTCTTCTTCCTCGCGCAGCTGCACCTCGGCGGGCTTGACCACAGGTTCGGCGCCCGCGAGTTCGCCGAATTCGCGCAGTTCTTTGGTGGTAAAGGCCGCCTGCGCCGGGCCGCGCCGCCCCAGGATGTAGATGTCCTTGACGCTGGAGCGCTCCAGCACCGGCAGAGCGTGCGGGGCAATATCGGACCCGCGCAACTCGTTCACCGTCTTGGCAAGGATGCGGCTCACGTCCAGCGCCACGTTGCCCACGCCGATAACCGCCACGCCCTCGGCGCTGAGCAGCATTTCGCGGGTCGCCGCGTCGGGGTGGCCGTTGTACCAGGCGACGAATTCAGTAGCGCTCATTGAGCCTTGCAGGTCCTCGCCGGGAATGTTCAGGCGGCGGTCACTGCTCGCCCCCACGGTGTACATCACCGCGTCGTAGTGGGCGCGGGCGTCCTCGGCGCTCAGTTCCCTGCCGAATTCCACGTTGCCGAGAAAGCGCACGCGCGGGTCGGAGAGCGTCTTTTCAAAGCCCTTGGTCACGCTCTTGATGGTGAGGTGGTCGGGCGCCACGCCGTAGCGCACCAGGCCGTAAGGGGTGGGCAGACGGTCGTACACGTCCACCTCCACCGGGAACTCGGTCTGCTTGAGCAGGGCTTCGGCGGCGTAGATCCCGCTGGGGCCAGAGCCGATGACGGCAACCCGCAGGGGGCGTTCGGGGGTGTAGGAGGTCATGGGAAAAGTGTAGTGGGTGCCGAGAAAAGGGGCGCGGAACTGGGAGAGGGAGCGAGGGGGTGTGATGGCAAGACCCCTCACCCCTTGCTGCGCAAGGCCCTCTCCCCTTGGTAGAGGGTCTCAAGACAAAAACATCGTCTTCCTGGGGCCACTTGCAGTCCCCTCAGGGCATCAGCCGGTCGAGCCGCCAGCCGTCCCCGTCACGCGCGTAGCGAAAGCGGTCGTGCATGCGGTTGGGGCGGCCCTGCCAGAACTCCCACTCCTGCACCTGCACCCGGTAGCCACCCCAGAAGGCCGGACGGGGAATAGTCGTCCCTTCGGGAAACTGCTCGTGCAGCGCGGCAAACTTGGCTTCCAGGGCGGCGCGGTTCTCGACGGGCGCACTTTGCGGCGTACTCGCGTGGGCGGCGAGCTGGCTTTCGCGGGGGCGCTTGTGGAAGTAATCGTTCGACTCGGCCTCCGGCACCCGGCTGACCGTGCCGAACGCCCGCACCTGCCGCTCCAGCTCGGCCCAGTAAAACAGCACCTCGGCCTGCGGATTGGCGGCGAGGTCGTGGCCCTTGTGCGACTCGTAGTTGGTGTAGAAAGTCAGCCCGCGCTCGTCGGCGCCGCGCAGCAGCACGGTACGGACACTGGGGCGGCCCTGCGCGTCCGCTGTGGCGAGTTGCAGGGCGTAGGGCTCGGTGAGGTCGGCTTGTTGCGCTTCCTCGAACCAGCCCTGAAACTGCCGCAGCGGGTCGGGGTTCAGGTCTTCGCGGCGCAGCTCGGCGCGGGTGTAGGAGAGGCGCAGGGAGGTCAGGTCGGTCATGGGTGGAGGGTAGCCCAGCCTCCGGGCAGACGGGCGAGAAAGGCACGGGCTTCTGCGTCGCTGCGGAGCACGACCAGCCGCAGGCCCGGCACCGTGCGGAGCTGGGCGAGTTGCCAGTCGGCCTGAGCGGGAAACTGCCACAAGCTGCGCAGCAGTTCGCGGGTGGGCCAGCCTTGCCAGCGTTCGCCGTGCGGAAACTGCCCGATCGCGGCCCGCTGATAGATGCGCCACAAACACAACCAGCGCGGCGGCAACAGATAAACCACGGTGTCGGCGCGGTAGGCGACCCGCAGCAAGGTGGTCAGGATGTTGCCGTCGAGAATCCAGTCGTCGGCAGCGATGGCCCGGCCCAGCCGCGCATGCCACACCGTCTGCTCCACCCGGACCCAGCCCGGCTCCCACGAGAGGTCGTCCAGATGGGTGAGCGGCAGGCCCGTTTGCGCCGCCAGTGTCTTGGCCAAGGTGCTTTTGCCCGCGCCGGGACTGCCGACGATCAGGACACGTTTCATGCGCTCCGGTCTGTTCTGAGGGGTTGACACACCGGGCAAAAATGGGTTCCCCGTTGCCCCAGCACGATTTTTTCAATTGGGGTGCCGCAGCGGTCGCAGGGCTGACCGGCCCGCCCATACACATGGTGCGAGTGCTGAAAGCCGCCGCCCTCGCCGTCGTGCTGGCGGTAGTTGCCTACACCGTTGCCGAGCGAGCTGCCGCCCTTGTCTACAGCGGCGGCCATCACCTCACGAATGGCGCGGTACAGGCGCCCGGCTTCGTCCGCGTTCAATCGGGTCTGCGCGGGGTGAAGGCGGGCGTGCCACAGGCTCTCGTCGGCGTAGATGTTGCCCACGCCACTCACCGGCTTTTGCGAGAGCAGCCAGGGCTTGACCGGGCCGCAGCGGGCGGCGAGCGCGACGAATTCGGCCTCGGTAAAGTCGTCAGAGAGCGGCTCCGGGCCCATCGCCGCGAGGGTGGGCATGGACGCGTAGTCGCCGGGCGCCACCGCCACCACCTTACCGAAACGCCGGGGGTCGTTGAAGTACAGTTTTTCGCCGCTGCCGAGTTCGAAGGTGACGCGGGTATGCGGCCCTTCTTCCAGCCGGAAGCCGCCGGTCATGCCGAGGTGCACGATGAGTTCGAGGTCGTGCGGCTCGTCTTCTGCCGCGTCCGCCGCCGCGAGGTGCAGCAGCAGGTATTTGCCCCGGCGCGTCAGCCCGCGCACCTGCCGCCCGTGCGCCCGCTCGGTGTTGCGGTAGCGGTGCGGGGCGTCGTGGACGATGCGCTCGATGGTCTTGCCCCGCAGCAGCGGCTCGATTTTGCGGCGGGTGGTTTCGACTTCCGGCAGTTCGGGCATGGGGCGAGGATAGGCCAAAGCCGGGGCGAACACCGGAGTCTAGGGCATGAAAAAACCGCCCCCACACGGGGAGCGGCTTGCCGGGGCAGCAGAAACTTAGCCCGCCACGTCTACTTCTTCGAGCACGCTGACCTGCGGCGGCTCGGCCAGCCACGCGCCGGCTTTGGCGCGGTAGGCCTGGTAGTGCGCCGAGTCGCGGTGGGCCTGCACGGCGGCCTCGTCGCGGTAGCGCTCGCTGATATGCAGCCGCACGCCGCTCTCCGTCCGCTCGCGGGCGAGGTCGTAGCGCAGGTTGCCCTCTTCCTGGCGCGAGGCGCGGGCCATGGTCCGCAGTTCGGCCTCGACTTCGGTCAGGTGTTCGGGTTTGGGGGTCAGGACCGCGTGGACGCTGACCGGGCTCACGCCTTCGCCCCGCCGAGCATCTCCAGGAGCTGCGCCACGAACGGCTCATCGCTGAAGGGGTTCTGGCCGGTGAGCAGCTCGCGGTCGCGGACCACGTTGGGCTTCATCGCCTCGCCGTTTTCCACCTGCGCGCCGCCCTGCGTGAGTGCGTCGGCGGGGTAGTACAGCATGGGGGCCTCGAAGGTCTTTTCGGTGGCCTCCTCCTCGTCGTTGGCGAACACCGTCACGCGGTAACCCTGGTAGGTGAAGTCCTGCGCGCTGGGCTGCTCGCCCGCTTCCATACCCTTCTGGAAGGCGACGGGGTCGGCCTGCGCCGCGAGCAGCGCGGTGGGCGCGTGACAAATCAGCGCGGTGGGCTTGGCGGCGGCGTGGAACTGCCGCAGAATCTCACCGAGCGCGGGGTCGGCCATCAGGTCGGCCATGGGGGCGTGGCCGCCGGGCAAAAAGAGCGCGGCGTAGGCCTGGGTGCCCTCGGCGGCGACGGCCTCGGTGGTCTGAATGGTCGTGTTGCTCAGCACGTCGCCCACAAAGGCCTTGATTTCGTTGTGTTCTTCCTTGTTCTTGAAGAACATATCGTGGTCGCTGTTGTGGTCCATACCGGGCACACTGCCGCGCGGCGTGGCGATGACGAGTTCGTACCCAGCGTCGGTCAGACGCTTGGCCGGCACGCCGAACTCGTTGAGGAAGTAGCCGGTGTTGTGGTTCTTGCCGTCTTGCAGCGGGATTTGCGCCGCGCTCGACATCACCACGAGGATGCGGTTGGAAGGCGTAGAAGTCGTCATGGGTCACAGCTTAGAGCGAAGCCCTTGCCCGCCGAATGAAAATAAAGCACTGTGAAAATTAAAGTGACCCCGTGCTCGGCGACCTGTCTCGTATGCTGCGCCCATGCCCACGCTGCTGCTGACCGGATTCGAGCCGTTTCACACCCACCCCGACAACCCGAGCGCCCAGGCGGCGCAAGAGCTGCACGGGCTGGAGCTGCCGGGCGGCTGGGGCGTTCACTCGGCGCTGCTGCCGGTGGAACCCCACGCGGCGGGGGCGGCGCTGACACGGCTGCTGAGCGAACAGGACCCCGGCGCGGTGCTGCTCACCGGCCTCGCGGCGGGGCGGCCCCAGGTGACGCTCGAGCGGGTGGGGGTCGGGGTCATGGACTTCCAGATTCCCGACAACGCCGGGCAGACCTACCGGGACCAGCCGATTGAGCCGGACGCCCCCGCCGCCTACCTCGCCACGCTGCCGCTGCGGGCGATTCTGGCGGCGTGGCGCGAGGCCGAGATTCCCGGTGACATTTCCAACTCGGCGGGGCTGTATGTCTGCAACTTCGTGCTCTACCACGCCTTGCACTGGCTGCGTGAACACGGGCGCGGCGCGGTGCCGTGCGGCTTTTTGCACGTCCCGGCGAACGCGGCGGTGGCCCTCGCGGTGCCGGCGGACCGGCCACCTCTCCCCTACCTGCCGCAAAGCGAAATCACGCGGGCGGTGCGGGTGGCGGCGGAGGCAATAACCGCTCAGAGCAGCGTCCTCCAGATGGGAAAGATGTGATTTTCCAGATTCGGGGCTGACGGCTCCCTGATCGCCTTTGCTCCAGCTCAAGCTGGCAGTCAGTCGAGTGCTCAGAACGGCCCAGCCTGCGACCAACGTCACTTTTGCATTCCAGCATTGCCCACAATTGACTCCTGATTTCCGGAAAGTTCCCCTCCTCTCAGATGAGGAAAGGGGCTGCCGGCTTGTCGTCTTCCTCATCTCAGGGAGTGAGCAGGAGACGGACTTTCCACTCGATTCTGAGAAAAAGGGGCAAAGGTACCCTGGCAAAAGTGAGTCAGCAGGCAACTTTTCTCAGAAAGCCCTTATTTGGACTGTTTACCCTCATCTGGTGCAGTTCTTTGCCTGAAGGGCCGCAGGTAGTGATGGCGGGAAGGCCGGAAAAGGAGTTTCGTTTCCGGCCCACGAACCGGGCAAAGCGGTCAGAGCGCCGCCGGAGCAATACAGCGCGGCGCCTGCCGGGAACTTTGAATCAAGAGAACCAAGGCCGTTTGGCCGGGGCCCCGTGCTGAGGCCGGTCCCAGAGGAGAACCGATGTCGAACCCCCTGAAGTTTGTGCTGTCTGCTGCCGCCCTGAGTCTGCTGTCCCTGACCACCGCCACCGCGCAGTTCGCCACGCCGGAAGGCCAAAGCACCTTTACGCCCGCTGTGACCGCCGAAATCCCCGCCGCGACCCCGGTCGTCAGTGACCTGCTCGGCGCCTCGCGCGGTGCGGGCCGCAGCCTGGTCATTAAGGCAACGGCGTACAACAGCCTGTCGAGCCAGACCGACGGCACCCCCCACATCACCGCCACCGGCACCCGCACCCGCCCCGGCGTGGTGGCGCTGTCGCGTGACCTGCTGCGCGTGTTTCCCTACGGCACCCGCGTGACCATTCAGGACCTCTCGGGCCGCTACAACTTCGCCGGACGCGTGTTCATCGTCGAAGACACCATGCACCCCCGCAAGACCAATCAGGTGGACATCTGGATGCCCACCTACCGCGACGCCATCAGCTTCGGCACCAGCACGGTGCGGATTACCGCTCTGCGCTGAGCCTCAGTCCACTGGCCCTGGCCTGCGCCGCTCTGCATGACGGCGGCGGGTCGGGGCTTTTTCGGCTTCTCGCCCTCGGACGCCCGGCTGCGCTAGCCTCGGCCCTGCATGTCTGCTCCGCCTCCCGCCTCCCGACCCGCTGCCTTTTCGTGGCTGCTCGCCCGCGCTCACCTGGGGCGGCGGCGCACCCAGAACCTGCTGACGGTCCTCGGCATCGCGGTGGGCGTGATGGTCCTCATCGCCGCGCTGAGCCTCACCAACGGCTTTTCCGGGGCGCTCGTCGACGCCACCTTGCGGGCGAGTCCGCACCTCAGCCTCAACTCGTACACCGCTCGGCCCCCCAGCCCTGACCTCGAACGGCTCATTCGGTCCGACAGGCGGGTGGAGGCCTTTACCCCCTTTCTGGCCGATAAGGGACTGCTCACCCGCCCCGCCGAGCAGGGCCGCGACGCCGGGGTGGATTTCGCCACGCTGTTCGGGGTGACGCCCGCCGCCGCGCAGGTGCTGCAACTGCCGCCCGCCGAGAGCCGCACGCTGGCGGCGCTGGGACCGGGGCAGGTGCTGCTCGGCGCAGCGCTCGCCCGCTCGGTAGGCGCCTTTACCGGCGACACGGTGCGGCTGCTCAACTCGCAGCAGCGGCGCACTGAACTGAAGGTGGCGGGGGTGTTTACCACCGGCAATTACCTGATCGACTCGGCCTACGCCTTTACCAGTCTGGGTACACTGCAAGGTCTTCAGCAGACCGGCAACGTGACTGGCTACCAGCTGCGGCTGCACGACCCCGAGCAGGCCCGCGAGGTGGGGATGGCGCTGACCGGGAGCCAGCCCTACGCGGCGCTGCCCTGGCAGGACATCTACGGCACGCTGCTCGACCAGCTCGCACTGCAAAAGCGGGTCATCGCCTTCGTGGTGTTCCTGATCGTGATCGTGGCGGCCTTCGGCATCGCCAACGTGCTCACGCTCGCCGTGTTCGAGAAGACGCAGGAAATCGCCATTCTGCGGGCCATCGGGGCGACGCAGGGCGTCATCGTGCGGACCTTCGTGACCGAGGGCATGGTGCTGGGCCTGACCGGGCTCGCCCTCGGCAACCTGCTGGGACTGGGCATTGCCGCGTACTTCACGGTGCGGCCCTTTCAGTTGCCGGGCGACCTGTACTTCATCACCGCGCTGCCGGTGCAGGTGCGCTGGCAGGATTTGCTGTGGGTCAATGCCGTGGGGCTGGTGACCACGCTGCTCGCCGCGCTGATTCCGGCCCGGCGGGCGGCGGGCATCGAGCCGGCGCGGGTGCTGCGCTGAGTGGGTGCGGTGCTGAGTGGAGATGGCGCTGCGTCACCTTCTTATCCGCTCCCCAGGTGGCTGGGCTACAGTTCGGCCTATGAACAAACTGTTGCCGCTGCTCGCCTGCGCCGCGCTGCTCCCGTCGTGCGCGCCCACCTTCAACGCCCTGAGCCGCGCCGACCGGACGCCCGTTCCGGCTCCCTCGGCGCCGCTCGCCGCCGGGCAGACCTGGGACGTGGAGGGCGGCAGCCTCGCCGTCGGCTCGCGGATGACGTTCCGGCTGACCGAGATTTTCGAGACGGCGCCCGGCGTCTACAGCAACCTCGACGCCGCCGGACTGCTCGCCGCGCAGCGGGGCCGGGCGCCCGAGGGCACGACCCTGTTTCCCGCCGTGTCGCTCAACCGCCTGGGCCAGCGCCTCGACTTCTACTGGTCGGAAAATGGCACCGACTACGACTGCCGCCTGGAAAATGCCACGCCCAACGCCACCCGCCTGACGGGCCGCCTGCTGCTCTCGGGCAGCGAGTTCGGCGGCTGCACCGCGCAGTTGCGCTGAGGGCGCCGAGCGAAAAAGGAGAGGGTGGAGAACGGAGAGACGGACCCTCGACTCTCCACCCTCTTCCCTGTTCGCGGTCAGCGGGCGGCTTTTTCCACCCGCGCCAGCACGCGCTCGCGGCCCAGCGCTTCAAGCATCTCCGGCAGGTCGGGGCTTTCCATCGTGCCCGCGACGGCGGCGCGGATGGGGGGCATCACTTTACCCATCTTCAGGCCCTTTTCCTCGGCGTAGGCGTGGAACATCTCCTTGATGCTCGCGGCATCGAAGGTCGGCAGGTTCTTGAGGCGGGCGGCCAGCTCAGGCAGCAACTCTTTGCCCGCGTCGATGGCTTTCTGCGCCTTCTCGTTCACCGGGTAATCCTCGGACCAGAAGTAGAGCGTCTTGTCCATGAAGTCGGCGAAGACTTCCAGGCGGGGAATCATCAGGTGGGTGACGGCGCGGAAGTAAGGGTCCTGCGGGCCGTCTACGCTGGGCAGCGTGACTTTGTTCTGCATCAGGAAGGCGTGCAGTCGCCGCGCCACGTCGTCCTCGCTCAGTACTTCGCGCAGGTACTTGCCGTTGTACCAGCGCAGCTTGGCGAGGTCGAAGACCGGGCCGCCGAGCGTCACGTCCTCGAGACGAAAGACCCGCTCGAACTCGGCGAGGTCGAAGATTTCCTGGCCGTCCGGGTGCGTCCAGCCCATCGTCGCCAGAAAGTTGAGCATCGCTTCGGGGAGGAAACCCTGGTTCTGGTACCACTCCACGCTGGTGGGATTCTTGCGCTTGGAAATCTTGGATTTGTCGGCGTTGCGCAGCAGCGGCATGTGCGCGAACACGGGCTCCGGCCAGCCGAAGGCGCGGTAAAGCAGTACGTGAATAGGCGTGGAGGTAATCCACTCCTCGGCGCGGACCACGTGGGTGACTTGCATTAAGCGGTCGTCCACCACGTTGGCGAGGTGGTAGGTGGGAAAGCCGTCGGCCTTGAGCAGCACCTTGTCGTCAATTTCCTTGTTGGCAAAGTGGATGGGGTCGCGCAGCAGGTCGTTGACCACCGTTTCGCCGTCGCGGTCCACCTTCAGGCGAATGACCGCCGGCTCGCCCGCGTCCACCCGCGCCTGCGCCTGCGCCGCGCCCAAGTCACGGCTGGGAATGGCGATGACGTGCCCGGCCTTCTGCGCTTCCTCACGCAGGGCGGCGAGTTCATCGGACGTTTCGAAGGCGTAGTAGGCGTGCCCGCTCTGCACGAGCTGACGGGCGTAGTCGCCGTAGAGGTCGAAGCGCTCGGACTGGCGGTAAGGCCCGTTGGGACCGCCTTGCAGCGGGCTTTCGTCGGGGGTGAGGTTCAGCCACTGCATCATCTGGAAAATGCGTTTTTCGCTGTCGGGGACGTAGCGGTTGCGGTCGGTGTCCTCCACCCGCAGGATGAAGCGGCCTCCGCTCTGGCGGGCGAGGGTGTGGTTGAACAGCCCGATGTACGCCGTGCCGACGTGCGGGTCGCCGGTGGGGCTGGGGGCAATGCGGGTCACGCGCGGGGAGCTGGGAGCAGACATGAGAGACAGCATAAGCCCGCTGAGCGGAGTCAGCGGGCTTGCTCTGGGGTGGTTAGAGAAGAGCGTTCCACTCTGCCGCTGCTCCAGCCCTCGCCCCACCGTTAAGCCGCGCCGGTCAGTCTTCACTTACCCTGAGGCCATGAAACGGCTGCTCCTGGCACTGTGTCTCTCCGGGTTTGCCTCGGCGCAGACCACTTTTCCACTGCCGGGTCAGGCGGCGAAGTATCCGCTGACCACCCGCATCACCCCAGCCGAAGCGCAGGCTTTTGCCAGGGTGCTGGATGTCGGGCTGGGCAAGGTAGAGGTGCAGCGACTTCCAGGGTGGCGGACCAAGCTCGCCGCGCGGGCCAAAGCGGGCGACCCCCTGGCGCAGTTCATGTATGCCCGGACCTACGACCTCTTTACGACTGGTCAGGGGACCCCACAAGACGCCCGGGTAGCCATGCAGTGGTACACGAAGGCCGCCGACCAGAAATTTGCCAGCGCAGAGCTGTTTCTGTTCAACGTGTACGAATACAGTTTGCTCGGTCAGCCAAAGAACCCCAGGCTGGCCGCCCGTTATCTTCAGCGGGCCTACCAGCATTCCGGCGGCAGCGTCAGAGCGGAAGCGGCATTGGAACTGGCGCGGCAGACCAACCCGGAACGCGAAGACTTCCGTCTGCCCGGTTTCCAGCCCAGCGCCAAGCAGACCCGCGCCTACCTGGAAGAAATCCTGAAGCTCGAGCCCAAAGACACCACGGCGCTGGACTGGCTGATGGGTATTTATCTCGACTCACACGATTATTCCAGGGCGCTGGAGATGGCCCGGCGTACGGACAATTCGGCCATGTGGGTCCAGATGGCCCTGGTCCTGGCCGATGATCACCCCGGTTTTCCTGCCCAGCCGAAGCTGGCCGCTACCTTCCTCAAACGGCGGCTCGCGGCGGTCAAGAACGACAAGGGCGAGGCCGAAAGCACGCTTTATCTCCTGATGCAGCTGGAGTGCGAAAAAAAGATCAGTCGAGCCGATTATCAGAACGTCTTCGACCCAGCCGTGTATCAGCGTTACCTGACCTGGCGAGTCGGCTGCCGGGTCTGAGCCGCTCTTTGCCGACTGCGCCGGAATGGAGCGCAGTCCAGCGCCTCCGGGACAGCCCTTTGCCTTGTCCCGGTCTCCCCACTACCATCCCCCCATGTCCCGTCCTACTGGCCCCCAGTTCTGGCCTCCCTTCAAGCCCTGCCCCTGCGGCAGTGGGCGCAGCTACGCCGCCTGCTGTCAGCCGTTTCATACCGGCGAGCGGGACGCGCCGACCCCCGAAGCCCTGATGCGCTCGCGCTACGCGGCCTACGCGCTGGCCGACGCCGACTACGTGCGCCGAACGTGGCACCCGGACACCGTGCCCGCCGAACTCGACCTCAACGACGGCGTGAAGTACACCGGCCTGCGGATTCACCGCGCGGAGGGCGACGAGGTGGAGTTCACGGCGAGCATGAAAGGCCCGGACGGGCAGCCCCACAACATGCGCGAACGCAGCCGCTTCGTGCAGCTTGATGGGCGCTGGGTGTACCTGGACGCCGCCGAGTAGACGGAACTTTTTTCCCGGCCCACGCGTACTGGAGGCATGACCCAGCGCCCCGACAACACGACGCCAGACAACGCGAACCCCAAGCGCCAGCGAGTGCCGGGTGTTCGTCCCAGCGGCCCCGGCCTGACCACCAACCGCGCCCTGCTGCTCGGGGGGCTCGCACTCGCCGCCGTGCTGCTGTTTCAGAGCGTGCGGGTGGTGCCGGCGGGATTCGTGGGCGTCGGCTTCAACAAACTCAGCGGCCAGCTCAGCACCCTGCAAGAAGGCGTGCATTTCGTGGTGCCGGGAATACAGCAGCTCAACCTCTACGACGCCCGCTTGCAGGAAGTGACGCTCTCGAACACCGCGCGCGACGGCGACGAGGGTGCCATCAATGCCCGCTCCAAGGAAGGGCTGGGCATCACGGCGGAGGTGACGGTGCAGTACCGCATCGACCGCAACCAGGCGGCGGCGCTGCACAAGCAGCTCGGGCACGACTACCAGCGCACGGTCATCCGGCCCCAGGTCAGAAGCAAGGTGCGCGACGCCATCGGGCAATTCGGGGCCGCCGAGCTGATTTCCACCGAGCGCAAACAGGTGGAAGAAAGCGTCACCAAGGCCCTGCGCGAAGAATTCAGCCGCAACAACCTCATGCTGGACTCGGTGCTGCTGCGCGAACTCAAGATTCCCGATTCGGTCGCCAAGGCCATCGAGGAAAAGCAGACCGCCGAGCAGCAGGTCGCCGTGCAAAAAAACCGGCTGCAACAGGCCCAGATTTCGGCGCAGCAGGCGGTCGTGGACGCCGAGGGCAAGGCGAAGGCGGCAGTCGCCACCGCACGCGGCGAGGCCGAGGCGCTCTCGCTGCGCGGCAAGGCCCTGCGCGAGAACCCGCAACTGATTCAGCTCACGGTGGCCGAAAAGCTCTCGCCCGGCATCCAGACCGTGATGCTGCCCGCCGACGGCAACTTCCTGCTCAACCTGCAAGACCTCGGGCGCGCCGCGAACGCCAATGGTCAGAACGGCAACGGCGCGGGGCAGCCCTGAACGCTAGGATAGAGCTATGGGCGCAGTGCTGATTCTGTTGGTGGTCTTCGGTGTCATCGGGTTTGTCACTTACCGGGACCAGCAACGGCAGCGCCAGCAGCCCCCGCTCCCCGGCCCGGCGGCTTCCCCGATGCTGCCCGACCCGGTAGCCCCTGCTGAACCCGTGAGCGAATCTCTACTGCTCGCCCTTCCCGAGCCGGCTCGCCGCCACGCCTGGGAGCTGCTGTGTCTCGTCCACGACGGCCTAAGCGAGGGCAGCAGCGCCGACACCCGCACCCGCTTTTTGCTCGCCCAGACGCGCCAGAGTTATCTGCCCGACACCCTGCGGGCCTACCTGCACCTGACCGACGGCGCCCGGCGCCAGCTCACCGCGCAGGGTCAGAGCCCCGAGCAACTGCTCGACGAGCAACTCGCCCTGATGACCGACGGCGTCCACGAAGCCCTGCGCCGCGACCACGCCGCCGCAGACCGCCTGCTCACCCAGGGCCGCTTCCTGCGCGAACGATTCGGGGCGGGAGCGGAAGA
The DNA here is from genome assembly GCF_000008565.1 of Deinococcus radiodurans R1 = ATCC 13939 = DSM 20539. Taxonomy (GTDB): domain Bacteria; phylum Deinococcota; class Deinococci; order Deinococcales; family Deinococcaceae; genus Deinococcus; species Deinococcus radiodurans. Next base: position 484,552 of record NC_001263.1, on the reverse strand, counting down.
ATTGCGAGTAAGAAAATAAATATGCTTTTGACCCTCTACCCTGGTGGGAGAGGGCCTTGCGAAGCAAGGGGTGAGGGGGCATCCAGACCGACTTTGCAAACGGACTATTGCAACAGGCTCAGCTCGCTCAGCCCCGCCATGAACTCGCGCTCAGGGAAGCTCTCGGCATCGAAGCCGGTGTCACCCTGCGCCGGGGTCACGCTGAGGGACGCAAAATCGTAGAGCTCACGGTCGAGCAGGTGGCTCGGCGTCACGCGGGTCAGCGAGCGCAGGATGTTGTTGAGCCGCCCCGGATGCTCGCGCTCCCAGCCTTCAAGCATGTCGCCCACGACTTTGCGTTGCAGGTTGGGCTGAGCGCCGCAGAGATTGCACGGAATGACGGGAAACTCGCGGGCCTGCGCGTAGCGGATGATGTCGGCCTCGGCGACGTAGGCGAGCGGGCGAATGACCACGTTGGTGCCGTCGTCGCTCTGCAACTTGGGCGGCATCGCCTTGAGGCGGGCTCCGAAAAACATGTTCATGAACAGGGTTTCCAGAATGTCCTCGCGGTGGTGCCCGAGCGCAATCTTGGTCGCGCCGATCTCGCGGGCGTGCTGGTACAGGATGCCCCGGCGCAGGCGGCTGCACAGGCTACAGGTGGTCTTGCCCTCGGGCGTCTTTTCCTTGACCACGCTGTAGGTGTCCTCGGTCAGAATGTCGTGCCGCACGCCGAGCGCGGTCAGGTAGCGCGGCAGCACGTCCTTGGGAAACCCCGGCTGGCCCTGGTCCAGATTGACCGCCACCACCTCGAAGTCAATCGGCGCCTTCTTTTGCAGGTGCAGCAGCACGTCGAGCAGCGTATAGCTGTCCTTGCCGCCCGACAGGCACACCATCACCCGGTCGCCCTGCTCAATCATCCGGTAATCCCCGATGGCCTGCCCCACCTGCCGCACGATGGGGGCCAGGAGGCGGGCCGGGTCGGGTTGAGCAGTGTTGGAAACAGTCGGGGTCAGGGCTTGGGTCATGGTGGTTTACCTCCGCCGGGCGCGGGAACGGGGCCTATGGTAGCAGGGGACTGGTAACAGGGGACAGGGTGGGAGAAGGGCGCCGCTGCCCCACTCCCCAGCACGGGCGTAGGCCCCGCGTCTCAACCAAAGGTCGGACGCAACCTTCAGATTCGCCGTCTATGCTGTGCAGGTATGTCGCGCTCGTCCCAGGGTCAGCCTCCGGCGCCCACCCCTGTCCCCGCCCCGAACCCGCCCGCGCCGACACCCCCGGCACCGGGGCCAGGGCAGGGCACGCCCCGTAGACGCCCGCCTCCGCAGACAGCGCGGGGCTGCGGGTGCCTGCCCACCCTTATCGGCGTGGTGCTGCTGGCGGGTGGGCTGACCTTCGGCGGCATGTGGCTGATGTGGGGGCGCGACCTGCCCGAAGTCTCGGACCTGGACGTGATCAACTTCAGCGGACAGACGCGGGTCTTTGACCGCCGGGGAGAACTGATCGGGACGCTGACCCCCAGCCTGGCGAGCGGCACCAACGTCAACCGCGAGCTGCTGGGGCCCAAGCAGATCAGCTCCTGGCTGCAAAAAGCCGTGGTGGCGAGTGAGGACCGGCGCTTTTACACCCACAAAGGAGTGGACGTGATCGGGGTCACGCGCGGGCTGCTCAAGGGCCTGCTGCGAAACGACCTGGAAGGCGGCAGCTCCATCACCCAGCAGGTCGTGAAAAACACGCTGCTCTCCGACCTCGGGGGGGCGCGCACCGCCGAGCGCAAGTTCAAGGAAGCGGTGCTGGCGTATCAGGTGGACCGGCGCTTCAACAAAGACCAGATTCTCAATGCCTACCTCAACGTCATCTACTGGGGCGACGGCGGGCCGCAGGACATCATCGGCGCGGGGGCGGCGGCGCGGGCGTATTTCAAGAAAGAACCCTGGGACCTCAACCTCGCCGAGAGCGTGTATCTGGCGACCATCATTCCCGCGCCCAACCGCCGCTACAAAGACTTCATCGCCTACCGCCCGCTGATGAAGTCGGTGCTCTCACGCATGGTAGAAGACGGGCAAATCACCAAGCAGCAGGCCGAGCAGGCGTGGATCACCCCGATTTACCCGGCGGGCTGGCGCCTGGGCTGGAAGACCGACGGCACCCTGCGCAGCGCCGTACTGGAGCGCCCCGAGCGCCTCGCCGAGAACCTGGCGAGCATGACGCCGCAGGGCCAGCAGTACCGTTACCTCTCCTACCTGCAAGAAGTCGAGCGCGAACTTGCGGGCAAGGTCGGCAAGGGCACGCTGTACCGGGGCGGCAAGATTTTCACCGGCATGGACCTGCAAGCCCAGCAGGCCGCCGAGCGGGCGAGTCAGCAGGCGCAATTGCCCGACGGGGCCACGCTGGGGCTGGCGCAGGTCAACCCGCAAAACGGTGAGGTGCTCGCGCTCGTCGGCCAGAAACTCAGCTCGGGGCGCCCGAACGAGTGGAACAATGCCACCCAGAGCCGCCGACAGGTGGGCAGCTCTATCAAGCCGCTGCTCTACACCTTGGCGCTGGAAAAGGGCTGGAAGCAGAGCGACACCGTTCTGGACGCCCCGATTGCCGGCGACTACCAGCCCAAAAACTACTCGGGCACCTGGACCGGCGTGTACGTGTCCATGCGCTACGCCCTCAACCACAGCCTCAACCTGCCCACCGTGCGAATGGCGCAGGAACTCGGCATTCCCACCTTTGAAACCAAACTGCGTGAGCTGGGCCTGACCCCCCCGAGCGACGGCGGTCTGAGCCTGAGCATCGGCACGCTGGAGGCCAGCCCGCTGCAAATGGCGGCGGCCTACGCGCCCTTTGCCAACGGCGGCCTCTACTACGCCCCGAGCGCCGTGCGCCGCATGGAAGACCCCCAGGGCAAGGTGCTCTACAAACGCCCCGACCCGGTGGGCAAGCGGGTGTGGGACAAGCGGGTGGCGTGGCTGGGACTGGACATGATTCGCGGCGTGGTCAACGACCTCAGCGCCTACCAGGGCGGACTGGCGACCCGCGCCCGCATCGACGGCTGGCAGGTGGGCGGCAAGACCGGCACCACCAACGATGTCAAGGACCTGTGGTTCGCGGGCGTGACCCCACTGACAAGCGGCGCGGTGTGGGTCGGCAAGCAGGAAGGTGGCACGCTGCCGAGCTGGGCCTACAGCGGCGAGGTGCCGACCCCGGTATGGCAGGCGGCCACGGCAGGCGCCCTCGCCGGGCGGGAAACGGCCACCTTCATTCCGCCCGGGGGCATCGTCTACCGCACCTATTACCGCCTGAACATGGCCTTCCTGACCGAAAACGCCGACCAGGACCCGGTGCGCCACGACGGCAGCCGCCGCGCCACGAGNMCCGCAACGCCCCCCGCCGTCACCGCGCCCGAGCCGCCGCAGCCCGCGACGACCACGCCAGCGGGCCGCAGCCCAGCACCGCTCCGCAGACGGACCAGACGAACGCTGCCCCGGCAAACATCACCCCGCCGAGCGCTCCCATCCCGAACGTGCCGGCCACGGCGCCCACTGAGCCCGCCGCCCCGACGACCACGCCCTGGGGCGACACGACGAGCGAACCGCCGACGAACGAGCCCCCCGTCAGCGACCCGCTGCCCGACGTGCCCCCGACGACGACTGAGCCGGTGCCCAGCGACTCCGCGCCCACTGAGCCGCCGTCCGGTGACGCCACCTGGGCGCCCATTCCAGGCGCGGCGCCGGATACCACGGCTCCGGATCCCACCGACTCGGCCACGCCTACCGAGCCCACCACCCCGACCCCGCAGGACAGCACCAACCCCTGGCTACCGCCCGAGCTGACGCTGCCGCCGAGGCCATAAGTAAAGCGGAGAGGGTGGAGAGCGATTAACTCTCCACCCTCTCCCGTTTGCTCTTATTGCTCCCCGTACCCGGCGGCCCGCACCGCGTCCCAGTCGCCTACGCCGAGGATAAACGGCGCCTGTTGCAGGTCGGTGGTGACTTCGGGGCCGTCCGGAGCAAGGTACACGTCCACCTCCGAGCGGATGCCGAAGCCCCCCTGACCAGAAGGAGAAGCGGCAGCGGGGTAGGTGCCGGGCTCCACCGTGACGGACAGCCCCGGCGTCAGCGTGCGGGTGTCACGGGTTTCGTAGTCGTCGAGGTTGGCGCCCGCCCCGTGAATCTGCACGCCGAGGTCGTGGCCGGTGCGGTGCAGGAAGTGCGGCGCCCACCTCTCCCCCATCGCGTCGCGCGCCGCGCGGTCGAGTTCCCAGCCCTGCAAGCGCCCGTAGCCCTCGGCGACAAAGCGCGAGCGCAGCAGCTCCAGCGCCGCTTCGCGGGCCGCGCGCACCGCTTGCCAGGCGTCCAGGTATTCGGTGCCCGGCTCACCCGCGAAGCCCACCCAGGTCACGTCGGCAAAGGGGCGGCCCGGCTCCTGCGCCCACAGGTCAATCAGAACACACTCGCCTGGGTGCAGGGTCGCGCTGCGCTGCTCGCTCGGCTCGTAGTGGCTGTCGGCGGCGTTGACCCCGAAACTCACGTTCACGTCGTGCCCGGCCTGCATTCCCGCCGCCCGAATCTGGTCCATGATGAGCTGCTGCACTTCCCATTCGGTCACGCTCTGGCCCGCGCGCAGGCGGTCATGAATCAGGCGGAAGGCGTCGTCTTTGGCCCGCATCAGCAGCGCGGCGGCGCGGCGGTGGGCGGCGAGGTCGTCGGGCGTCCAGACGAGAAAGGCTTGCAGCAAATCGGCGCTGCTCGCCACCTCGGCGGCCCCGGCCCCCCGCACCCGCTCCAGCGTACCCGCGTCCACCCGGCTCACGTAGGGCACGGCTCCGTTCGGGCTGTATTCCATCGCCAACCGTTGCCCCGACACCACCCCGCGCAGCGCCGCGTCGAGTTCGGCGTGCGAGCCGAAGGGCCGCAGCTCGGCGTCCCACTCCTGCGTGATGCGGTTCCAGTTGCCGCCCTCGATGTGGTTGTGCAGCACGACGGCGCGGCCCGCACGCGGCACCCACACGAAAAAGCGCCGGGTCAGAAACACGTCGTCGCCGATGCCCAGCACCCGCCGGGCGTGGGGGTTGAGGCCCTGAAAGTCGTAGACGAGCCAGCCGTCGAGGTCGGTGGCAGCGAGCGCCGCTTGCATGGCAGGAATGGGAGTGGACATGGGAAAAAGGTAGCAGCGGAGATGAGCCGAGGGGGAGTTTGCGCCAAAAAAGTCCCCCTCCACACCGGAAGGGGGACCGTCCACACGCCCAACTTGCGGCCAGCTTCATACGTACTGCGTCCAATTCCCTAAAACCCGGAAAAGCGCCGGGTTTTAGTCCATTTCCCGCAGCACGTATTTTTTGCTACTCGCTCCGCTCTGCTTTGCAGCTTTACAAGTCGGATTTCATCGCTCAAACTGAGCGATTCAACCGCAATTCGTATCAGTCGTGCGCCGCCACCGTGCCGTCCATGCCGGCCCCGGTGTACGCGCGGTACTGCATTTCCTCGAAGTTCCGCTCGTCTTCCGGGCGGCGTTTGCCGAGCAGGGCGCCCAGGGCAGCGAGGGCAAACCCGGCGGGAATGCTGACGATGCCGGGGTTTTCCAGCGGGAAAATCGCCGTGCGCTGCACCGGGTGGCGTCCGGTGGTCTTTTCGGGCGGGTCCACGCTCATGATGTTGGGGCTCAGCGCAATCAGGACCAGGGTCACGGCGAGGCCGCCGACGATGCCCCACACCGCGCCGTTGGCGTTGAAGCCGCGCCAGAACAGGGTGTAGAGAATCACCGGCAGGTTGGCGCTGGCAGCGATGGCGAAGGCGAGCGCGACCAGAAAGGCCACGTTCTGGTCCTTGGCGAGCAGCCCCAGCACGATGGAGAGCAGACCCACGGCGACCGTCGCCATGCGGGCGACCTTGAACTGCTCCTGCTCATTGGCTTTGCCGCCTTTCATCACGCCGTTGTAGATGTCGTGGGTAAACGACGTGCTGGCGCTGATGGTCAGGCCCGCGACCACCGCGAGGATGGTGGCGAAGGCCACAGCGGTGACAAAGGCGAGGCCGAACTCGCCGCCGAGCGTCCCGGCTCCCCCGCCGAGCGCCTGAGCGAGCAGTGGCGCGGCCATGTTGCCCGCCGGGTTGGCGGCCACGATGGTGTCCTTGCCGACCAGCACGTTGGCGGCGTTGCCCATCAGGGCGGTCATGATGTAAAAGGCGCCGATCAGGCCCATCGCCACGACCACGCTCTTGCGGGCGTCTTGCGCGGTGGGCACGGTGAAAAAGCGCACCAGGATGTGCGGCAGCCCGGCGGTGCCCAGCACCAGCGCGAGGCACAGCGAAATCAGGTCGAGGGGGTTTTTGTACTTCAGGCCCGGTTCCAGAAAGGCGGCCCCGTTCTTGTCGGTGGCGGCCCCGAGCAGGTCGCTGAACGAGAAGCCGAAGCGGGCGAGAATGAGCACGCTCATCACGATGGTGGCGAACATCAGCAGCATCGCCTTGATGATCTGCACCCACGTCGTCGCCAGCATCCCGCCGACCACCACGTACACGATCATCAACAGGCCGACGAGCGGAATAGCAAGTGTAGGCTTGAGCAGCCCGCCCGAGAGCAGCGAGATGAGCGACCCGGCGCCGACCACCTGCGCGATCATGTAGAAAGTGGACACGGTGATGGTGGAAAACGCCGCGTAGAAGCGCACCCGCTGGTCTTTGAGGCGGTACACCAGCATGTCGGCGAGGGTGTATTTGCCGAGGTTCCTGAGCGGCTCGGCCACGATGAACAGCACCGTCAGGTAGGCGATAAACCAGCCCACCGAGTACATGAAGCCGTCGTAGCCGTTCAGGGCGATGAGGCCGGTAATCCCCAGAAAACTCGCCGCCGACATATAGTCCCCGGCAATCGCGATGCCGTTCTGGGTGGCGCTGATTTTGCCGCCCGCCACATAGAAGTCTCCGGCAGAGGTGTTGCGCGACGACGCCCAGAAGGTGACGCCCAGGGTAATGAGCACGATCAGGGCCGCAAGCAGAAAGGTCATGCCCCGCCCCCCGGCACCTGGGCTTCCAGCGCCAGCCGGTCAAACGTCCGCGCCTTACGCACGTAAATCGCGGCCATTACCCAGCCCATGAGGAATTCGAGGAAGGCCAGCACGTAGCCGAAGGTGACGTTGCCGAACACCTTGGTCGCCATCAGCGGTTTGTTGTACCCGGCGAGCAGCGGCAGCAGGAAGTACAGCACCAGAAACGTCAGCGTCATGGCGACTGTGAAACTGTTGCGCTGGCGCACGAGTTCGCGGTACGCCGCAGGGCGCGCGGGGGGAACGTGGGTCGTCGGGGCAACCGTCATGAGAGTCCTCCTGGGAAAAAAAGAAGAGGCGGACAGGCGGCCAAAGCCCCGCGCGCCCGGCGGCGAAATTGTGTGGACTTCCTTAGATTAGATTTCTCTTTACACAAATTCAATGGACCGGGTGTAAGAACTTCGTTCCCGCTTCCGGAACAGCGGGTCGGCTATGCTGCGGCTGACTCCGGGCTCCCCGGTGCTCTGGCCTTCGCTCATTCAAAGGACTTCCTTTCTTGCGCTTCTGACCCAGTCTTGACGGTTGATGCCGCCTGCCGCCTCTTGCGGGCAGCGGGCCTGACTTTGCTGGGAGAAAACATGTTGCGTGCCAGAGAGGTTGCCCGGAGATACGGCGACCAGACGATTTTTGCAGGAGTGACGCTCGACCTCGCGGCGGGCGAACGCCTCGCCCTGATTGGAGAAAACGGAAGCGGCAAAAGTACGCTGCTGCGCGTGCTGGCGGGCCTCGACGCGCCCGACGCGGGCCATGTGACGCGCACGGGCCGCGTGAGCCTGCTGACCCAACACACCGACCTCGGCGCGGGCCATGTGCTGAATGCCGTGACCCCGCCCGAGTTGCGCGGGGCGCGGACTGCTTTTGAACAGGCGACGGAGCGGCTCTCTGAGGGCAGCGACGCCGCCCTGACTGCCTTTGCCGACGCCGAGGAGCGCTACCGCCTCGCCGGGGGCTACGACTTCGGGGCGCGGGCAAACGGCGTGCTCGCCGGACTGCACCTCGACGCCGGGGCCGACGCCGGGCAGCTTTCCGGCGGGCAGTTGCGGCGGGTGATGCTCGCCCGGCTGCTGCTCTCTCCCGCCGACCTGTACCTGCTCGACGAGCCCACCAACCACCTCGACGCGGACGGCGCCGCGTGGCTGGAAGGCTGGATTCTGGCGGCGGCGGCGGCTGGGGCGGCGTTCATCCTCGCCAGCCATGACCGCGCTTTTCTGGACGCGGTCGCGACCCACACGGCGGAACTCGAACGCGGCGCCCTGACGGTCTATCCCGGCAACTACAGCGCGGCGATGGAACTCAAGGCGACCCTAAGAGAAGCGCAGCAGCGCGACTACGCGGCGTACAAGCGCAAACGGGCGGCGCTGGAACAGGAAAAAAGCCGTTTGAAGTCCGCCGGACGCAGCGCCGACAAGTTCAGCCACCAACGCGCCGGCAACGTTCCGCTGCTGACCGCCAAGAATAAGGCTCAAGACGTTGCCAATACACTGGCCGGGCGAGCGCGGAGTATGGAACGGCAACTCGAACGGCTGGACGCCGGGGCGGTCGCCAAACCTTTCGACGACCGCCGCGTCCTCACCCTTGACCTCCCCCCGCTACCGCCCGGCCCGCAGGAGGTGCTGACGGTGCGTGACCTCGGTGTAACCCGCGAGGGACAGGAGGTGCTGAGCAGTGTCAATCTGCACGTCCGGCGCGGTGACAGAGTCGCCCTGACCGGCCCCAACGGCGGCGGCAAAAGCACATTGCTCAGGGCCGTGCTGAGCGAGTTGCCCCACACCGGCACCGTGACCTGGGGCGCCGGCCTGACCCGCTCCGTGGCCGGGCAACACGGCGAGGAACTGCGCGGGCTGGGCACGGTGGGGGGCGCCCTGCTGGACGCCAACCCGGCGCTCACGCCACACCAACTGCACGAAATCGCCGCACAGGTGGGCTTGCCCGGCCCGCTGGCCGCCCTCGCCACGCTCTCGGGCGGGCAGCGCACCCGGCTGAGCCTCGCCCGCCTGAGCGTGACGCGGGCGCAGGTCCTGCTGCTCGACGAGCCGACCAACCACCTCGACCTGCCGATGATTGAGGCGCTCGAAGCCCTGCTGCTCGCGTTTCCCGGCACGGTGCTGCTCGCCTCGCATGACCGCCGCCTGCTGGAACGGACCGCGACCCGCGTGTGGGCGGTGGGCGGGGGTGGGGTGACCGAGCAAGAATGACGGCTGGAGCATTTGACAGAAAAAGACACCCTCACCCCTTGCTTCGCAAGGCCCTCTCCCATCAAGGTAGAGGGTCAAAAATGCAAAACATTCTTGTGTCAAATGCTCTAAGCACGCCACAGCGTCGGCTGGCCTCCTATTTGTCACCGGCCCCAGCCGCTAGCCTGATCCCATGAGGGCACAACGGTGAAGACGGCGGACCTGTGGCAACTCGCCTGGCGCGGGCTGACCCGGCGCCGGGTGCGGACGGCGCTGACCACGCTCGGCATCACGGTGGCGGTGGCGAGCATGGTGGTCTTTCTCTCGCTCGGCGAGGGCATCCGCAAGGTGTTCGCCGAGCAGCTCAGCGGCATCGGGCCGGATATTCAGGTGAGCCTGACGGGGCTGACGCAGGGCATGTCGCTCACGCCCAACGTGCCGCAGAGCCTGACCGGCGACCTGGAAAAACTCGCGCCCGAACTCGGCATCAAGACCGTGACCCCGGTGATGATGACGGTGCGCGGCGGCTTTGACCCGTCGCAGAGCGTGATTCTGTACAGCCTGCCACCCGCACAGGGCATCGGCGCGGTGTTTCCGACGGTGCAGGGCGCGCAGGGGCGGCTGCTGCGGCCCGGCGACGAGCAGGCGAACGTGGCGGTCGTCGGGGCCAAGGCGTCTCAGAACCTGCACCTGGGCCTGGGCAGCACCCTCAACCTCAACCGCCGCGCCAGTGTGAAGGTGGTGGGCGTGCTCAAGGGCGACACGGGGCTGGCCGACAACATGATTTTTCTGCCGCTGGAGGTGCAGCAAAAGGCCGAGGGCGTGCCGGGCCGGGTATCCATGATTGCCGTGAAGCTCAAGGACCCTACGCAGGCGAAGGCCACCGCCAAAGTCATCGCCGAGCGGCTGAACGTGGAGGCGCAGACCCAGGCCGATTTCCTGAGCTTCATGGAAAAGACCATGCGAATCAGCGACGCGGTGCGCTTCGGTATCTCGCTGATTGCCCTCATCGTGGGCGGGCTGGCGGTCGCCAACACCGTGATGATGGGCGTTTTCGAGCGCACCCGCGAGTTCGGCACCCTGCGGGCCCTCGGGGCGCGGCCCAGTTTCGTGCGCTCGCTGGTGCTCACCGAGTCGCTGCTGCTCTCGCTGCTCGGCGGGGTGGGGGGCGTGCTGCTGGGGCTGCTCGGCATTGCCGCCGTGAACGCCTACACCCAGCAACTCGCCGACATCAGTGCCGCCGCGCTCACGCCCCGGCTCACGCTGCTCGCGCTCGCCATCAGCCTGCTGCTGGGGCTGCTCTCGGGCCTGCTGCCGGCCCGCAATGCCGGGCGCATCGCCATCACCGACGCCCTGGGGCGCGTATGACCGGCGCGGGCGACCTGCAACTTCAGACGGTGGACCTCAGCCGCATCTATCCCAGCGGTGAGGGACAGGTGGTGGCCCTGCGGCCCTTTACCCACACCTTCCCGGCGGGGCTGACGGCGGTGGTGGGGCCGTCGGGCAGCGGCAAAAGCACCCTGCTTAATTTGCTGGCGGGCTTCGACCAGCCCTCGAGCGGGCACGTGCAGGTGGGCGACACGGTGCTCACCACGCTCAGCGAGGCGCAGCGGGCCGACTTCCGGCTGGCGAACTACGGCTTCGTGTTTCAGAACCACAACCTCGTCAGCATCCTGACCGCGCAGGAAAACGTGGAGTTTCCGCTGACGCTGAGCGGCGTGCCTCCCCGCGAACGCCGCGACCGGGCGCGGGCGCTGCTGGCGCAGGTGGGGCTGGAACAACGTGCCGGGCACCTGCCGCACCAGCTCTCGGGCGGCGAGGCGCAGCGGGTGTCGCTCGCCCGCGCTCTGGTACGCGACCCCGCCATCGTGCTCGCCGACGAGCCCACCGGCAACCTCGACAGCCACAGCGGTCAGCGCGTGCTGGAGCTGCTCACTGCCCCCGCCCGTCCGGGCCGCACGGTGGTCCTCATCACCCACGACCGCGACATCGCCGCGCTGGCCGAACACCGGCTGGAAGTCCACGACGGCGAGGTGACGGTGCTCAGCTAGGTTCAGAATAAAAAGCAGCCCCGGCAGCCCGTCTGACCGGGGCTTTTTCTGTTCACTTCATCGCCCGCCCCGTCCCCGGAATCCCGCGCAGCACGCTGAGAATAAGCACGGTGCCGAGAATAGACAGCACCGCGCCCAGCACGAACGCCGCGCCGGGAAAGCCCGCGCCCTGGCCGGCAGCGAACACGCTCGTCGCCAGCAGCGGCCCGAAGACGCCCACCAAGCTGTTGAGGCTGGTGATTGCCCCCATCACGCGGCCCTGCTCCTGCTCGCCGACCTGGCGCGAAATCAGGCCCTGCATGGCGGGCTGCGCGAGCCCTCCCAGCGCCCCCACCACCAGCGACAGATACAGCACCGGCGCGCTGCGGGCCACGCTCAGCACCACGAATTCCAGGGTGGAGGCCACCAGCCCGGTCATGATGGTGCGCCGTTCGCCGAAGCGGGCGATGAAGGGCGAAATCAGCCCCGCCTGCACGCCCGCCGTCAGCAGGCCGTACACCGCGAAGGCAATCCCGTTTTGCAGCGGCGACCAGCGCAGCACGCCCTCGGTGTACAGCACCCAGGTGCTCACGATGACCTGCCCGGCGAGGCCCAGCAGCACGAAGGTCAGGGTCAGCCCCCGCAGCAGCGGGTATTCGGTCAGTGCGCGCAGCGGCGTAAACGGATTGAGGGTGCCGCCGCCCGCCGCGCCGCGTTTTTCCGGCGGCAACGACTCGGGCAGCACCAGCAGGCCGTACAGAAAGTTCAAGGCGGTCAGCCCAGCGGCAAACAGGAACGGCGCCCGCAGCCCATGTTCGCCCAGCCAGCCGCCCAACATCGGCCCCAGGATGAACCCCACACCCCAGGTGGCGCCCAGCCGCCCGAAGTTCTTGGCGCGGTCCTCGGGAGCCGTCACGTCGGCGATGTAGGCGTTGGCGACGGTCAGGCTGGCGCCGGTAACTCCGGCAATGAGCCGCCCGACCAGCAACCACCACAGGTTGGGCGAGAAAAACAGCAGCAGGTAATCGAGCACCATCCCCGCCAGCGAGAGCAGCAGCACCGGGCGGCGCCCGAAGCGGTCCGAGAGCGTGCCCAGAATCGGCGCGAAGATGAACTGCATCGCCGCGTAAGCCGCCGTCAGCACGCCGATAAAGCGCGCTCCGCCGGCCTCGGACCCCGCCAGTTCCTTGACCAGCCCCGGCAGCACCGGAATGATGAGGCCGATGCCCATCACGTCAATCAGGGCGGTCAGCAAAATGAAGAGCAGGGCAGGCGGGCGACGCGGCATCTGGCCCACTGTAGTGGAGCGGCGCTCAGCGCGCAGGCTCAGGTGGGTTGTTCGCCCTGCGCTTTCTCGGTGTCCTCGGCAGTCGGGCGCTTGAAGCCGTCGCCTGCGCCGGGGTCGTGGTAGGCGCGCACGTCGGCGGGAATCTGCGACACGTCGTCCACCAGCTTGAACAGCTTCAGGTCGTCGGCGGCAATGGCCCCGTTCTCGACCAGCGAGGTTCGGAACCACTCCACCAGCCCGCGCCAGTGCGCCTCACCGACGAAATAGATGGGCACCGGGCGCATCTTGCGGGTCTGCACCAGCGTCAGAATCTCCATCATCTCGTCGAGGGTGCCGAAGCCGCCGGGAAAGGCGACAAAGGCGTGGGCGTAGCGAGCCAGCATCACCTTGCGGGCGTGGAAATACTCGAACTCCAGCGAGAGCGTCTGGTACGGGTTGTGCCGTTGCTCGTGCGGCAAGACGATATTGAGGCCCACGCTGACGCCGCCCGCTTCGTAGGCGCCCTGGTTCGCCGCCTGCATGATGCCGGGGCCGCCGCCCGTGACCACGCCGAAGCCCGCCCCCACCAGTTCGCGTCCCAGGGTCTGCGCCAGGCCGTAGTAACGGTCGGTGAGCGCAGTGCGGGCGCTGCCGTACACCGTGACGAGCGGCACGCTGAGATGCGCCATGCGGTCAAACCCGATGGAAAACTCGCCCAGGATGCGGAACATCCGCCAGGCGTCTTCGGTCATGTGCTCGAGCTGGTAGTGCGGGATGCCGTTGTCCATGCCGCAGGGTGCGCTCCGGGGCGCGGGGACGCAAGGGGGCACGCGGCGCTAGCCTGGGGGCATGACCGGCCTCTGCGACTCGCACCTGCACACGCCCCTTTGCGGTCACGCGACCGGCACGCCGCGCGAGTACGCGCAGGCCGCGCTGGACGCCGGGCTGAGCGGTCTGTGCTTCACCGACCACATGCCGATGCCGCGCTGGTACGACGCGCCGTGGCGGATGAAGTTGGAGCAGTTGCCCGAATACATCGCCGAGATTCAGGCCGTGCAGCAGGAATTTGCCGGGCGGCTCGACGTTCGGCTGGGACTGGAAGCCGACTTTCACCCCGGCACCGAGAAGTTCGTGGAAAAGGTGCTGGGAATGTTTGATTGGGATTACGTCATCGGCAGCGTCCACTACCTCGGCGCCTGGGGCTTCGACAATCCCGAGTTCGTGGCCGAGTACGAGGAGCGCGACCTGGGCGGGCTGTACCGCGACTACTACGCGCTGGTGGAGGGCGCGGCCCGCTCAGGGCTGTTCGACGCTATCGGGCACCTCGACCTGCCTAAGAAGTTCGGGCACCTCGACCCCGACCCGGTGTACGCCCTGCACGCGCTCGACGTGGTGGCCGGGCAGGGGTTGGCGCTGGACTTCAACACGGCGGGCTGGCGCAAGCCGGTCGCGGAGGCGTATCCGGCCCCCGACCTCGTGCGGGCGGCGGCGGAGCGCGGCATCCCCTTCGTCCTCGGCAGCGACGCCCACCAACCGGGCGAAGTCGGCTTCCGTTTTGCCGACGCGGTGAAGGAGATTCGGGACGTGGGGGGCCGAACCGTGACGTTTCGCCACCGTAAAATGCAGCCATGACCGGCCCCGCCTTCAAAGCGATGAGCGTGGAAGAATACTTGCGCTCAGAGGAAAACAGTCCGGTCAAGCACGAGTACGTGGCCGGGTTCATCTACCCGCTGCACGCCCAGGCGGGGGTCAGCCGCACTCATTCGGCCATTTCGGTCAATATCGTGGCGACGTTGCACCCACACGCCCGAAAACAGGGCTGCCGGCTGCATCTGGCCGACATGCGCCTGCGGATCGAGGAGCGCAACACGTTTTATTACCCCGACGTGATGCTCGTCTGCGACACCGATACAGGCAGCGACCTGGCTGAAACGGCGCCGTGCCTGCTGGTGGAAATCCTCTCGCCGTCCACCGCGCAGATTGACCGGGTGGGCAAATGGGCGATGTACACGGCCTTGCCGAGCCTGCAAAGCTACCTCATCGTTCATCAGGACGAGCGGCGGGTGGTGGAGTACCGCCGTGAAGGAACCGAATGGCAGATGCGCGAAGTCGTGCAGGACGGCGAACTATGGATTGATTGCCTGGAGATGAGCCTGAGTCTGGAGGACATCTTCGGCGGCGTGCTGTGAATCATTCCCGCGAAAGTTACGACCGCCTCGCCCGCGAACTCGGCGGCTACCGGCACCCCTGGGCGCGGGTGCTGAGCGGCCCCGACCCGGAACTCACCTTCGACCTGTGGCTGAGCCGCCTGCTCACGCCGCAGACGCGGGTGCTGGAAGCGGGCTGCGGGCACGGTCCCGATGCCGCCCGTTTCGGCCCGCAGGCGGCGCGCTGGGCGGCCTACGACTTCTCGCCGGAGTTGCTGAAACTGGCCCGCGCCAACGCCCCGCACGCCGATGTATACGAGTGGAACGGCAAGGGCGAGCTTCCTGCTGGGCTAGGCGCTCCCTTCGGCCTGATCGTCTCGCGGCGAGGGCCGACCTCAGTGATTTTGCGCCTGCCCGAACTTGCTGCGCCGGACGCGCATTTTTTATACGTCGGGCCGCGCCTGAACGTGCCAGAAGTGCCCGAGCGTCTGGCGGCGGTGGGCTGGGACATCGTGGCCGAAGACCATGTGTCGGTGCTGGCCCACGCGCCGACCTGGGAGGACTGGCAGATGCGCGGCGAATTTATGGGAAAACTGGCGCGGCGGGCTGACTGGGACGCGGAAGCGACGGTACGGGGGATGCCCTACCGCGAGGAGCGGCACCTTGTCCTGGCGCGTCAACTGGGTGTGGCGCGTAAGCTGGGCGCATGACCCTGCCGCCCGACGCGCCTTCCCGTCACCGCCTCGTGCACGCGCTGGAACGCACCGCCGACCTGCTCGACATCCTGGGCGGCGAGGACTTCAAGTCGAGGGCCTACCGCAGCGCCGCCCGCAGCCTGGAAGAACTGAACGAAGAAACGCCCGAGCTGCTGGCGCGCGAGTTCACCGGGATTCCCAAAGTCGGCAAGGGTATCGCCGCCGAGCTGAGCGATTTTGCCCGCTCGGGCACCTTCGCCCCGCTCGAAGCCGCCGCTGGGCAGTTGCCGCCGGGCCTGCTCGACCTGCTCGGCGTGCGCGGGCTGGGGCCGAAGAAGATTCGCTCTCTCTGGCTGGCAGGCATCGACTCGCTGGAGCGGCTGCGCGAGGCCGCCGAAAGTGGCGAACTGGCCGGTCTCAAGGGCTTCGGGGCCAAAAGTGCGGCGACCATTCTGGAAAACGTCGTCTTTCTCTTCGAGGCCCGGCAGCGGCAATCCCTGCGGGCGGGGCTGGCGGTCGCCGAGGAACTCGCCGGGGCGCTGACCGACCTCTCCCCTGCCCCCGCGGGCGACGTGCGGCGCGGCCTGGAAACGGTGCGCGCCGCCGAACTGACGGTAACGGGCACGCCGGACGACGTGCTGGCGCGGCTGCCGGAGCTGACCGTGCAGGGAGATGGGGTGCTGAGCGGCGACTATGAGGGCGTCCCTGTCGAAATCGCCTGTGCGCCTGCCGAAGCGCGGGGCGCCCTCGACCTGCTGCGGAGCGGCGAGCACTTCGCGGGTCAGGTGCAGGCCGCAGCGCAGGCGCGGGGCTTTACCCTCACGGCGGGCGGCCTGTCACGCGGCGACGAGGTTCTGCCGACCCCCACCGAGGCGGTCGTGTTCCATGCGCTCGACCTCCCTTTCCGCCCCGCCGAGTACCGCGAGCCTGAGCACGACGACCTCTGGCAAACGCTCCCCGACCCCGCCGAACTGGTGACGGTGGGCGACCTGCGCGGCATGATTCATACCCACTCCACCTGGTCCGACGGCGGCGCGAGCATCCGCGAGATGGCCGAGGCGACGCTCACCCTGGGCCACGAGTTCCTGGGAACGGCGGACCACTCCCGAGCTGCTTATTACGCCAACGGGCTGACCATCGAGCGGCTGCGCGAGCAACTCAAGGAAATCCGCGAGTTGCAGCGCGCTGGGCTGCCCATCGTGGCGGGCAGCGAGGTGGACATTCTCGACGACGGCTCGCTCGACTTTCCCGACGACGTGCTCGGCGAACTCGACTACGTGGTGGTCAGCGTCCACAGCAACTTCACGCTCGACGCGGCGCGGCAGACCGAGCGCCTGATCCGGGCGGTGTCGCACCCACTGGTCACGGTGCTGGGCCACGCCACCGGGCGCCTGCTGCTGCGCCGGCCCGGTTACGCGCTGGATTTGGACGCGGTGCTGGGGGCGTGTGAGGCGAACGGCACCGTCGTCGAAATCAACGCCAACGCCGCCCGCCTCGATCTCGACTGGCGTGAGGCGCTGCGCTGGCGGGAGCGGCTGAAGTTCGCCATCAACACCGACGCCCACGTGCCCGGCGGCCTGCGTGACGCCCGCTACGGGGTCATGCAGGCACGCAAGGCGGGACTGACCCCCGCGCACGTCGTCAACTCGCTGGGGCGCGCGGAGTTTCTGGACTTTGTGGCGCGGCAGCGAGCGGCGCGGGGAGCACCCGGCCCGGCGGACCGTGCATAATGACTCTGTGTTCAGGTCGGCCCCGCCCGCCTGGACGTGACGAGGCTCCCACATCTATGCCCAGCTCGGTTCCCAATCTCGATCAACTGCTTCAGCAGGCTGGCCTCAGCACCGAGGTGCCGCCCAGCCTCGGGGAGTGGCAAAACCTGCTGTGGCGGGTGCGCGCCGCCCTCGACCGTGGCCGCGACGCGGCGCAGGCGACCGGCTGGGCGCAGCACCTGCTCGACAAGCTGAGCCTGCCGGTGCTCGTGCTCGACCGCCAGGGCACGGTGATTCACGCCAGCGAGGCGTGCGGGGCGCTGGGCTGGAGCCACGACCTGCGGGGCCGGCCCCTCGCCGAGCTGCTGAGTTCGCCGCTCGAGGACCTGCGGCTGAGCAACCTGCTCAAGCGGGTGTGGCAGGGCGAGCGGCTGCATCAGGTGCCGCTCTCGCTGCGGCACACGGAGGGGCGACTGCAACTGGCCGAGGCCTCGCTGCTGCCCCTGCACGCGGCGAGCGGCGAGAGTACGGCGGCCTACGTGGCGATGTCGATCACCACCACCGAGCTGCACGGTCAGTCCGACGACAACGCCCGCACCGACCGGCAGTATTTCTACGAGTCGCTGCTCGCGGCGCTGCCGGCCTCGCTGGCGGTGCTGGGACCGGACCAGCGCTACCGCTTTTGCAACCCGGCGGCCATCGGCAACCCGCAGATTCGCGAGTGGATCATGGGCCACACCGACGCCGAGTACGTGGCCGAGCGCGGCTTTCCCCCGGAGCTGGCCACGGAGCGCGGGCGCCACATGGACGAGGCGGCGCGCGAGCGCAAAACCGTGCAGTTCGAGGAACGGATGCTGCGCCCGGACGGTGAGCCGGTCTACCAGCTGCGCAACTACACTCCGCTGTTCGACGAGAACGGTGAGCTGCTGCTCTACCTGGGGCACGGCGTCGACGTGACCGAACTGCGCCGCACCCAGGAGGCCCTGCGCGAACTCAACGCCCAGCTCGAGGAAAGGGTGGAGGCCCGCACCGCCGAACTCGAAGCGCTCTCGCGCCAGCTGCAGCACGACGCCCTGCACGACTCGCTGACCGGGCTGCCCAACCGGGCGCTGTTCAGTGACCGCCTGTCTCAGGCCATCGCCCGCTCCAAGCTGCCCGGCGGGCCGCAGTACGCCGTGCTGTTTCTCGATGTAGACCGCTTCAAGGGCATCAACGACACCCTGGGCCACCCCACCGGCGACGCCATGCTGGTCGAAATGGCCCGGCGCCTGCGCGCTTGCCTGCGGGCCACCGACACCGTGGCGCGGCTGGGCGGCGACGAATTCACCATCTTGCTCGAGCCGCTGCAAAGTACCGAACAGGCGGCGCAGGTGGCCGCCCGCATTCAAGACGCCCTGCGCCGGCCCATGCAGATGCCGGCGGCCGGCCCGGGCGGCCTGCCCGGCGGCTGGCATCAGGTCACCATGTCGGCCAGCCTGGGCATCGTGCACAGCCAGCCCGACTACGACTCGGCCATGGCGGTGCTGCGCGACGCCGACATCGCCATGTACCGCGCCAAGGACGGCGGACGCGCCAAGTACCGGGTGTTTACGCCCGAAATGCGCGAGCACATCCTGCACGTCAACCGCATGGAGCACGAGTTGCGCCGCGCCCTGGCCGCCGACGAACTGCGGGTGCGTTACCAGCCGGTGCTCGACCTGGACCGGGGCCGCATCGAGGGCTTCGAGGCGCTGGTGCGCTGGCAGCACCCCGAGCGCGGCCTGCTGGGGCCCGACGACTTCACCCCGATTGCCGAGGAAAGCGGTCTGCTGCCCGACATCGACCGCTGGGTGCTGGCGCGCGCCTGCCGCGAGCTGGTGCAGTGGCAGCGGCTTTACCCGCACGACCCGCCGCTCCACCTCAGCGTGAACTTTTGCAGCCAGCACCTCGCCGCGCCCGACGTGCACGAACGGGTCAAGGAGTTGCTGCAACGCACTGGCTTCGACCCTGGGCGGCTCAATCTGGAAATCACCGAGAGCAGCCTGCTTTCCCAGACCGGCGACGTGCAGCGCAACATGGAGCGGCTGCGGCAGCTCGGCGTGCGGCTGCACCTCGACGATTTCGGCACCGGGTACTCATCGCTCAGTTACTTGCAGCTCTATCCCATCGACGTGCTCAAGATCGACCGCTCGTTCGTGCAGGGGATGCTGGACAACGACAGCAACGCCGAACTCGTGCGCACCATCGTCGCCATGGCGAAGAACCTGAACCTCAAAGTCGTGGCCGAAGGCATCGAAGACCCCCGGCAGCTCGCCGCTCTGCGCGGCCTCGGCTGTGACGCGGGCCAGGGCTTCTTATTTTCCCCGGCCCTCGATGTGCACGCCGCCCGCACCCTCGTCGCCGAAGGGCAACACCACCGGCGCCCCGGCTGGCGCTACGACGACCTGCCGCCGGCCTGAGCCTGTCACTCCTGTCTAGAGGGCACTCTGACAGCCCTGGGACAACCTCTTCATTTATACATCAGCTTTGCATAACAGTTTTGGCTGCTGTTGGGAACGCTTTCCGAGGACAACGCTCCTATACAACATCCCATTTTTTCAATTCTTACTGTCCCAAACCGGGCAACTCTGACAGAGAAACCTGTCTTCCGGTCAGCAGTGATGGGGGGCCGTCATCAAAAGTGTGTCCTGGCGGGCCCTGTGGCGGACGCGGGGGCGACGGCGCCACAGACCGCGTTAAGAAACCGGAGCTGTAAAGGGCCGGAGAGGGGCCGCTGACTACCTTGGGGGCACTGAGAACGACCGGGCTGTCCGGGTTCTTCCTTCCCTCTCTCCCTCCCCCGCCTTCAAGGAGTTGTCCCTCATGACCCACAAATTCCTTCCCCTGCTGCTCGGCCCCGTCCTCCTGCTCGCCTCCTGTGGTGGCGGCCCCTCGACTCCCTCTGCGCCTTCGGCAGGCGGCAGCACCAGCGCCACCAGCAACGCGCCCCGTAGCGCGCACGACAGCGGTGACCAGAGCCGCAGCACCGAAGAGCAGAGCGTGTTCGAGCAGCTCAACGCGACCCGCGCTCAGGGCCGCAGCTGCGGCGGCAAGTACATGCCCGCCGCCCCCGCCGTGACCTGGAACGGGTACCTCGCCGCCGCTGCCGAAGGCCACGCCAACGACATGGCCGACAAGGGCTACTTCGCCCACACCTCGCCGAGCGGCGCCACCATGAAGCAGCGCGCCGAGCAAGCGGGCTACAGCGGCTGGCAGGAACTCGGCGAGAACATCGCCGCCGGCTACACCGTGCGCGACGTGATTCAGGGCTGGCTCGACAGCCCCAGCCACTGCGAAACGCTGATGGACCCCGCGCTCAAGGAAGTCGGCATGAGCTACCTCTACAAGCCCGGCAGCAAGTTCGGCACCTACTGGGTGCAGGACTTCGGCACCCGCTGATACGTTTTCAAATTGAGTCCCGGACATATCCGGACGCAATTTTGCGCGGAGCGCATGGAAAAAATACGGTTTTAAGGAGATGGACGAGCATCCGGCGCCTTTCCGGATGTTCGGGAATCGGATTAAAACCGTATGAGAGCACCCACCGCAGAGAGCAGAGAGAAGGGACAGGGAGAAACCACAGGCGCTGAAGGTCCCGCAGGAGGCCAGCGCCCACGCAGCACCATCAGGACCCGGCGACCCAGTGAGGGGGGAAGCCGGGTCCTTTCGCTGCCCTTGATACGGAGCTGAACTCTTCTTCGCAGCTTTCCAAGTCCGTTCGGAAAAAGAGTTTGATGATCTAAACTCTTTTTCAAAGTGGGATGACGTTGCGGCGTTCCCCGGGCAGTTGCCGGAAGAAAGCGAGCTCTGTGCCACACTGCCCGCTCTGAGGCCCGCTAGGGTAGGGCCCGCTCCGGGCGGCAGCCCCGGCGCCCGAGGACCGTATGACCCAGACCCAGCCTGTGACCCCGACCCCCCCCGCTTCTTTTCAGACCCAGCACGACCCGCGCACCCGTCTGGGCGCCACGCCCCTGCCCGGCGGCGCGGGCACCCGCTTTCGCCTGTGGACCTCCACCGCCCGCACGGTGGCCGTGCGCGTGAACGGCACCGAGCACGTCATGACCTCGCTCGGCGGCGGCATCTACGAACTGGAACTGCCGGTCGGCCCCGGCGCCCGCTACCTTTTCGTGCTCGACGGCGTGCCAACCCCCGACCCCTACGCCCGCTTTTTGCCCGACGGCGTGCACGGCGAAGCGGAAGTGGTGGACTTCGGCACCTTCGACTGGACAGACGCCGACTGGCACGGCATCAAACTCGCCGACTGCGTGTTCTACGAGGTGCATGTGGGCACCTTTACCCCGGAAGGCACCTACCGCGCCGCCGCCGAGAAGCTGCCGTACCTGAAAGAGCTGGGCGTGACGGCCATTCAAGTGATGCCGCTCGCCGCCTTTGACGGGCAGCGCGGCTGGGGCTACGACGGCGCCGCCTTTTACGCGCCCTACGCGCCGTATGGCCGCCCTGAGGACCTGATGGCCCTGGTAGATGCCGCGCACCGACTGGGGCTGGGCGTATTTCTGGACGTGGTGTACAACCACTTCGGGCCGTCAGGCAATTACCTGAGCAGCTACGCGCCGAGCTATTTTACCGACCGCTTTTCGAGCGCCTGGGGCATGGGGTTGGACTACGCCGAGCCGCACATGCGCCGCTACGTCACCGGCAACGCCCGCATGTGGCTGCGCGATTACCACTTCGACGGGCTGCGGCTCGACGCCACGCCGTACATGACCGACGACAGCGAGACCCACATCCTGACCGAGCTGGCGCAGGAAATTCACGAACTCGGCGGCACCCACCTGCTGCTCGCCGAGGATCACCGCAACCTGCCCGACCTGGTGACGGTCAACCACCTCGACGGCATCTGGACCGACGACTTTCACCACGAAACGCGCGTCACCCTGACCGGCGAGCAGGAAGGCTACTACGCCGGCTACCGGGGCGGCGCCGAAGCCCTCGCCTACACCATCCGCCGGGGCTGGCGCTACGAGGGGCAGTTCTGGGCGGTCAAGGGCGAGGAGCACGAGCGCGGCCACCCCTCCGACGCGCTGGAGGCCCCCAACTTCGTCTACTGCATCCAGAACCACGACCAGATCGGCAACCGGCCCCTGGGCGAGCGGCTGCACCAGTCGGACGGAGTGACGCTGCACGAGTACCGGGGCGCCGCCGCGCTGCTGCTGCCGATGACCCCGCTGCTGTTTCAGGGCCAGGAATGGGCTGCCAGCACGCCGTTTCAGTTTTTCAGCGACCACGCGGGCGAGTTGGGACAGGCCGTATCCGAAGGCCGCAAAAAGGAATTCGGGGGCTTCAGCGGCTTCAGCGGCGAGGACGTGCCCGACCCGCAGGCCGAGCAGACTTTCCTCAACTCCAAACTGAACTGGGCCGAGCGCGAGGGCGGCGAACACGCCCGCACCCTGCGCCTGTACCGCGACCTGCTGCGGCTGCGGCGCGAGGACCCGGTGCTGCACAACCGCCAGCGCGAGAACCTGACCACCGGCCACGACGGCGACGTGCTGTGGGTCCGTACCGTGACCGGCGCAGGCGAGCGGGTGCTGCTGTGGAACCTGGGCCAGGACACGCGGGCCGTCGCCGAGGTCAAGTTGCCCTTCACCGTGCCTAGGCGCCTGCTGCTGCATACCGAAGGGCGCGAGGATTTGACGCTGGGGGCGGGGGAAGCGGTGTTGGTGGGGTGAGAAAGACCCCTCACCCCGTGCTTCTCAAGGCCCTCCGCAAGCGGCTGTAGCCAGTCTTCCCTTGGTAGAGGGTCAAGATAATAAAAAAGCCCTCTCCTAAGGGGAGASGGAGGGAGCCGCGTCACGNRATACGGGTGAGGGGTTACCGCCTTGCCCTCCTCCACCCCAAAGGACCACCCATGACCACACCMCCCCCCACCGAAACCCCCCTCCACACGCCGCCCGTCACCCTGCCCACCTCCACCTACCGCTTGCAGCTGCACGCCGGGTTTCCCTTCGCCGCCGCCCGCCGGCAGCTGCCGTATCTGGCGCGGCTGGGCGTGTCCACGGTGTACCTCTCCCCCATCTGGGCGAGCACGCCGGGCAGCACGCACGGCTATGACGTGACCGACCACGCCCGCATCAACCCCGAACTCGGGGGGCTGGCGGGGCTGCGGCGCTTTTCGGCGGCGGCGAAGGAGCTGGGGCTGAGCGTCATCGTGGACTTCGTGCCCAACCACATGGGCATTCAGGGCGGGCACAACCCGTACTGGGAAGACGTGCTGCGCCACGGCCAGGGCAGCCGCTACGCACACTTTTTCGATATTTCCTGGCATCCGCTCAAACGGGCGCTGGAAGGCAAGGTGCTGCTGCCCACGCTGGGCGACCAGTATGGGCGGGTGCTGGAGCGCGGCGAACTGCAACTGACCTGGGAAGAGGAGGGCGAGGCGGGCCGCTTTTTCCTGCGCTACTGGGACCGCCGCTTGCCGATGTCGCCGCGCAGCGTGGCCCTGCTGCTGGGCTGGGTGGTGGACGCGCTCGGCAGCCGCGTGCCGGGTGAAGCGCAGGCCGAACTTGGGAGTATTACCCGCAGCATTCAGACCCTGCCGCGCAGCAGCGACCCGGACCTCTCCGATGTGGACCGCCTCAGCCGCGCGCAGGAGGTGGAAGTGGGCGCGCGCCGCCTGTTCGCCCTGCGCCACCGCGCCCCCGGCGTGCGGCAGGCCATGGACGACGTGCTGGCGAGCGTGAACGCCGACCCGCAGCGCCTCGACCAGCTTGTCAGCGAGCAGAACTACCGGCTGGCGTGGTGGCAGGTGGCCGCTGAGGAAATCAATTACCGCCGCTTTTTCGACATCAACGACCTCGCGGCCCTACGGATGGAAGACCCGCGCGTGTTCGCCTGGGCGCACACTCTGCTGTTCGAACTGCTGCGCGAGGACCTCATTCAGGGCGTGCGGCTCGACCACACCGACGGCCTGTACGACCCCGCCGGGTACTTCCGGGCGCTGCAAGCCGGGGCAGGCGAGGTATTGGGGCGGCCTGTAGATGAAAACGGTCAGGGCCAGCCCATCATGCAAACGCCGCTGTACGTGGTGGCCGAGAAGATTCTGGAACCCGGCGAGGAGCTGCCCGGCGACTGGGCAGTACACGGCACCACCGGCTACGACTTTCTGGCCGAGCTGAACGGCGTGTTCGTGGACACCGCGCACGAGGACGACCTCAGCGCCCTCTACCGCCGCTTTACCGGCGACCGCGACAGCTACCCCGAGCACCTCTACCGGGGCAAGCAGCTGATTCAGCGCGTGAGTCTGCCCGGCGAAGTCAACGTGCTCGCCGAGCATCTGGAGGGGCTGGCCGAGGCCGACCTCACCTCGCGCGACTTTACGCTCAGCGCCATTCGGGGGGCGATTCGTGAAGTCATCGCCTGTTTTCCCGTCTACCGCACCTACGTGCGCGAGAACGGCGAGCGCGAAAGCGGCGACAACGCCAAAATCGAGCAGGCGGTGCGCGAGGCCAAGGCCCACAACCGCCGCGAGGGGCAGCCGGTGCCGCCGAGCGTCTTCGATTACCTGCAACAGGTGCTCACCATCAGTGTGCCCGGCGAGGGCGAGCAGGCCGAGGCGACGCGGGCCGCCTACGCCGATTTCGCGCTCAAGTTCCAGCAGCTCACCGGCCCGGTGACGGCCAAGGGCGCGGAGGACACGGCGTTTTACCGCTACGCCCGGCTGCTCTCGCTCAACGAGGTGGGCGGCGACCCGGCGCATTTCGGCACGCCACTGCGCGACTTTCACGCGGCGGCGGCGCGGCGGGCGCAGTCCTGGCCGCACGCGATGCTCAGCGGCAGCACCCACGACACCAAACGCGGCGAGGACACCCGCGCCCGCATCAATGTCCTGAGCGAGATTCCGCAGGTCTGGGGCGACTTCTTGCGCGAGCAGTCCTCGCTGATGCTCTCGCTGCTACACGAAACCGACCTCGGGCTGGCCCCCACCACCCGCGACCTGTACGTGCTGCTGCAAAACGCACTGGGGGCGTATCCGCTGGATGGCAAACTCGACGGCTTCGTGGACCGCCTGAACGCCTACTTGCAAAAAGCGGCGCGCGAGGCCAAACTCCGCACCTCCTGGGCCTCGCCCGACGAGGAGTACGAGGCGGCGCTCGCCGACGTGGTGGGGCAGCTCTTCGCTGACCCCGAATTCAACCTGGGTCTGGAAGCCCTGCACCGCCGCATCAGCCCGTATGGAGCGCAAAACGGCCTCTCGGCGGCGCTGGTGCGGCTGACCGCCCCCGGCGTGCCCGACACCTACCAGGGCTGCGAGGGTTGGAACCAGTCGCTGGTGGACCCCGACAACCGCCGCCCGGTGGACTACGCCCGGCTGGGGCGCGTGCTGACCCGCTTAGAGCGCGGCCACGACCTCGCGCTCGCCCGCAAACTGCTCGGCAGCTACGAGGACGGCGCGGTGAAGGTTATGACAACCTGGGCTGCCCTGCAAGCGCGCAAAGAGCACGCCGACCTGTTCGGGCAGGGGAGCTACCGGCCCATTGACGCCGGCAAGTACCTCATCGCCTTCGCCCGCGAACTGAATGGGCAGAGCGCCATCACCGTCGCCCCGCGTCTGACGCTCTCGCTCACCCGCGAGCAGAGCCCCTGGGCGCTGGCTGAACGCTGGGGCAACCGCACGCTGACCCTGCCGACGGGCAGCTACACCAACGTCCTGACCGGCGAAAAACTGCGCGTCCGCACGGCGAAAGTGCCGCTGGCGAAGGTGCTGGAGGAGTTCCCGCTGGCCCTGCTGGTGCGGGGATAAAGACCGCGCCGTCGTCCACTCTCCAGGCCCCTCTCTTCTCGGGAGAGGGCTTTTTTTAGTCAGTCACCCAGAACTATTCCGCTCTCACCCGCACACTCTCCCCCGCGCTTTCTTCTCCGCGCAGCAGCGCCGCGAGCACCTCGGCCCCGCGCACCACGCCGAGCGAGGGCCGCGAAAAATGCGCGTTCGCGTCCACCCCCCACACCTGCCCCGCGCGCACCGCCCGCAGTTCGGGATGAGAGAGCACCTGCCGGGCGAACTCGGCGTTGTCGCTCAGGCCATAGCCGCAGCACATCACCACGATCACGTCGGGGTCAAGTTGCACTACGTCTTCCCAGCTCGTACGCCCGCTGTCGCGTCCGGCATGGCCCAGCACGTCCTTTCCCCCAGCCTGCGCCACCTGCTCGGGCACCCAGTGGCCGCCGTAGAAGGGCGGGTCCACCCATTCCAGCGTGAGCACGCGGGGCGGCTCCGGGACCTGAACCCCGACAGGCCGAATGGCGTTCCAGCGCCGCTCCGACTCGGCGGCCAGGGCCTCCCCGCGCTCCCGCACCCCGGCGGCCCGCGCCAGCGCCCGCAGATCGGCAAGGATGCCCGCGAAGGTTTTGCCTTCCAAGCTCAGCACCTGCTCGGCGGGCAGGCAACCAGGAAGAAACCGCACCGCCTCGGCCACCGTGCCGGGCGTCACCGCGCAGACCTCACACACGCCCTGGGTGACGACGAGATCGGGCCGGAGCCTGTCCAGCAGCGGGCCGTCCACCGTATACAGCGCCCGGCCCGCGCGCACCGCCTCGCTCACGGCGCGGTCGATCTCGGCCTGCGGCAGGTCAGAGCCGATGATGCTGCGCGTCAGCACTGGCAGGCTCGCCGCGCCGGGATGGTCACAGCAGTGGCTCACGCCGAGTAGCTGTTCGCCGAGGCCCAGCTCAAAAATCAGGTCGGTGGCGCTCGGCAGCAAACTGACGAGGCGGCCCATCAGCGGACCTCCGAACGGCTCGCCCACAGCTCCACCAACCCGCGCAACGTCAGCGTTTCGTCGTAGTAGTCGATTTCCTGGCAAATCCCCTGCACGGTGCGCGAGAAGCCGCCAGTGGCGACGGCGACCGCTTCGCCCGGCAACTCGGCGCGGATGCGGCGCAGCAGGCCGTCCACCATCTCGGCGTAGCCGAAGACCAGGCCCGATTGCAGCGCGTGGACGGTGTTTTTGCCGATGGCCGTCTCGGGCGCTTGCAGGGTGATGCGCGGCAGTTTGGCGGCGCGGGCGAACAGGGCGTCGGCGCTGACCTGCGCTCCGGTGGCGAGGATGCCGCCGAGGAAACGCCGCCCCCGCCCCACCACGTCAAAGTTGGTGGAGGTCCCGAAATCCACTACCACCGCGTAGTCCAGCCCCCCCAGGTACTTTTCGGCGCCGAAGAGGTTGCACAGGCGGTCCGCACCCACCGAGCCCGGCGTGTCGAGTTCCACCGTCACGTCGGGCAGGTTCTCGGCACTCACGGCAAAAGCGTCGATCATGAAGTGCCGCTTGAGCGCGAGCGCGTAGTTTTCGCCCACCGGGGGCGCCACGCTGCTCAGCACGGCGGCGCGGGGAATCGGCGCCCCGGCGAGGGTAAAGAGCCCGTGCAGTTGCAGCGCGAGGTCGTCGGGCAGCATCTCGCGGTTGGTCCGAATCCGCCAGGTGTGGGTCAGGGCGCCCGAGGCGTCGGCCAGACCCAGGACGGTGGTGGTGTTGCCGATGTCCACGGCGAGCAGGGGAAAAGCGGGCACGGGGAGGATTGTAGAGGGTCAGGGCCGCAGGAACGGCGCCGGGCGACGCTTTCACGGTCAGACAGCCTCACAAACGTTCGTTAGGTTCTTCGGCTATTCTGTGCAGACCGCACAATTCACCCCCGGAGGACTGCTATGGACCCCGCACTCTTGACGACTCCCCTCGTTTCACCCACCGACGCCCTGAAAAAGACCGCCCCCGTCACGCCCGAGCGGGCGCAGCAGCTCCGCGACATGCCCGCGGGCGACTACTGGCTGAGCGTCGCCAGCGAACTCACCTGGGACGTGCCGCCGACCACCGCCCTCGAAGGCACCTTCGGGGACTTCCAGTATTTCCCCGGCGCGAAGGGCAACGTCAGCGTCAACTGCCTCGACCGTCACCCCAAAAACCGCGTCGCGCTGTACTACGAGCGCGAAGATGGCCTCAAGGAAACGTGGAGCTACGGCGACCTGACCGACGCCACCGCCCGGTTCGCGGCGGCATTGCAAGACCTCGGCGTGGACAAGGGCGACCGGGTGGCGATTTATCTGTCCAACGTGCCCGAAGCGTTTATCGCCATTCATGCCTGCTACCGCATCGGGGCGATCTACTCGGTCATCTTCGCGGGCTTTTCGGCGTCGGCGGTGCGCGACCGGCTCACCGACGCGCAGCCCAAAGTCGTGGTTTGCACCGACGGCACGCTGCGGCGCGGGCGCAACATTCCGCTCAAGGCGACGCTCGACGAGGCGCTTGAAGGGTTGGAGAAGCCCACCGTCATCGTCGCCCGTCGCCTGGACCCCTTCCTGCCGCTGGGCGAGAACGAACTCGATTTCGCCGAGCTGCTGGAGAAAACGACCCGCCGCGCCGCGCCCGTTTCGCTCGACGCCAACGACCCCGGCTTCATCATCTACACCTCGGGCACCACGAGCAAACCCAAGGGGCTGGTTCACAGCGGCATCGGCTTTCTGACGGGGACGTATGCCAACGTGAAGTGGGCGCTCAACCTGCAACCCGACGACGTGTACTGGTGCACCGCCGACGTGGGCTGGCTGACCTTCCCGATTTTTGCGCTGGTGGGCGGGCTGGCGCACGGGGCGACGCACGTGATTTACGAGGGCAGCATCGACACGCCGACGCCCGAGCGGCCCTACCAGATCATCGAGAGGTACCGCGCCGACAAGGTGTTTACCGCGCCCACCGCCCTGCGGATGCTGCGGCGCTCGGGCGACGAAGCGCTGGCACGGTACGACCTGAGCCCGCTGCAACTCGTCGCGCTGGTGGGCGAGCCGCTTGACCCCGAAACCTGGCACTGGACGCACGACGTGCTCGGCGGCGGCAGGCTCTTCGTCAACAACACCTACGGTCAGACCGAAACCGGCACCGCGTGGGCGAGCAGCATGGTGGGCCTCACCGAAGGCCGCCCCGGCTCGTGCGGGCACCCGCTGCCCGGCTACCGCGCCGCCGTGGTGCACGAGGACGGCACGCCCTGCGGCCCCAACGAACTCGGCTCGCTGACGCTGACCGAGCCTTTCCCCTGCCTGGCCCGCACCGTGTGGGGCGACCATGACCGCTACGTGGAGACCTACCTGTCCGAATTTCCCGGCAAGTACGCCGCCGCCGACGCCGCCCTGCTCGACAGCGACGGGCAACTGTGGGTCACGGGCCGCCTGGACGACGTGATGAACGTGGCCGGGCACCGCCTCGGCACGATGGAGATGGAAGCCGCGCTGCTCACCCACCCCGCCGTCAGCGAAGCCGCCGTGGTGGCGATGCCCGACGACATCAAGGGCGCGGTGCCGGTGGCCTTCGTGGTGCCGCGCGCGGGCATTCGCCTCGACACCGACCTCACCTGGCTAGAAAACGAACTTGCCGACGCGGTGGTGTCCGGTGTGGGCGCCATCGCCCGTCCGGGCCGCGTCGTCGTGACCCCCACCGTCCCGCGCACCCGCAGCGGCAAAATCATGCGCCGGCTCCTGCGCGACCTGCTGCTGACCGGCGAAGTGAAGGGCGACCTGACGAGCCTGGAAAACCCCGACGCCCTCGAAACGGTGCGCGAGCGGCTGGGCGGGGCGGCAGCGGGCTGAGCGCTGAGAGCATTCGAGACAAGAATGTTTTGCATGTTTGACCCTCTCCCCTTGTGGGAGAGGGCCTTGCGTAGCAAGGGGTGAGGGGGCGTCCAGACCAGCTCTGAAGAAGCCTCATTCCGTCAAATGCTTTAGCAGCTCGTTTTAGAGCATCTGATAGAAAAAGACACCCTCACCCCTCGCTTTGCGAGGCCGTCTCCCATCAAGGTACAGGGTCAAAAACAGAGAGCAGAGGGCCAATGCTGGCGCCTCTGCTCTCTCTGTTTTTGGCCTGTCGGTTACTGGAAGCTCGCCAGATTCAGCGCCACGTTGTAGGCGCAGTTCGTGTCGGCTTCGGTGCGGACGAGCAGGTCCACCCGGTCACTGGCGCCCACCCCGGCGTCGAGCGGCTTGAAGTAGTACACCAGGGTGCCGCTCCACTTGCCGTCCTCGCCCTGCTTGAAGTCGTTGACGTAGCTGCGGCGCACCGGGGCCACCAGCTTGCCGTCGGCGGAGCGCATCCGCACCAGGTAGGCGTCGCGGGCCTTTTCGCTGGGCAGGCCGCGCACGGCGATGTCCACGCGCAGTTCGCCGTCGGCGAGGCGGGCCTTGCTCAGGTCGGCACCCAGAGCGTCAGCGGCGCTGAGGTTGCGGAAGTTGTCGCGGGCGTCGGTGGCCTGAAAGTAGAGCTGGTCGGCCTGACCGCTGGCGGTGACCGAGCCCAGGCGGCTGCCCTTGCTGAAGTCGCCCGGCGCGGCGAGCCAGTCGGTCACGCACTGGGCGCCGCCGTCGAACACCTTGACACTCTCGGGGCCGGAGACGAACTGGCCGTCTTTCACGCCGAGGTCCACCGTCAGGTAAGTGCTCGGCAGGTCGCGGCGGCCATAGGCCCCGTCGATGACGTTCTTGGCGGTGGCGTCGTCGAGCTTGGGCACCCAGGCGAACGCGGGGGCCGAGAGCAAGGCCGTCAGGGACAGCAGCAGGGGCTTACGGAAATCAAGTAGGCGCATAGTGAACCTCATTGGGAAGGAAAATGTTGACGCGGAGCTGATGCCAGGATGAGAAGTCCGGCGCGGGGTGTGCTCAATCGCGCAGGTACACGACCTTGCACGCCTTGCCCGCCGAGCGGAAGGTCTGCGCGGCGTCGGCGGACAGTTCCACGTCGGCAAAGTAGGGAGCGCCAGGGGACTGCTTGGGCCTGAGCAGGCGGCTGGCCTTGACGCGGGTGACGTTCTTGAGCTGGGCGAGGCCCGCCTCGGAGCGGGTGTACTCCTGCAAGTTGCCTTCCTGCACGAGCTGGGTCGCCACGCCCTTGATGAGTTCGGCGTCGGGCCAGACCTGATTGCCGGCGCTGTCCATCACGAAGCTCGTCATGGCGCTTTCGAGCTTCCCGAGGCCGCGCACATCCACGACCACCGTGCAGGTCAGCGGGCGGGTTTCGTTGCCCGCGCCCTGCCCCGCACCGCCGCCACCACGGGCCACCGCGCCGACACCTGCACCCTCACCTGCGCCACCGCCATTGCCCGTACCGGTGCCGCTGCCGCCGGTGCCCCGGCCAGAAGCGGGCACAGTGCCGCTGCCTTCGCCAGTGCCGGAGCCGTTTCCAGTACCGCCACTGCCGGGCCGCGAGGCGCTGGGGGTGCCGGCGCCCGTTTCACCCGTGCCGGCGCCACCGTTGCCCGCGCCGCTGCCACCGCGACCGGAGGTCAGCCCGAGGTCCACAGGCGCGTCGCCGCTGCCTCCCTGACCGGGCCGGGCCGCTGCGGGAGCGCCGCTGCCAGAACCACTGGTACCGGAACCGCTGCCCTCACCACCCGCCGGACGACCCGCCGCGACTGGGGCGCTGGCTGGCGTGCCGCTGGGGGTGCCGCCCTGGGAGGGCCGGGCGCTGACGCCTTCGCCCCCACCGGACGCGCCGCCTGCCGAGGCACCGGGCGTCTGGGCGGGCCGGGCTGCTGCGGGGGCACTGGCACCGCCCGCTGCGCCACCTGCCGCGCCGGAGCCGCCGCGTGCAGCCGCCGGAGCGGAGGGCGCCGCCGCGCTGCTTGCGCCTCCCCGCGGCGCGGCGGCGCTGGGCGACACGGGCACCTCGCCCTGCTCGGCCACTGGCGCGGTGGGCGCGGTGCGGGGCGCGCTCACGCTGCCGCCCGAAACCGGAGCGCGCGAAGGCACGGCGGCGGCTGGGGCCGAGCTGGGGGCCGACGACGCCCCACGCGCCGGGCTCGCCGCCACCGGGCTGCTTTCGGCGGGGGCGTCCTCGCGCCGGGGCAGGCCCGACACGTCGGAGCGGTCCTCGCTGACCGGGGCGGGCGCCGCGTTGGGCCGCGCCGCTGCCGTTCCCGCCGACTCGCCGCTGCTGCGGCCTGCCGGGGTGGCGGGAATCGGCGTCGCGGGAATGGGCGGCGTCTGCGACCCGGCGCCCGGCGTGCGGGCTGCCGACGCACCCTCGGACGCGGAAGGAGCCGGCGCAGGCGTGACCCGGCCCGCGCTGGGGGTGCCTGCCGAAGCCGCCGTATCGGGCGTTTCGCCGCGCGGCGTCACCGTGACTGGGGAAGCCGACTCGGGGCTGGACGCCGCCGTACCTGGGCGACCCGCGACGGGTTCGCTCGCCGGTTCGTTGGGCGCCGCTGCGGACGAGTTGGGAGCCGCCGGCGACGCCTCGGTCTGGGCCGTTTCCCGCGTCGGGGTGGGGGGCGTTTGGGCAGAGGGGGCTGCCGGCGTGCTGGACTCAGGCACCGTGGCTTCGGGCACCACCGAGCCGGCGGGCGCGTTCGCCTGGGCCGGCGCAGGGGCCGGAGACGGCGCGCCGCCTGCCGGTCGCTGAGCGGCGGGGGCCGGGGTGGCCGGCGTTTGGGTTGCCGGAGCCTGAGCTGTAGGCGTCTGGGCTGCCGGGGCTTGGGTCGCCGGCGCCGGGGTCTGGGCGGGCGCGTTTGGCGTGGGCCGGGCCGCCTGGGGCGGCGGGGTGCGCGTCGGCGCCGGCTGGACCGGGGGGGTCGGCGTCTGGGACGTCGGGGCCGGCACAGGCGGCTTTGCCACAGGCGGCGTTTGGGCAACCGGCGGTTGCAGCACCTCGGGGGGTGTGGGGGCCGGCTTGGGGGTCACCGGTTCAGGGGTGACCGGCTTGGGCGTGACCGGGGGCGGAGTGTCCTGCACCGGCGGCTTGAGCGGCTCGGCGGGGGTGGGATCGGGTTTCGGGGGCTCCGGCGCCGGCTTGGGCGGTTCCGGGGGCGTCTCGGGCTTCGGCTCGGGGGGCGTGGGTTCCGGGGGCTTAGGAGGTTCCGGCGCCGGGGTCGCGGGTTTCGCGGGGGTCGGCGTGGGCTTGGTCGCCGGGGCCGGCTTGTTGGGAGACGCGGCCAGCGGCGACGTGCTCAGGGGGGCCGCCGCGTTGGAGTTGGGCACCTCGGGGGCGAGCGCGACCACTTCCAGCGGGGCGTGCCGGGTGTCGGGAACCGCCGCCACGCTGGCCTGAGGCTGAGGCCGGGCAAGGGCCAGACCCGCAATCAGCGCCGCGTGCAGGGTAAAGGTGGCCGCCGCCGACCACAGCCGCTCGCGGACCTCGGGCCGCTGAAGGTCAAAGCGGGAAGGGCGGGAATAAGACGTCATAGTCAGGGTCCTCCGCAGGGGCGGTCAGGGGTGGGCAGGCCGGGGTCGTCTGTGGGCAGGGCGTCACTTGTCGGAGTCCGCGTTGCGGGTGCCCAGGGCGAGGCGCTCGCCGCCCGCTTTCTTCACGGCGTCCATCACCTGCACCACGGTCCCGTAGTTGCCGCGCTCGTCGGCGCGTACACCCACCACACCGCCGGATTTCTTGACCAGCGCGGGCAGTTTCTGTTCGAGCTGTTCGAGGTTGGTGGCGTAGCCGTTGAGATAGATGCGGCCCGTCTTGTGTACGGTCACGATGGGAATGTCAGGGGTGGCCTGCACGGTGGTGCTGGCGCGCGGCAGGTCGAGCGGCAAGACATTTTGCCGGGCACCCAGGTTACTGGTCAGGAAAAAGAAAATCAGCAGCAGCAGCACGATGTCCACCATCGGCGCGAAATCAAAGGTCACGCCTTCGACATCGTCCCGCAGCCTTCTGCGCGGCACGCTCATGCTCAGAGCCTCGCGCCGGTCGGGGCCATCACCGGGCGTTCAGGAGCGGGCGCCGGGCGCACCGGGGCGGCGGGCACGGCCACCGGGCGCAGCAACCAGCTCGGCAGCTCCTCGCGCACCCGTTCGGCCTGCGCCGCCACCGCGTTGGCCTTGTTGCGCAGCGCGTTGCGGGCGACGTAGGCCACGATGGCGACAATCAAGCCGGCGGCGGTGTTGATGAGCGCCTCGCTGATGCCCTGCGCGAGTTCGGTGGGGGTGGGGTTGTTGGTGGCGCTGAACACCAGGAACGAGCGCACCATGCCCACCACGGTGCCGAGCAACCCCAGCAGCGGGGCAATCTGCGCGGCGGTGCCCAGGGCGCTCAGGCCGGCATACATGCGCCCGTCTTCCTGAATCAGCGCGGCGTTCATGGCGGCCTGCGCGGCTTCAGGGCCCCGGTCGGCGCGGTTCAATCCCGCCCGCAGCACCTGCGCCGCCGGGATGTCGAGCCCCGAGAGGTCGACTTCGCGCAGCGCGGCCTGCGGTCCACTTTCGGCAGTCAGGGCACGCGCCCGCTCGATCAGCGCCGAGGCGTCCTGACCCATCCGCATCAGGGCCAGCAAGCGGGCCACCGTGAGATAGACGACGTACAACGACAGGGCCAGCAGCACCCACAGCAGGGGACCGGCGGCGCGGGCGAGATCGAGAACATTCACCCCTCACCTTTAGCATGCCTTCACATGGCAAGGGTGAAGATTTCAGGGGAATCCGGGACAGGCGGTGAGAACCGGAAACTAGAACAGCCGCCGCGCCCGTTCTCCCAGGGCCAGCATCTGCGCCGCCTCTGCCTCTCTGCCGTCTTCCAGCCACCACGCCGCCGAGAGGCCGGTGTAGGCCATCACCCAGCGGGCCAGCCGCGCTGGGTCCAGTCGGGCCGCGTGCGCCGCCACCGCCAGTTGCCGTTCCAACCGTCCGGGGCGCAGGGCAGTGGCGGGGTCCGGGTTGCACAGCAGGTTCGCGTGGTCGTAGCCGCGCTCACCGTGCAGGCCCTTGGGGTCAATCGCCAGCCAGCCGCGCCCACCCTGCCCCGGATCGCCGCCGTCCAGCACGTTGGCGTGGTGCAGGTCGCCATGCAGCGGCCCGACTTCCTGCGGGGAGGCCAGCAGCTGACGGGCGACGGCAGCGGGAAAATGCAGCCTGGTATCCTGCTTTTCCCCGGCAAAGAGGCCGCGAAACCAATCGGCGAGTGGCAGCAGCGGCGGCAAAGGCCCCGGACGCGGACGGTGTAGGCGCGCGGCAGCGGCACACAGCAGCCGGGTCGCCTCGTCGTCGTGCCCGGCGTGGACGAGCGCGGTGAGCGAACGGCAACCACTCACCCGCTCCAGCAGCAGCGCGGCGCCGTCCTCGCTGACGGCCAGCACCCGCGCCGCGCCGTCGCCCTGCCAGAACTGCATCAGCCCCGCGCCCCGGCGTTCTTCCTCGCTGCGAGCGAGTTTGAGCATCGCCGCCTGTCCCTCTCCCTGGCCGTGCCACAGCACCGGCAACAGGTCGCTGCCGTGGGTGCGAAGCGGCTCGCCGTCGGGGGTCAAGTGCCAGCGCGTCAGCCAGGGGGTGAAGGGAAGCACAGGCCACAGTGTGCCTTCCATCTCTGTTTGAAGTGCAGGCTTTAGACTCCACTGGACATGGACTGGCTGTATTCGCTGATTTACGGGATCGTTGAGGGCATTACCGAGTTCTTGCCCATCAGTTCCACCGGACACCTCATTCTGACGGGCAACCTGCTGCACGTGCCCTGGCCCAAGGAAGTCAAGGACACCTTCGAGGTCGTCATTCAGGGGGGGGCCATCCTGGCGGTGCTGGTCTACTACTGGCGCGATTTCCTGAAAATCCGGCACATCGGCCATGACCGGGGGCAGCAGCGGCTGTGGCTGGGCGTGGTGCTGGCGTGTATTCCGGCGGTCATCCTGGGGGTGCTGTTCGGCGACACCATCAAGGCGTACCTGTTCCGCCCCAGCGTGGTCGCCTGGGCTCTGATCGTGGGCGGCGTGCTGATGTGGCTGCTCGAAAGCCGCAAGGCCACCCCCGACACCCACGACATCGAGAACATCAGCGCCGGCAAAGCCCTCGCTATCGGCGCGGCGCAGTGCCTCGCGCTGCTGTGGCCGGGCTTTTCGCGCAGCGCCAGTTCTATCCTCGGCGGGATGCTGCTCGGCCTCGACCGCCCCACCGCCACCAAGTTCAGCTTTTACCTCGGCGTACCGACCCTCGGCGGCGCGGCGCTGCTCGACTTCATCAAGAGCCGCGAGATTCTGGCGCAGATCGGCGTGGTCAATGTCGCCATCGGCGCGGTGACCAGCTTCGTGGTCGCTTACTTCGCCATCGGCTGGCTGCTGCGCTTCGTGTCCACCAACAACTTCAAGGGCTTTGCCGTTTACCGCGTGGTGGTCGGCGTCCTGATTCTGGTGCTCATCGCCAGGGGCGTGCTGCAAAACGGCTCGCTCGCCTGATGCCCCGGCCCATACTTACACCGTCTACATGACCCTCCCCACCATGCCCCAAGACCCGTCAGCTTCCTTTCATCTGCCGCAGGCGGCGCTGCCTACACTGCGGCGCATGACTTCGCCCCTGCGCATGCCGCTGCTGCTCCTCGCGGTCTTCTTGCCCTCCTGCTCGGCCCAGAGCGGCCAGACTCAGACCGGCCAGACTCAGACCGGCCAACCACGGACGCAGAGCAGCGCCAGCGTCTCCAGCATTCCCGCAACTCCGCCCGCCAGCCGCCCATCTGCCAGCCGCCGCCCGGCCCGTGACCCGCTGAGTGGCCTGGCCTTTGTCAACGTCGCGCAGCTCCCGCCTGAAGGCCAGCAGCTGCTGACGCTGATCGCCAGGGGCGGCCCCTTCCGCTACAGTAAGGACGGCGTGACTTTCGGCAACCGCGAGGGGATTTTGCCCCAGCAGGCGCGGGGGTATTACCGCGAGTACACCGTCCGGACGCCCGGCGAATCCGACCGGGGCGCGCGCCGCGTCGTGTGCGGCGGGCAGCCGGTCACGAACACCGCCGAGTGCTACTACACCGCCGACCACTACGCCAGTTTCAGGAGAATCCGGCCATGATGAACGTCTTCGCCCACCCCCCCGCCGGGTTGCAGCAGGCCCCCCACGAAATCCGCATGCTCGCCGCCGGACATCAGGTGTCGGTGCGCGAGGTGGTGCTGACCGGCGTGCGCGATAAAGAAGCGCTGATGCTGGCTTTTCTCTCGGGGCTGGGCCTCACGCATTCGTTCGGGCGCAACTGGGACGCGCTCTACGACGTGCTGACCGACCCCGAACAGCGCCCGCCCCGCTTCGCGCTGGTGCTGTGCGACTACGACGTGTTTCGCCGCCGCAACCGGCAACTCAGCGCCCAACTCGAGAGCGCGCTGCTCGACGCCCAGCAAAACGTCGGCGAGCAGGGGCGGATGCTGTGGCTGCTCGCCGAGGAGCCGGACAGCGATACGCGGCATTGGTAAAGAGAACAAGCGGGCGGCGGGGGCAAGGTCGGATCGGTCTTTCCCCCGCCGCGCCTGACCCTCTACCCTGTTCCCCATGACGTCCGTCTCGCCTACCCCCGACGGCATCCTGCGGCAGTTGCAGGACGCCGAGGTCAGCTTTTTGCGCCTGCAATTCACCGACATCCTGGGGCACACCAAAAACGTGGAGGTGCCGCGCACGCAGTTTGCCAAGGCGCTGAGCGGCGACGTGACCTTCGACGGCAGCGCGGTGCAGGGCTTTACGCGGGTGGAGGAGTCGGACATGCTGCTCTCGCCCGACCTGTCCACCTTTCTGGTCTACCCGCAGTTTGCCCGCGACGACCGCGAGCGGGGCCGCGTCGCCCGGCTGATCTGCGACGTGACGCTGCCCGACGGCACCCCCTTTGAAGGCGACCCCCGCCGGGTGCTGCGAGCGCAGGTGGAACGGGCGCAGGCGCTCGGGCTGGAGATGTACGTGGGCACCGAACCCGAGTTTTTCCTGTTTGAACGTGGCCCCAACGGCGCGGCGACCACCGTGACCCATGACCGCGCCGGATACTTCGACCTCGCGCCGATTGACCGGGGCGAGCGCATTCGCCGCGAGATTGCCAGCCGCCTGGTGGAAATGGGCTTTGAAATCGAAGCCTCGCACCACGAAGTCGCGCCGGGGCAGCACGAGATTGATTTCCGCTACGCCCCCGCGCTCGAAACCGCCGACCGTATCGCCACTTTCAAGTTCGTGGTCAAGCGAATTGCGCTCGAACACGGCCTGCTCGCCAGCTTTCTGCCCAAGCCGATTGCCGGGGTCAGCGGCAGTGGGATGCACTGTCACCTCAGCCTCTTCAAGGACGGGCAAAACGTCTTTGATGACCCGGGCGGCGAACATGGCCTCTCGGACACCGCGCACCAGTTCGTCGCCGGGCTGCTCGACCACGCCGAGGGCATGACGGCCATCACCAACCCGCTCGTCAACAGCTACAAGCGGCTGGTGCCGGGCTTCGAGGCCCCCGTCAACATCGCCTGGAGCACGTCCAACCGCTCAGCGCTGGTCCGCATTCCCGCCAAGCGCGGCCCGTCCACCCGCGCCGAACTGCGGATGCCCGACCCGAGTTGCAACCCGTACCTCGCGCTCGCCGCCATGCTCGCCGCTGGGCTCGACGGCATTGAGCGGCAGTTGGAGCCGCCGCCCGCCATTCAGCGCAACATTTTCCGCATGACGGTGCGTGAAAAGCGCCACCACCGCGTCAAAGAGCTGCCCGGCGACCTGCGCGAGGCGGTGGACGAGCTGGCGAAGGACGAAGTGATTGCCGCCGCGCTGGGGGAACACGTGATGGAGCATTACGTAACGGCGAAGCGGGCGGAGTGGCGGGAGTACAGTTCGGCGGTGCACGCCTGGGAGCTGGAGCGGTATTTGGATTTGGTGTAGTGCGGGGGCTGGAGCTTTAGCTTTTGGCCCCAACCCCAAACCCCTATCCCCAGAGGGGACAGGGGCTTAACGCTGGCGCTGTGCACATGGCGGTGATGTCGCTTAGCGGGCGGCATTTCTCAAGTGCGTAGGTTGGTCTGGAGTCTCGTGATTTCGGCAGACGCGAGGCCCGTGCGCTGACGCGCCCGAC
Source organism: Deinococcus radiodurans R1 = ATCC 13939 = DSM 20539 (assembly GCF_000008565.1). GTDB lineage: Bacteria > Deinococcota > Deinococci > Deinococcales > Deinococcaceae > Deinococcus > Deinococcus radiodurans. The sequence goes on along the minus strand of NC_001263.1, from coordinate 445,745 downwards.
GGCCCTTCCGTTCTGCGTTTTCACGATTTTTCGGGGGCGGCATCGAAAAAAGCTAAAGCTCAAGCCTCTTTTTGACCCTCTCCCCTTGCGGGACTCGGAGAGCTGCGGAGCAGAGAGGGCCTTGTCGCAGGCAAGGGGTGACTCGCAGAGCTGCTTGCAGAGAGGGCCCCCAGACCAACTCAGCTCAAACCAACCCCTCAACCCCCACCCCATCAAACAGCCCCCGCAGCGGGTACTCCCGAATCGCTGTGCGGGTGCCGCCGATGCTGAAGCTCTCTTTGCCGAGCATCCGCTCTTCCAGCGCGGCGCGTTCGTCGGGCGACAGGCGGCCCATCAAGCTGGTTTCGCCCATCTGGGTGCCGTGCGCGGCGAGGGCGGCCTTCTTGTTCTCGGCGTAGGCGCCCACGTCCATCGTGACGGCGAGGGTGGAGTCGGAGACGCCGTAGACGAGGGGGTCGAGGGACTGGTCGTGGCCCAGGCGCGAAATCTGGGCAGCGGCCTGGTGGGTCATGGCGGTGTAGTACAGGCGCTGCGGGCCGCCGGAGGGCAGGTGCCCGGTGCTGAAAAAGGCGGCGACGGTCGCGCGGTGCATCTGGAGGTGATCCACATGCCCGTAAGCGCCGTGCGGGTCGAAGGTCACGATGACCTGCGGCTGCACGTCCTCGATCAGGGCGCGGAGTTTGACTTCTGCGTCCAGCGGGTTGACGTTCATCAGGGCGGTGGGGTCGTCGTGGCGGGTGCGCTCGTAGCGGCCCGAGTCGTGGTAGTCCAGAAAGACCGGCGGCTCAATCTCCAGGGCGCGGCAGGCCTCGCGCAACTCCTGCTCGCGCTGGGCCCCGAGGTCGTCCACCGTCATGCCGGGCACGGTGATTTTGCCCGCCTCGCCGCGGGTGGCGCAGGCGAGGACCACCCGCACCCCCTGGCGGGCGTAGTGGGTCAGGGTGCCGCCCACGCTGAAGGCTTCGTCGTCGGGGTGGGCAAAGATGACGAGCAGAGTCGCGCGTGGGGCAGGGGTGCTGGAGGAAGTCATGCGGGCAGAATAAGCGCAAGCACTGGGACTTCAGCCAAGCGCAGCAGCAAAACCAAGATTACAAAAACTCCACCTCTACTCCCGACGCCTCGGCCTGAGCGCGGGCCTGGGCGAGCCGGGCGTGCGCGGCGGGCAGCAGGGCGCGTTCGGGCCGCTGCCAGAGGGCCTGGGCGATTTTGCTGGCGCGGCGGACGAGCAGCCGCTCGCCGGGCTGGGCGAGGGTCACGGCGGCGAGCAGCGCCTGGGCACTCGGCGGTGTTTCGGACAACGGGTCGAGCGGCACCAACGCCGACACCCGCTCCCCGCTGCGGCGCAGGCTCACGCGGGCCTCGGGGAGGGCGGGGCGCTGCTCGATGAGCACGTCGGCGTGCGGCAGCAGTTGCCCCGGCGTCGTGCTGCCTTTGCGGGCGTCATTGGCGAGGTCGTGGGCGGTCAGCATGTGGCGGCGGGTGCGCGGGGCGTAGACCGCCCGCAGCGCCACGCCGCGCTGTCCGGCCTCGGCCTGCACTTCCTGGGTCAGTTCGGAGAGCAGAAATGGCCCCCGACCCCGCGCCACACAGGCAATCACGGTCTGGTTGTCGGTGTGGACGGTGAGCGCCTCGCCTGCCGGGGCCGCCCGGACCGCTTCGAGTACCGCCCGCAACTCGGCAGCGTTGTTGTCGGGCGCGTCGAGTTGCCCCTGGTGCCGGGCGGGCAGCTTGCCCGGCGTGAGCAGCACCAGGCCCCAGCCGCCGAGACCGCGCCCGTCGGGTTGTTCCTGCCAGCTGGCGTCTACAAAAGCATGGTTCATGCAGGCCACATCCTCCTCTGGACCGGCGCGGAACGAAGCGGGAAGAAAGGGAAACTACAGGTCGAGGTCCAACAACTTGGAGAGGGTCTGTCGCCCGTACAGGTGCAGGTTCTCCGGCGACGCCTCACCGCGTTCGATGGCGGCGAGCAGTTCGGGCGTGACCTGCGCGGCCTGCGCGAGTTCGGTGAGCGGGATGCCGAGCAGCCGGCGGCGCACCCGGGTGGCGTGCGGGGCAGGGTCGGCGGGGCGGCGCGGCGTGTCCATGGGGCATTGTGCCTCAAGTGCCGGCAGGCAAGTGCGATACTGCCCCCATGAGCCAGACCGACGTTCTTGACCTCTACAAACAGGCCGGCGCCTTTCACGAGGGCCGTTTTCTGCTGGCGAGCGGGCGGCAGTCGCCGTACTTCATGCAGTCCACCACCCTGCTTCAGCACCCCCGCGCCCTGATGGAACTCGGCGGCCTGATGAGCCAAAAGATTCTGGACGCGGGCCTGAAACCCGATTTCATCGTCGGCCCGGCGATGGGTGGCGTGACACTCGCCTACGAGGTCGCCCGGCAGCTTTCGGAAACGCTCCCCGACGTGCGGGCGATTTTTGCCGAGAAGGACGGCTCCGGCGGCATGAAGCTGCGCGAGGCGTTCGCCGTACGGCCCGGTGAAACCTTCGTGGCGGTCGAAGACGTGCTCACCACCGGGGGCAGCCTGCTCCGCGCCGTGCGGGCGGTCGAAGGCCAGGGCGGCCAGTGCATCGGCCTGTGCTGCATCATTGACCGCCGCCAGCAGACCGGGCCGCTCTCGGGCTACCCGCTGATGAGCCTCAAGGAGCTGTATTTCGATACCTACGCCTCCCACGAGGTTCCTGGGTGGCTGGCCGAGCGGCCCTTGCAAGAAATCTAATGTGACATTGTCCTCCTGACCGAGAGGTAAACTGACCCCATGATTACCGTCATGAACCGCATCGGCGTCAAGCCGGAGTTTGCCGCCCAGTTCGAGGAAAGCTTTCGCAACCGCGCCGGCTTGGTGGACGGCATGCCCGGCTTTATCCGCAACGAAGTGCTCAAGCCCACCAAGCCCGGCGACCCCTACATCGTGCTGACCTACTGGCAGGACGAGCCCTCCTTCCGCGCCTGGACCGAGTCCGACGAGTTCAAGCAGGGCCACGCCCGCAGCGGCAGCCTCCCCCACGACGCCTTCACCGGGCGCCCGGTGCTCGAAGTCCACGACGTGTTGCTGAGCAGCGACAACTGATCAGGTAAGACAGGACACCCACCACGCCCCCTCGAACGCCGAGGCGGGCGTGTTGGCGTGGCTGACCGCGTCCCCGCCCTGCGCGGCGAAAAAGCGGCGGACGAGTTCGTAGCCCAGGGCGTAGCCACCCCAACGCGGAAAATCCTGCGCCGGCGAGCCGAAAAACCACGCGGCGTGGTCATGCGGTGCGGAAAGCTGGGGCTGTGCCCTCTCCCACAACGCGGCCAGGTCCATCGTCGGTTGCGCGTAAATGGGCGATTCGCCCCGATAGCCAGCCTCGAAATGCTGCGCCAGTCCTTCGCTGACCAACGCTTCCAGCAGAGTTTTGCCGTAGCCCGGCCCCCGCCAGCGCCGGACGTGGTGCAGTTCGTGGGCGAGGGTGGCGGGCACTTCGGTCAGCCAGAGTCGCTGAAAGGCAGGGCTACCGGGCGTCACGCTCAGGTCCACCTGATGGGCATTGGGCGCGTACCCATGCACTCCGGTTTCCGGCAGGGTGAAGGTGCTCGACATCAGCACCACGTCTACGCCGTCCAGGTCGAGCTCAGTGGCGAAGCGGGCCAGAGCTTTTTCCACCACCGCACGCAGCTGACGGCCAGCTCGGGCGAGAACTGCTCCCCAGCATTCAAAAGGTGAAGGTGGTTCATGCGCTCAGGCTAGGCGTCAGCCCTCCGCGCCCGCATCTGCCAAATGGCGTTTACCGGCTGGCAGACCGGAAAAATCGGGAAGGCGCTCCCTTGCCGCGCCGCGCCGCAATGACCCGTTCATAGACCTCTTCCAGCGCCTGCGCCCGCACCGGCAAGTCGTACTGGCGGGCACTTTCGCGGGCTTCGTGCTGCATTCGAGGCAAGGTGGCGGGAGCGAGCACTTGCAGCAGGCCGGTCGCCAGCGCCTCAGGCGTCGGCTCGCGCACGGTGCCGTTGTGGCCCTCGGCAATCAGGTCGAGCGCGGCGGGGCTGTGGGCGGCGACCAGCGGGGCCCCGGCGGCGAGGGCCTCGATCATGGACATCGGCAGCACCTCACTCGTGCTCGCGGTCAGGAAAGCGTCGGCGGCGGCGAGCGCTTCCGGCACGCGAACGTAGGGCACCGCGCCGGTGAAGGTCACGCCCTCCGGCGCCCCCGCCTCCGCGTCCTCGCGTCCGGGGCCGTCGCCCACGACCAGCATTCGCAGCTCGGGGCGCCGCGTCCGGGCCTGGGCAAAGGCGGCGAGCATGGTGTCCAGATTCTTCTCGGGCGCCAGCCGGCCCAGGTACACCACCAGCGGCGCGTCCTGCGGAATCCCGAACTCGGCGCGGAAGGCGTCGCCGCTCACCCCCAGGAACGACGCGAGTTTGACCGGGTTGGGCAACAGCTCGATTTCGCCGCCGTAGCCGTAGCGCCGCAGCATGTCCACCATCGCCCGGCCAGGGGCAAGCACCGCGTCCATCCGCCGGGCGAGCGCCGAGACGTGGGGGTGAATCATGGCGCGACTGACCTTGGACGGCAGCGGCGCGTAGTGGATGTACTCGTCGTACTGGGTGTGCGCGGTGTACACGACCGGCGCGTGCGAGAGCCGCCCCCATCTCAGCGCGAGTTGCCCCGCCAGAAAGGGATGCATGGTGTGCCACACGTCCACACCCCGCAGCGGCAAGCGCGCCGAGAGCAGCGGCCCAGGGGCGAGCATCACCGGGTAATCGGCGGGCGCCCCGAGCGCCTGCGCCCCGGCAAAGGACGCGTTGAGGCGGTACACGCCCGGCTCGGCGTCGCCGGAGGCCTGCGGGTGACGCGGCGCGAAGACCCGCACCTCGTGGCCCCGTTCGCGCAGGCCCTGGACAAACAGCGCAGTACTCGTCGCCACCCCATTGCGGGACGGCAGGTAGGTGGCAGTCACGATTCCGATACGCACAGTCAGGTGGAGTGTAAACGGTCAAGGTGAAGGTGTCATTGGACGGCCCCTGTCGGTCATGCCCGTTCTCTGGCACACTCGGGCCATGACCCACACTGCGCCCCTCTCCCCCCCGCTCGCCGTTCCCGACCTGATTGCCAAAAAGCGCGACGGCGGCGCCCACACCCACGCCGAACTCGAAGCCCTGGTGCTCGGCTTTACCCGGGGCGAGGTGCCCGACTACCAGCTCAGCGCGTGGCTGATGGCGGTTTTTCTACGCGGCATGACCCCGCAGGAAACCGCCGACCTCACGCTGGTGATGGCGGCGAGCGGCGAACAGCTCGACCTCGGCGCCCTGCCGGACACGGTGGACAAGCACTCTACCGGCGGCGTGGGCGACAAGACCTCGCTGGTGCTCACGCCGATGCTCGCGGCCCTCGGCCTGACCGTCGCCAAGATGAGCGGGCGCGGGCTGGCCCACACCGGGGGCACCATCGACAAGCTCGAGAGCATTCCCGGCTGGACTCCTGAACTGCCCGAGGACCGCTTTCTGGCGCAGGCGCGTGACATTGGGCTGGCGCTGGTGGGCCAAAGCAAGGACCTCGCCCCCGCCGACGGCAAGCTCTACGCCCTGCGCGACGTGACCGCCACCGTGCCGTGCCTGCCGCTCATCGCCAGTTCCATCATGTCCAAAAAGCTGGCGTCGGGGGCCCGGACCATCGTGCTCGACGTGAAGGTGGGCGCCGGGGCCTTCATGACCACGCCAGAGGCGGGCCGCGAACTCGCGCAGGCGATGGTGGACATCGGCACGCGGGCCGGGCGCCGTGTCCGCGCCGTGCTGACCGAAATGGACACGCCGCTCGGTCACCTGGCGGGCAACAGCCTGGAAGTTCAAGAAGCCCTGGCGACTCTGCGCGGCGCGGGGCCGAGCGACCTCACCGACCTGTGCGTCGCGCTGGCGGTCGAAGCCCTGGTCGCGCACGGGGAAGACGCCGGGCAGGCCGAGGCGAGGGCACGGCAGACCCTGCACGACGGCAGTGCCCTCGCCAAATTCCGCGCCTTCGTGGCCGCGCAGGGCGGCGACCCGAGCTACGTGGACGACCCTGAGCGGCTGGACGTGGCCCCAGGCCGCGCCGAGATGCTGGCCGCGCAGAGCGGCTTCGTGACCCGGGTGGACGCCCTGAGTGTGGGACGCGCCGTTCTGGCCCTCGGCGGGGGACGCGAGCGCAAGGGCGAGGCCATCGACCACGGCGTAGGCGTGGAACTGCTCAAAAAACCCGGCGAGGCAGTGGGGGCAGGCGAAGCTGTCCTGCGCCTTTACCACCGGGGCGGGCGCGGCCTGGAGCGGGCACAGGCGCTGCTGCGGGCGGGGCTGGAAACCGGTCCCCAGGCTCCGGCGGCCGCGCCGCTGATTCTGGGCCATATCGGCTGATACGGTTTTAAATTGAGTCCCGGACATGTCCGGGCGCAATTTTGCGCGGAGCGCATGGAAAAAATACGGTTTTAAGGAGTTGGACGGGCATCCGGCGCCTTTCCGGATGTTCGGGAATCGGATGAAAGCCGTATGAGGGTCAATGGCAGGTCGCCTTTTTCAACGCCCGGAGGTGAGCCAAAGCTGTAAGAGGCGGGCGCCTAAGCTTGGGGCATGAGCGTTCTGAACCAGCTGCTCGCCGCCCTGGTCAAGGAAGGTGCGAGCGATATTCACCTGCGGGCCGGCACCGCGCCGGCTGCCCGCATCAACGGGGTGATTCGGCGCTTCGGCGAGAGCCGTCTGTCTCCCCAGCACCTGCAACAGTTCACGCAGGAAATGCTGCCCAGCACGGCGCTGTGGGAAAGCTTCAACGCCCGGCGCGAGGCCGACTTCGCCTACGGGCTGGCGGGCGTGGGGCGCTTTCGCGTCAACGCCTATTTTCAGCGCGGGTCCATCGGCCTGATTATGCGCGTCATTGAGGACAAGCCGATTCCGACCTTCGAGGAACTGGGCCTGCCCACCGCCGTCTTCAACGAACTCGCCGAGCAGGAGCGCGGGCTGGTGCTGGTCACTGGCCCCACCGGCAGCGGCAAGACGACCACCCTGGCGAGCCTGATCGATTACATCAACAGCCATCAGCCGGTCAACATCGTGACGCTCGAAGACCCCATCGAGGTGCTGCACCGCGACAAGATGGCGATGGTCAACCAACGCGAGCTCGGGCTCGACACCCTCAGCTTCTCCAACGGGCTGCGGGCGGCCATGCGGCAAGACCCCGACATCATCCTCATCGGCGAGATGCGCGACAAGGAAACGGTGGAAGCGGCCCTCTCGGCGGCGCAGACCGGGCACCTCGTGCTCAGCACGCTGCACACCCAGGACGCGATTCGCTCGGTCAACCGCATCATCGATTTCTTCGCGCCGCACGAACGCACCCAGATTCGCCAGGGCCTCTCCGAGAGCATGGTGGGTATTGTCAGCCAGCGTCTCTTGCCGCGGAGTGGCGGGGGCCGGGTCATGGGTATGGAAGTCATGCTCGGCACGCCCACCGTCCGCGAGTGCATCAAAGACCCCGAACGCACCGAGGAAATCAAACAGGCCCTGATGGAAGGTGGCATGCGCGGGATGCGGACCTTCGACCAGCACCTCGTGCAACTGGTGCTGGACGGCCAGATGACGCAGGAAGACGCAATGAGCGCCGCCACCAGCCCCCACGAACTCAAGCTGATGCTGATGAAGTCGCAGTACGCCTGAGGGTTGAGCCGGGGGTTACCGCTCCCCTGTCCTCCCCGGCCAGCGTGGAAACGAGCGCGGCGGCGCCTCACCCTGCTCCAGCGTCCGCGCCTGCTCCTCGTAGTTGAGGTAGTAGCGCCCCGCCAGCAGGGTCATCAAGACGACCACGCTCGCCAGCGCAATCAGCAGCGGCCAGCCCGCGCTGCCCGTCAGCACGCCGTTAAAGACGAAGTGCAGGGCGATGCTCAGCGCCAGCCCTCGCCGCCGCCACCAGCGCCCGATGCGCGTCCAGTGCCCCCCGAGCGCGTAGCCTGCGGAGCGCTGAACAGCGCGTGCCCCAGCGTGGCGAGCAGGGCGTGCCCGGTGGCGGTGCCCGCGCCGAAGGTCAGGGCGTAGGTCAGATTCTCGACCAGCGCGAAGCCGAGCGCCGCCGTCACCGCGTAGACCAGCCCGTCCATCGGTTCATCGAAGGACGGCTCGTCGGCGGCTGTGGACGTGGCGAGAAACTTGCTGACTTCCTCGATGACGGCGGTCAGCAGAGCGACCAGCAACAGCGTCAGCGGCGCCGAACTGCTCAACATTCTTCCTAGACTCGCTTCGAACGACGCCGCCACGAACCACGCGAACATGCCCCAGGCGAACGTCCGGGCAAGCAGCCACAGCGGCTCGGGGTGACGGTCACGCCGCACGAAGAACCACAGCCACCCCAGCGTGATGACAATGGACCCCAGCAGCGACAGCAGCATGGTCTGGGCCTCAGCGCCGCAGCGGGGCGTCTCCTGTGCGCGCAGCCCTGCCCGCCGCCGCCAGCCGCTCGCTGCGCTCCTGCATGGGCGCGTGCGCGAGGTGGGTCAGCGCCAGAGCCAGCGCGTCGGCGGCGTGGTTGTTGAACAGCTCGCGAATACCCAGGCTCGCCTTGACCATGTAGATGACCTGCTCCTTGTCGGCGCGGCCCGTGCCCACCAGCGACTTCTTGACCTGCATGGGGCCGTAGGCGTGAATCGGCACCCCGGCCTGCGCACAGGCGAGCTGCACCACCCCGAACGCCTGCCCCACTTTGAACGCCACGTCAGCCTGTCGGCGCAGAATCTGGTCCTCGATCGCCACCGCGTCGGGCCGGTACTCGGTGAGCAGCCGGGTCAGTTCCTCGTGCAGGTATTGCAGCCGCCGGGGCATCAGCCACGCGCTTTCGGTGGTCAGGCAGACGTGGTACAGGTGCTTGGCCCGCCGGACATCCCCTTCGACCAGTCCCAGGCCCAGGTTCGCCAGACCGGGGTCAATCCCCAGAACCCTCATGTCAGCACCCTCATGTCCCCCACCTCACTTGCATGGGCGGCAGCATACAGCGGGGGCCGCCGGCTTGCCCCGGGGCCCCCACCGTGCGCTGTAGAGAACTCAGCCGCCGCACCCGCCGCTGCCTTCGCCGTCGGGCGACTGGGCGCCGTCGGTGCGGAAGGAGTGGCCGCAGCCACAGGAACTGGTGGCGTTGGGGTTGTGGACGGTAAAGCCGCCGCCCATCATGTTTTCCACGAAGTCCACCTCACTGCCGCGCAGCAGTTCGATGCTCATGCGGTCGACCAGCAGCTTGACGCCCCGGTCCACCACAATGGTGTCGCCTTCAAGTTCGCGGTCATCAATCGCCATGCCGTACTGATAGCCGCTGCACCCGCCGCTCTTGATAAAGACGCGGACCCCGGCGTTTTCCTTGCCGCTGCCGGCCAGGATCGTCTGGGCTTTGCTGGCCCCGAACTCGCTGATGGTGATGTCCGGCACGCGGGGCGTATCCTGACGCTCGGGAGTGTGAATCGCTGTCATGCGTGCAGCCTAACACCGCTGGCGACTGCAAAAGGTGGCGAAACAGCACAAATACTCCGCCGGGCTTGAGCGCTTCTTGACCCGTCACATCTCCGCGTCAGACTGCTTTCTGACTGACATTCCTTGAGTGCGCTTGTGTTAGATTGAGGCCATGCCGAAGCCTTCCGTCTCGAGCCAACCCGCGCCGAACCCTTACGCCGAGTGGTTCGAGCAGCTCCGCAGCGAATACGGCGACCAGCTCAGCGCCATGCCCTTGCCCGACGGTTTGCCCGAGCACCTGCGAAACCTGATCGAGCAGGGCGACGAGGACGCCATTCAGTTTATGGTCCGGCTCGCCTGGCAACTCGGCGCCCAGGTCGGGTACGCCGCCGGCAGCCGCCGCCAGGACGTGCATGCGCCGCCCAAGCGTTCCGGCAACGTGCAGGCTTGAGCCACAACTTCAGCCGCTGACTGACCGCTCCTTCGGGGGCGGTTTTTTGATGCCCAGACCGTTCAGTTTCCCGTCGAGCGCGGGGCTGCCCAGCAGCCGATTGCGGGGCGCTCGTCAGGTATGAGCCCTCGAGCCGCCAGCTCGGACAGAACAAACGTAGCAAATGCCAGCAGGCGCTCGGGGTCGTTGTCCTCGCCGCCAGCGGTCAGTTCCAGCCGCTTTGCCTCGCGGGCGAGTTCCAGGGTGAAGTGGTCCACCGGGTCAGAGTACGCCTGTTCCAAAGCTCCGAGAAGAGGCCAAAAAAAGCAGCCCCGGCGCTCAGGCCAGGGCTGCTCAGGAGGGGCGGGGCTCAGTCGTGCGAGTGGCCGGGGGTCACGCCGCCGTGCCCACCGTGGGCCAGGCGGTCACGCTCGTCGGCTTCACGCAGGGAGCGGATGCCGCGCACGATCGCCAACGTCAGGAAGTAGGCGACGGCGGGGAGCAGCAAAGCCATGATCCACAGAATCGCGTTGGCGTTGCCGCTCGTCAGCAGGCCCGAGGCGATGAGTTCCGGCTTGTATCCGGCCAGCGACATCACCAGCATGAACACCAGGAACGCCACGCCTGCGCCCAGCCGCACCGGGTGGTTGGTGGGGTTTTCGGCGTAGTAGACGTTTTCCTCGCTCTTGTCGAGCAGGGGCACCAGGAACAGCAGGCCGATGGGGATGATGGGGAACAGCAGCGCGCCCACGAACTCGGCGGTGATGTGCCCGCCCAGGAACGAGACTTCGAAACCAGGGATGATCGCCAGCGCACCGAAGATCCACAGCAGGTACCAGTCGGGCTTGATGTTGGAGATCGGGGTAGAGCTCGGCGGGCCGAAGTATTCCACCGGGTGCACCGGGATAAAGGCGGCGAACAGAATCACCAGGCCAGCGAAGATCAGCGTCAAGAGCAGCATGATCGGGGTCTGCTGGGTAATCAGCGGCACACCGACGATCTTCTTGTAGGCGATGCGCTTGGCGTACTGCGGCTGCGTGTGCTTCTGCTTGATCATGATCAGCATGTGGGCGCCGGTGGTCGCCACCAGAATCATCGGCAGCAGCATGATGTGATAGCCGTAGATGCGCGGAATGACCTGCTCGCCGGGGAAGTTGCCCGCGAAGGCCGCCTGCGCGAGCCAGTCGCCCACCCAGGGCACCGACTTGGTGATGCCGTAGATCACGCCCAGGGTCTGATAGGCGTAGTTGTCGTAAGGCAGGATGTACCCGGTCACAGCGGTGAGTGCCGAGAAGATCAGCAGCAGCAGGCCGATCCACCAGTTGATTTCACGCGGCTTCTTGAACGCGCCCGTGAAGTAGATACGCATCATGTGGATGATGGCCGCCGCCACCATGATGTTGGCGCTCCAGTGGTGAATGCGGCGCAGCATGTCGCCGAAGGGCATCGCGTTGATCTTGAGCGCCGAGTGATAGGCGGCAGGGACCATGTTGGCCTTGGCCGCCGTACCGGGGTCGAAGGAGTTGACGATCAGCGAGTTGCTCGGCTCGTAGGAAAGCGCGAGCAGGATGCCGGTCAGGATGAGGATGATCAGCGAGAACAGCGTGATTTCACCCAGGAAGAAGCTGTGGTGAACGGGGAAGGCCTTGCGCAGGAACTTGTCGTTCAGGCGCGAGAGGTGCAGACGTTCATCGAGCCACTGGTTCATGACAGCAGTTCCTCCACTTTCTTGGTGTAGGTTTCCCAGTCTTCGTCAGAGTTGTAGCCGTAGGGCCGGGTCATGAAAAACCCGTCCGCGACCAGCTTGTCCCCGTCGAGCTTGATCGGCAACTGGGGCAGGGGCGCAGGGGGCGGACCGCCGACCACCTTGCAGCCCCGCTTGGGGTCGTACTGCCCCGAGTGGCAGGGGCAGTTCATGATGCCGTTCTGGCCGTCTTCCACGTTGCAGCCCGCGTGCTGGCAACGGTCGCCATAAGCCACGATCTCGCCGTCAATCGTGGCGTCGAGTTTGGTCGGCTCCTCCATCTGGCCCTTGGGGAACTTGTAGATCGCCAGGATGCTGGTCGGGTCGCCGTTTCGCGTCACCATGTCGCCGGTCTTGGGGTCTTTGCCCTGGGGCCAGGCGCGGGTGATCTTGTCGCTGAGGTCGGCCACGGTCACGGGCTGACCACTGTTGGGGCCTTCCGCGTGCACCAGGATGTCGCCCTTCATAGGCGGCGCCTTGGCGGGGGTCAGACGGAAGACGGGGTTGGCGCCGCCCAGGGTGCTGAGCAGCTGACGCCGCCGACGGCTGCCGTGCGCCGAGCGCCGTGTTGATAAAGCGGCGGCGCGTGATTTCTGGATCTTCTTTCTTGTAACGGGTCATGAATCAAACCTCTCCAGGGGATAGGGGCGCAGTGCGGCTTACCAGGGGAACTCGCCCGAAGCGTCTTCGACCAGCACTTCGCCGTCCATGAAGAACTTCTTGTAGAGCGCCAGCGAGGCCGCGAGGCTCAGCACGATCATCGCCGCGTAGAAGCCTTCGTGGGTCACGTCGGGCATGACCTGCTCCTTGGCGGCCCAGCCCGCATAATCGATGTTCATCTGACGGATGAACAGCACGCTGAACAGCAGGGTCGAGAGGAGGCTCAGCACCATCCCCAGCATGGCGACCGGCGTCGAGCGAACCTTGTGAATCCCGGGACGCAGCTCTTCGCCTTCGGCCCAGTGGCTGTAGAGCCCGATGATCCCGTAGGTCAGCAGCACGATGATGAAGGTCGTCAGCCAGATTTCGGGCAGCTTGAGGTCTTCAGGCACGAAGCGCGAGCGGTTTTTGAGGACCGCCGGGTCCACCTTGCTCTGGCCCTCGGCCACCTTGGCGGGGGTCAGGGGCTCCTCGATGTTGTTGCCCCAGCTGTGCAAGACGTAGTTGGCCACCGCGTAGAGCTGCTTGTCGTCGAGCTTGTCGCCGTAAGCAGGCATCCCGCCCTTGCCGTTGACCAGGATGGTGTGCACGTACACCGGGTCTTTGAGAATCTTCGCGTCGCCCGCGAGCTTGGGGCCGACGCCGCCCTCACCATTGGCGCCGTGGCAGCCCTGACAGGCCGGGCCGCCGCTCGCGCCCTGGGTGAAAATCTGCTTGCCGATGGTGGGGTAGTCCTTGCTGATGCTCGCGGCCACCGCCGGGTCCACGACCACAGGCTTGGGCGCCGTTTCCTTATTGAAAAGGAAGAGCAGGACGATCCACATCACCGCCGCGCAGAAGATGGCGACTCCTGGCATTACCGCATCGTTTCTTTCCACTTTTCCTTCTCCCTCGTGAAGTGGCCTCAGTTCCTGCCCGCTCGACTCCGCTGAGTTGCGCTGCTTTTTCCCTCCGGCCTGAAGTCTGAAAGCCAGCATAGCACGCGCCAAACGCGCTCCCAGCGGCATTTCTATGCTTACAGCAGCGACACTTCGGCAAGCATCATCTTGGGCCTGACCGCGCGGTTAAATGTCCCCCAATGTGAGAAAAGTGTTGCCTGGGCCGTGTTCTCAGGGCGTCTCGGTTTCACCCAGCTCGGCCAGCAGCGGCCAGAGCGCCGCCGAGAGCCGGGTCACGTCGCGGTTGCCCGGATGCTCGCGCGGGTCTTCCCCACCCTGCGAGAGCAAAGCGACGACCAGCGGGCGCGGGGCCCAGAGCAGACCGACATCGTGGTGAACGCCGCGCAGTTCGCCCGATTTGGAGGCCACCCGGTAGAGCGGCTCGCCGTCCGGCCCGGCGGGAACACCCCGCCCGATGAGGTCGCGCAGGTGCTGGCGGCTCAGGATGTCGAGAGCGAGGTGTTGCATCTGGGGCGTCAGCCCATCGCCGCGCAGCAGGGACAGCAGCAGCGCCACCTGATCCCGCGCCGTCGTGCGGTTGCGCTCACCCCGGCGCTGGGCCTCGTTCTGGCGCTCGGGGGGGAGTTGCAACGGGCCGATCAGCCGGGTGCTGTTCAGGCCGCGTGCCGTCAGCCAAAGGTTGAAGTGATCCTGACCGAGCCGCTCGATCAGCAGGTTGGTCGCGGTATTGTCGCTCACCACGATCATCAAGGTCAGCACGTCCTGCCAGGTCAGCGCCAGCCCCAGCCCCAGCTCGTGCAGCACCCCCGCGCCCGGCACCCGGTCTTCGGCGCGCAGGGTCACCCGCTCGATCAGGTCGAGGTCGCCGCGCCCAGCCTGTTCGAGCGCGAACAGCAGCAGCGGCACTTTGATGGTGCTGGCAGCGGGAAATACCGCGTCGGCGGCTTGGGCGTACAATTCGCGGCCTGCAAAATCGGTGACGAGCAGCCCCACCTCACCCGCGTACCCGGCGCGGCGCAGCTCGGCCAGAAAATCCGGCATCAATCGGGCAACTGCAATCCGGCGAGGGCGGCGAAGGGATGGGCCGTTCCCACCGGGCGCAGCGTGCAAAACGGCAGCGTTCCTTCCGGCTCCACCCGGTGCGGGCAGGTCGGGCACTCGGGAAAGGCCTGCTCGGTGTAGGCGAGGTCGGGCTCGGCGCTGGCGACTTCCCACTCACGTAGGCAGCCGGCGCGGTAGAGCTGGGCGGGCACGGCGCGGACGGTCACCGGCTGGGGAGAGCGGCGCTTACTCAAGGTTGGCGATGCCCTCGCGGATGGCGTACAGCGCGGCCTGGGTGCGGTTGTTGAGTTGCAGCTTGGTGAAAATCTCGGAGAGGCGGTTGCGGACGGTCTTTTCCGAGATGTCGAGCCGCAGCGCGATGTCCTGGTTGGAAAAGCCCTGGGCGAGCAGCTTGAGAATCATCGTCTCGCGCTCGTTGAGGTCGGCGTGTTTCTCGCTGGGCAGTTCCTCGCGCTTGTCTCGGAAGTCGTCGAGGACGTTCTGTGCCATGTCCGCGTCGAGCAGCGCCTCGCCCGCCGCCACCCGCGTAATCGCGTCGATCAGGGTGCCCGCGTCGGCGTCCTTGAGGATGTAACCGCGCGCTCCGGCCTTGACCGCCTCGAACACGTAGCGGTCCTGGCGGTACATGGTGATCATGATGACGCGGGCCTGCGGATTGATTTCCAGAATGCTCTGGGTCGCCTTGACCCCGTCGAGCTCGGGCATCTGGATGTCCATCAGAATCACGTCGGGCTGGGTGTCGGCGGCGTAGCGCACCGCCTCGCGCCCATTGGCGGCCTCACCGATGACCCGCATCCCCTCCGATTCCAGCAGGCTGCGGAGGCCCTGGCGAAAGAGGGCATGGTCGTCGGCAAGCAGGACTCGGATCATGGGCAGAGTCTACGGCGCGCGGGCGGGCGGCACGGCGGCAGGGGCCACAGATAGACTGCCCCATGCGCATCACCACGTTGGAGGAGCTGCTTGAGGCCCTCGATGAGCTGTTCGACGACGGCTCGGACCTCACCCGGCGCGGGGCGCAGGATCCCTGGGAGCGGGTGTTCAGCCAGCCGGGACACCCACTCGCCTCGGACCTCCCCGACGCCTGTCTGGTGGACTGGACGCGGCAGGGACTGCTTCCGTCCGGCGATGGCCTGACGGCCCTAGACCTCGGCTGCGGCCTGGGGCGCAATGCCCGCTGGCTGGCCCGGCAGGGCTACGCGGTAACGGGTCTCGACCTCTCGCCCTACGCGGTTGGGCAGGCGCGGGAGCGGACGCCAGGCCCGGACATCCGGTATCTCGAAGGCGACGTGCTGCGCGACCCCATTCCGGGCGGCCCCTTCGACGTGGTGTACGACTCGGGCTGCTTTCATCACCTCCCGCCCCACCGCCGCCTGTCGTATCTGCATACGCTGGGGCAGGTGCTCAGGCCCGGCGGCTGGTTCGGCCTCTGCACCTTCGCCTGGGGCCGGATGGGCAGCGCGAAGAGTGACCTCGAACTGCTGCGCCAGGGCCAACTCGAAGGCGGCGTGGGCTACACGCTGGACGACCTGCGGGAGATGTTCGGAGGGCTGGACTTCGTGACGGGGAGCCTCCTCTCTGAGCTGGAACCGGCGTCCGAACCTGTCTTTCAAATGGACTTCCTGCAAGCGGCTTTGTTCCGTCGTCCCGAATAAAAATGAAAAGGGCGGAACAGCCCGCAAGCCGTCCCTCCCTTCTTCCTCTGCCCTACACGTCCTCGCTGCCGGTGTCCATCCGCACCACGCGGGGGCGGAACTCGCCGAGCACGTCCACGAGGTCGCGCTGGCGGGCGATCACGTCCTCGATGCGCTTGTAGGCCTGGGGCGCCTCGTCGATACCGCCGCCGATCAGGGTCACGCCCCGGTCTTTGAGGTACGCCTGCACGTCCTTTTTCGCCAGCGAGCGTTCGGCGGCCTTGCGCCCGAGCTGCCGGCCCGCGCCGTGGCTGGCACTCGCCAGGGCCTCGGGGTTGCCGCGCCCGCGCACGAGGTAGCCGGGGTCGGCCATGCTGCCGGGAATCAGACCGAGCTGCCCGGCCTCGGCGGGGGTCGCGCCCTTGCGGTGGACAATGAGTTCCTGTCCATTCACCTGCTGTTTCCAGGCGAGGTTGTGGCTGTTTTGCGCGCGCAGCAGGGGCTTTTCACCGAGGGCACGGGCAAGGCGGGCGTGAATCTGCTCGTGGTTGGCAAGCGCGTAGCGGCCCGCGAGGTTCATCGCCTGCCAGTACGCTTGCCCCGCTTCGCTGTCCAGCGGCAGCCAGGCAAGTTTTTGCGCTTCCTTGTCGAGCGCGGGCCACAGCCGCTGCGCGAGGTTGGTGAAGTGTCCCGCCACCTGCGCCCCGAAGCCGCGCGAGCCGGAGTGCGAGAGCACCGCCAGATACTCGCCGGGGTCGAGGCCTTCCAGTTGCGGATCGGCCTGCGCGAGCGTGAATGTCCCGAACTCGACGAAGTGGTTGCCGCTGCCCGAACTGCCGATCTGACCAGCCGCCTTGTCGAAGAGGTGGCGCAGCAGCGGTTGCTCGTCCCAGGTCGCCTCAGCCAGCACCGGGTGGTCGAGGCGGTCGCGCTTCTCGAAGCCGACGCCCGCGCCGAAGCGGGTGTGCTTGAGCAGCAGCGAGCGCGCTTCGTCCACGCTGAGGCCGGTGGCCGCCACCGGAAAGACACTCAGCATCATCGAGCAGCCGATGTCCACGCC
Source organism: Deinococcus radiodurans R1 = ATCC 13939 = DSM 20539 (assembly GCF_000008565.1). GTDB lineage: Bacteria > Deinococcota > Deinococci > Deinococcales > Deinococcaceae > Deinococcus > Deinococcus radiodurans. The sequence goes on along the minus strand of NC_001263.1, from coordinate 428,833 downwards.
CACGCCGTAGGGAATGACGGCATTCTCGGTCGCCAGCACCCCGCCGATGGGCAGGCCGTAGCCCACGTGCGCGTCGGGCATCAGGGCGCCGGCGCGGGAGATGGGAAGCTGCATCGCCACGTCCATCTGGCGGTGGGCGCCGGGTTCGATGAGGTCTTCGCCCCAGGTGCGGTAGGGCAGCGGCGCGGCACGGAGCTTGGCGCTCTGGCGCGTCTGTTGAGCGGCCTGCTGCTCTATCAGGTGCGTGGCGAGGTCGGCGTAGACTCCGCCCCCTTGGTACTGTTCGGGGTAATTCTGCACGCTCCGCAGTTCGTCGAGGATGTCCCCACGGCTCACGCCTGCGTCTTCGCGCAGGCCCGCCGCGCTGAGGGCGAGGCCCACCGCTTTGCCTTCAAAACCGAGTTTGGTGATGTGTTTGCCATTCATGTCGTCGTCTCGCTTGTGTGAGGTGCTCTTTCTAGAGGGATGTCTGATGGTGCCTGCCCGCGCCGCACCGGACCACCACGCCGCGTTGCATGTTCCTTGAGACGCGGCCCTGCGCGCATCGGCCAAGTGGCGCAGCGAGGAGCGGCAAAACGCTTAGCGGTCAGGCGGCCAAACAAGAAAAACCCCCGCCGGGCAGCGGGGGGACAGCCAAAACCGGAATGCTCAGTACAGCGTCTTGATGTAGGCGTGCACGTCGGCCACCTGCTGGGCGCTGAGTTGCGCTTCGGTGAAGCGGGGCATGATGGTGTTCAGCTCCCGGTCGGGGGCCTTGCCTTCGCGCAGGGCGGCGGTGAACTGGGTGTCGTCCCACTCCACCGTGGGTTGCAGCGAGGGGCCGACCGCGCCCTGACCCTCGGCGCCGTGGCAGGCCGCGCAGTTGCCCGCGAAGACTTCCTTGCCCGCGTTGGCGACGCCCGCCGACTCGCTGGGGGCTGGGGCATTGTCCGAGGGGGTGTTGGCCGGGGTCGGGGCTGCGCCGGAGCTGCGCTGGGTGGGGTCTTCGCCGTTGCCGGCGCCCGCCACCTGACCGCCCGTCTGCTCGGCGGTGCTGCTCGCGGTGTTGTTGTCCATGCTGTCGCTTTCGCTGCCCTGGCTCCCAGTGTTCTGAGTCCCGGCGGTCTGGGATTCGTTGCCCATCGCGCCCGCTGCGCTCTGGTCGGGGCTGCCGCTCGTCTGGCCGCTCGCCATGCCGGTCGGGTCGGTGGCGCCGGGCTGCTCGGTGGTGGTGGCCGCGCCGCTGCTGTCGTCGGTCTGGGCCACGGCTGCCGGGGGCTCGGGAGACTCGGCGGAGGTGGTCGGAGTGGACATCAGGCGCGGAATGGCAATCAGCAGGGCAATGCCGACAATCAGGCCCAGCGTCACGCCTAGGGCCCAGGACAGGGCGTTCCCCGCCGTCCAACGGTTCTGGCTCATCTTCATGGGCTACAGCATACGTCTTACCGTGCGGACAGGCTGTCCCGGTGCCTACAGAAGACGTTGAGCGATGTTCGCCGCGTTCTCGTCCGGCCACCACTGGTAGCGGCTCAGGTCACAGCGCCCGGCGTCGTCGAACTCTATGCCCTCGGCGCGCAGCAGGCCCTCTTGCACTTCCCCCAGGCCGACCTTGTAGGTGCTGACGCGGCCCTGGGCATTGATGACCCGTTGCCAGGGCAGGTCCGAGTCCTTGAGGCTGTGCATGACGGCGCCTGCCTGCCGCGCCGCGCCCGGCTGACCGGCGAGCAGCGCCAGTTGCCCGTAGGTCATCACCCGCCCCGGCGGAATGCGGGCCACGAGGTCGAGCAACTGCTGACGAAAGGGCGCGGCGATGGGTTGGGACATTGCGGGCAGTCTACCGTCAGCGGTCGAGACGAAATAGGTCGAGGTCGGGTACGGCCTGGCCCTCAATCAGCGTCATGAACAGCCACGCCGCCGGAGGCCGCACGCCAGCCTACGGTCGGGTCCACCGGACGCCAATAAAAAACTGCGCCCCCCGCAAGGGACGCAGTGAACGACTGAGCGGCGCTTACTGGGCGTCGCTGTTGTCTTCGCTGTCGGTGCCAGCGTTGTCTTCGCTGGCTTCGGCCTTGACTTCTTCCAGGCTGGCGTCGCCTTCGAGCACGGCTTCGGCAGCTTCTTCGGACAGTTCGCCGGCAGCGACCAGACCGGCCACCTGCGCGGCCTGGACTTCGGCTTCGAGTTCCTCGGCGGTCAGGCGGGGCGGCAGCACACTGACAACAGTCAGTTCGGGGTCGGCGGCCAGGGTGCAGCCTTCGGGCAGCTTGATGTCACCGGCGGTAATGTGGTCGCCGATGTTCATCTTGGTCACGTCCACCACGAGTTCCTGGGGAATGCGGCGGGGGCCGGGGGCCACGATCTGAAGGTTGTGGACCACGATATCCACCAGACCGCCCTGGACTTCGCCCTGGCTGCGGCCCGTGGTGTGCACCGGCACGCTGACTTCGACGGGTTCGCCGTAGGTCACCATGTAAAAGTCCACGTGGATGGGAGCGCGCTTACGCTTGTCCATCTGCACGGCCTTGACCAGCGCGGGGAAGGTTTCGCCGCCTTCGACGGTGATGTCGAACAGGCCGGTGGTGCTCTGCTGACGGAAAGCGCGGTCAAACGCCTTGCGGTCCAGGGCGAAGGAAACGTTGTTTTCCTTGTTGTAGGCGACGGCGGCGATCATGCTCTCGTCGAGTTTCTGCTTGGGGGTGCGGGGTTTGGCAGTCAGTTCCATAGTGGCGGTGTCTCCTTGCGATTTCGCCGTCTGCCCGGTGTGCGCCACTCATCGGCAAGCAGCCGGGGGCGGGGGCGGACGTGCAACCGTGACAGTGTAGCAGAAAAAGCGCCCCCGGCGGAATCAGGCCGGGGCGAGTTCGCGGCGGAAATTCGCCAGCAGCGCCAGCCCCACCGCCCCGCTTTTTTCGGGGTGAAACTGCGCGGCGTGCAGGTTGCCCCGGCTCAGCGCCGACCAGAACGGCACGCCGTAGTCGGTCACGGCGCCGTCGGTGACCGGCACGTCCACCGGCACGTAGTACGAGTGGACGAAGTAGGCGTAGGCATCCGGCCCCAGCCCGCGCAGCAGCGGCGAGTCGCCCCGCGCCTCAAGCGCGTTCCAGCCCATCTGCGGCACCTTGCGCTCGGGGGCGGGGGCAAACTTGCGAACTTGCCCGGCAATCAGGCCCAGGCCGGGCACGCCGGGCGCTTCCTCCGAGCCGTCAAAGAGCAACTGCATCCCCACACAGATGCCCAGCAAAGGCACCCCGGCGCGGGCGGCGTCCAGTACCGGGCCGTGAAAGCCGCCGTGCTCGAAGGCTTCCATCACCTGCCGGAAGTGGCCCTGACCGGGCACCACCAGCGCGGGGGCGTGCGGCACGTCGGCGGCATTGTCGGTCACGCGCACCGTCATTCCGGCGCGTTCCAGAGCGCGGGCGGCGCTGCGGACATTGCCCGCGCCGTAATCGAGGAGAAGGACTTCGGGAGCTGCACGGACGGGGGTGGTGCTCATCGCCCCCTAGAGTACTTCTCCAGCGTGGCGGCGGTCGTGCCGGTGGGCCTGAGGGTTTCACCTGTCCAGACGAAGGTAAGGTCGCGGCGGGCAGAAGCGCTGCTCTGCGCGTCAAAGCCCTGCCCCATTTTGCACAACTCGGGCGTCGGCTGGTACGTCGTGACAGAAGCCAGCACGGTGAGGTCAGGCACCCGGTCGGCGTTGCGGTCCCGGTCGTTCCAGCCGAAGGCTTCGTACTGCCAGCGCCCGGCGCACTGCTGCGAGCCAGTCCCGAAAAAGTCGCGGAACTGCAAGAGCGGAAAGAGGGCCACCGTCTCCACCTTCAGCTTACCGCCCGTCCAGGAGGCGATTTTCAGGGCGTCTCCAATCGGCTCGTTTTTGGCGTTTTCGCCCATGCAGACGGCGGCCTGCGTGCCATTGCGCTTGGGGTAGGTGAGGCAGTTGAACGGCAGAAAGCCCGGCACGAGGCTGACGGGCTGCCACTGCCCGCGCATCTGGCGCAGCAATACCGTTTCGCCCGAGCAGCTTTCGGTTTCGGTGCAGAACGTCGCCAGCAGTTCCTTTTGACCCGGCGCCGTAAAAGACCCGGAAAGGACGCTGGACAGCAGCAGCATGGTCCGCGGACTGCGAATCTCCGAACTCAGGCGACCTTCATAGACGGTCTGCTTACACCCGCTGAGCCGCCCCAGATCGGCTTTGCCGCTGCATACGGCGCGGATGATGGCATCGGTTTCAGCGGCGCGGGGCACGCGAGTTTCACTGGGGCCGGAGACCTGCGCCTGAGCCGAGGCGAAGCTGAGCAGCGCCAGCAGGGGCAACATTCTTTGCATCGCCTCAGCCTGACAGTGCGTCGCTGACGTGGAATGAGAGCTACAGGCTCCCCTTGGTGCTCGGCAGCGCGTCCGAAGTCACCGCCACCGCGTCGCGCAGGGCACGGGCAAACGCCTTCATGACGGCCTCGATGACGTGGTGCGCCTCGCGCCCGGCCAGCAGGCGCACGTGCAGCGTGGCCCCGGCGTGGTTGCAAAAGCCGCGCAGAAACTCGCGCAGGTGGTAGTGGGTCATGCCACCCGCGTCGCCGTACACGTCCAGCGTTTCCGGCTCGAAGGCGAGGTGGGCGCGGCCCGAGAGGTCGAGGACCACGTGCGCCAGCGTTTCGTCCATCGGCACGAAAGCCGAGCCGTAGCGCTCGATGCCTTTGCGGTCGCCGAGCGCCTGCGACAGCGCCTGCCCCAGCGTGATGCCGGTGTCCTCGATCAGGTGGTGCGGCTCGATGTGCAGGTCGCCCGTGCCGGAAATACTGATACCGAGGCGACTGTGGCGGGCGAGCGCGTCGAGCATATGGTCGAAAAAGCCGTGCCCGGTGGCGGGCTGCTCGTAAGGTGCGGCGTCGAGGTCGAGCCGGACGGTGATGTCGGTTTCCTTGGTCGTGCGGGTGACGGCGGCGGTGCGGGGCATAGGACGAAGGTAGAGGCGGCGGTGGAGGGCGGCGCGGGAGGGTCTAGCCCGCGTCAGTGCGCCGGAGCCGGGGCCCACTCTGCCGAAAGCTGGCCGACAGAGCAGGCAGGGGCCGCCCCGAACCCCTCTCCATTTCCCCTTAATCAACTGGCGTTTTATGTCTTGACCGTAATGTTATTCTGTTCTAAACTAAATGCATGAAGCTGAGCGATGTCCAGAAACGACTGCAAGCCCCGTTTCCCGCTCATACCGTGAGCTGGAAGCCCGCCGCTTTCAACGCCGAGCGCACCCGCGCCCTGCTGCTGGCTCACGTGGACGCCCGCGCGGTGCAGGACCGACTCGACGCCGTTTGCCCCGACGACTGGAGCTTTGAGATGGAAGTGGTGTCCGGTGCGGAAGTGCCCACCGTCAAGGGCCGCCTGACCGTGCTCGGCGTGACCCGCGAGGATATCGGCGAGGCGCCTGAGGGCAGCATGGCGGCGTACAAGGCGGCGGCGAGCGACGCCATGAAGCGCTGCGCGGTGCAGTTCGGCATCGGGCGTTACCTCTACGACCTGCCCAAGCAGTGGGCCGACTGGGACGATGCCCGGCGCGGCCCCAAGCACCTGCCCGAGCTGCCCGAGTGGGCACGCCCCGACCACGAACGCACCCCCGGCGGCGCCCACCTGGTGCAGGCGATGGAGCAGTTGCGCTACGAACTGCCCGAGGACCTCGACCTGCAACGTGAGGTCTACAAGCACCTCAAGGCCGCGCTCGGCAGCATTCACCCTGTCCCGACTGGTCCCGTGCCGACCAACCCGGTGCAGGGCGGGAGGGCCGCATGACCCGCAGCCTGACCTCTGCCGAGCTGCGCGGGGGGGCGGCTCCCTCCGTCACTGACCCAGTGATGCCCGCCCGCGTCTCCCCCGCCCGCTTGCCGGATACCCCGCACCTCGGGTGGGCGATGGTGAACCTGGGGCTGCTGACCCTGCTCGGCGGCGCCTTGTCGCGGCTGTTCTGATTGCAGCGCCCCTTTCGCAGAACTCTGGCCCGTTCCGTGGTGGACGGGCTTTTTGCTGGTAATTCTATTGTCACCACTCTGGTACGTACACTTAACCTCTAAGTCTCTTATGCTGAGCCCATGACCTGGAATCCCGACCAGTACCACCAGTTCAAAGACGCCCGCAGCGCCCCGGCGCGTGACCTGCAAGCCCTCATTCCCGAGCGGCCCTACGCGCAGGTCGTGGACCTCGGCTGCGGCACCGGCGAGCAGACGGCGCAACTCGCGCAGCGTTTTCCGCAGGCCACCGTGCTGGGGCTGGACAGCAGCGCGGCGATGCTGGCGAAGGCGGGGGCACAGCAACTGCCCAATCTGCGCTTTGAGCAGGGTGACATTCAGGAGTTGAGCGGCAGCTTCGACCTGCTGTACTCCAACGCCGCCTTGCAGTGGCTACCCGACCACCCCCGACTGCTGGCGCGGCTGTGGGAGCACCTGCGGCCCGGTGGGGTGCTGGCGGTGCAGGTTCCAGCAAATCACGACCACGCCTCACACCGGCTGCTGACCGCAACGGCGAACGAGTTTGAGACCGAGCTGGGCGGCTTTACCCGCTTCGGCACGGCGCATGGGGCCTCGCCAGTGCTGACACCCGCCGCCTACGCCGAGCTATTGGACGGGCTGGGAGCGGTGGACATCACCGCGCTGAGCAAGGTCTACCCCGTTGTGCTGCCGGGCGCCGAGGGCCTCATCGAATGGACCAAGGGCACGGCGCTGGTGCCTTACCTCTCGCGGCTGGACGGGGCGGACGCGGCGCGGTTTCTGGACGTATACCGGGGCAAATTGCAGGCCGAGTTCCCTGGCGAGCGGGTGTACTACGCCTTTACGCGGGTGCTGTTCGTGGCGACGCGGCCCGAACTTTAAGGCATTTGATAAAGACCCCTCACCCCTGCCTGTGGCAGGCCCTCTCCCCTTGGTAGAGGGTCGAACAACGCATGTCAGATGCTCTAGAGTTCATGTTTCAAGGCCCGTTGCGGCGCCGCAAATCTGCCGAGTCAGCGTTGCGGGTACGCTCGGGCATGGCAACCCAGGACAACAAGCACCACAACGGCACCGACAAGAACGAGAACGCTGGTCAGGGCGACGGCCACCAGCAGATCGGCAACCAGCAGCAGCCCAATGGCGGTGCCCCCTACCGCGACGACTCCACTGAGCCTCACACCCCCGGCGGCCCCGGCAACGAGCCCAACCAGGGTCAGGGGAACAAGGCCAATGAGCACGACAAGGGCAACGACAGCAAATAATTGACGTGCCCGAGTACATTTCCGCCCGCATCAGGGCGGAGTTTTTATACGTACTGCGTCCAATTCCCTAAAATCCAGAAAAGTACTGGATTTTAGTCCATTTCCCGCAGTACGTCTTGTTTGCTTCTCGCTCCGCTCGGGTTTCACCGCTCAGGTTGAGCGATTCAACCGCAATTGGCCTTATTTCTCAGCCCGCCGTTTGGTCCAGCGGGTTGGCTCGTGGGTCCAGGGGTCGTCGGGCCAGGGGTGCTTGGGGTAACGCCCGCGCAGGTCTTTGCGGACCTCGAAATAACTGCTGTTCCAGAACGAGCGCAAATCCTGCGTCACCTGTACCGGGCGACCAGCAGGCGAGAGCAGATGCAGCAGCACCGGCGTGCGGCCCCCGTTGACTGTGGGCGTGTCAGCCAGACCGAACAATTCCTGCAACTTGACCGCCAGAATCGGCGCCTCGCCGGGGCGGTACTCCAGCCGGACGCGACTGCCGCTGGGCACGCTGAGGTGGGTGGGTGCCAGCTCGTCCAGTTCGCGGGTCAGGTTCCAGGGCAGCAGCGATTGCAGCGCGGGCAACAGGTCCAGTCGGGCGAGGTCATCGCGGGTGCGGACGCGCTCCAGCCCTGAGCCCAGCCAGTCTTCCAGCGTGGCAAGGAGGGCGGCGTCGGAGAGGTCGGGCCACTCTTCACCGCGCCACTCGCGCAGCGACTGCACCCGCGCGCGGAAGGCGGAGGCGGCAGGGGAAAAGGTCAGGAGATGCAGGCCCTCGGCGCGGACAGCGTCGGCAATGGCTTTGACTTTCAGGTCGGCGGGCACCTCACGCAGCGGGCGGGTGTCCAGCGCGAGCGCTCCTAGCCGCAGCTCCTGCTGAGCGAGCAGCGTGCCGGTGCGGGCATCCCAGCGCACGGCGTCCTGCCAGGTGGCCCGCGCCGCCAGCCAAGCGGGGTTCAGCGGCGCGGCGAGGAAAATGCGGCCCTCCGCGCCGGTCATGTTGAGGTGGGCGACAGCCAGTGCCCTCGCGCCCGCCAGCGCGTCGCCTTCCGGCAAAGCCGCGCCCTGTCCTCCGGCCAGCAGAAAGCGCCCCTTGTGGAGTCCCGCCACGCTTTCACGGGCCAGCGCCACCCGCTCGGGATAGGCGAGGGCCAGCAGTTCGCCCAGGGCGTAGGGGTCGGGGGGGGCGTTATCGGGCTGGACTTTCAGAAGCCGGCGCCACTGCTTTGACAACCGTTCGACGCGCTCCAGCACCGCCACTTCGCCGCGAGTGCGGCCCCCGGCCCGCCAGCCGCGTAAGGCGTCCACCCGCTCGCTGAGGTCGGCGCCGGAACCGGGCGGCAAGGGGTCGCGTTCTTCCAGCAGCGCGGCCACGTCTGCCGCCAGCGCCGCGTCGTCCGCTTCCGACAGCAGGTGCGCGAGGCGAGGATGGGTCGGAAAGTCCAGCAGCCGCGTGCCCGCCGGGGTGATGCGCCCGGCGTCGTCCAGTGCGTCCAAGCTGCGCAGCAGCGTGCGGGCGGTGTCTATCCGGGTGGGCGGCGGCGCATCCAGCCAGGGCAAGTCGGCGGGGTCGGTCGTGCCCCAGCCGGCAAGTTCCAGCGTCAGCGGGGCGAGGTCGGCCATAAGCAGTTCGGGCGGCTGCGCGGCGGGGAGCAGCGCCTGGGTGCGCTCGGACCACAGGCGGTAGCAGACGCCGGGGGCCGTGCGTCCGGCGCGTCCCGCCCGCTGGGTCGCGGCGTCCTGCGTCACGCGGCCCGTGACCATGCGGGTCAGACCGGTGGCCGGGTCGAATTGCTGGCGGCGGCTCTGGCCCCCGTCCACCACCACGCGCACGCCCTGAATGGTCAGTGAGGTTTCAGCGATGGAGGTCGCCAGCACCACCTTGCGCCGGCCCCCAGGGTCAGGCATCAGGGCGCGGCGCTGCTCGGCCAGCGGAAGGTCGCCGTAGAGGGGCAGCACTGCCGCGTCCACGCCCGCGAGTTGCGCGGCGGCCCCCCGGATTTCCCGCACGCCCGGCAGGAAGGCCAGGATGTCGCCTTCATCGGTGTCCAGAGCGCGGCGAACGGCGGCAACCACGGCATCTTCCACTCGCCCGGTCGGGTCGGTGGGCAAGTAGCGTACGTCCACCGGATACGCCCGGCCTGCACTTTCCACCAGCGGGGCGCCCAGGCGAGCGGGCAGGTCGGGGTCCAGCGTGGCTGACATCACCAGCACGCGCAGGTCGTCGCGCAGGGCGCCCTGCACCTCGCGCAGCAGCGCCAGGGCCAGGTCGGCGTTGAGCGAGCGCTCGTGGAACTCGTCGAGAATGACCAGCCCCACGCCGCTCAGCTCCGGGTCGCGTTGCAGGCGGCGGGTCAGGATGCCCTCGGTGACGACTTCCAGCCGCGTCCGGTCCGAAACGCGCGACTCGAAGCGCACGCGCGAGCCCACGGTCTCCCCCACCGCTTCGCCCAGCCCCTCGGCCAGCCGCGCCGCCACCGCCCGCGCCGCCACCCGGCGGGGTTGCAGCATGATGATACTTTGGCCGGCCAGCCACTCCTCGTGCAAGAGGTCGAGCGGCAGCGCCGTGCTTTTGCCCGCGCCGGGCGGGGCCTGCAACACGACGAGGGGATGCTGGGCAAGGGCGGCTTTGACTTCAGGGACGACCGTTTGGATGGGAAGGGTCATGGGGTCAGGACTGTGAGGGCTGGGAAGCTGAGGCGGTAATGCTGAGGATCAGCGGTGAAGAGAGCGGCGCCGTGATACAGGGCATGGGCACCAATCACAAAGTCACTCAGAATCTGGCGAGGCGACCCACCACCGCTGCGTTGCCGCCGCTGAGCGTAGCTCCCATAAGCGAGGCCCGCGCTTTCCCAGACCGCAAGGCCAGACGGCGGAAGAATCTGCACGTCCACCTCTTGCAGAAATCCCTTGAGGAAATCGGGCGTAACCTCAGGGCCCGCGAGCAACTCGGCATAAACCACTAGTGAACCCTCACGGGCCAGCGCCGAAAGCTGACGCGCAATGGACAGAGGGTTCGCCTCAGAACGGAGCAGGGCACTGAGAATATTGGCGTCCAGCACGGTGCTCTCTGTCATTCGCCGTCTCGCAGGCGGCGGTAGAACCGCGCAGACTCTTCACCGTCAGGCAGTGGGGGGAGCGTCCCAATCCAGCGGGTGAAGGGGTTGCCTTCCGTTTCCGCTTCGTGCGGCGCAATCGTCACCGGCAGCACTTCGCCTTCGCGCAGGCCCAGTTCGGCGGCCTGCTCAGGGGTGAGCACCACCTTGCCGTTCTCAATCCGGGCCTCCAACGTCGTCATGGGGAAAGTGTAGCCGCCCTCCGCGTCACTCACTGTTCACTTGCTCCCTGCATCATGCCTTCTCGGACATGCCCAGCAAGCTGCCCAACTTGCCACGGACTTCGGCCAGGACGTCCGCCGGCGCCTCCGCAAGTTGTTCGGCCCGGCGACTGCGCCAGTCGAGGCTGCGGCAATGGTCGGCCAGCACCACGCCGCTGACTCCAAGGTGAGCAGGGAGCGTCACTTCAAACGGATACCCCTTGGCGCGGCTGGTCACCGGACACGCCTGCATCAGTCCAGTGACGCCGTTATAAGCGGCAGGCGAAAGCACCAGCGCCGGTCGCCGTCCCCCCTGTTCATGCCCTGCCTGAGGTGTGAAGTTGAGCCACACCAGATGCCCAGCGTCCGGGACATAATCGCTTACCATTCCTCGCGTCCTTCCAGTGCGCCCCAGTCTGTTTCCCCATGCAGATTTTCAGGTGTCATTTCGGCCAGCAGCGCGGCGAGATCGTACTGCCGAGCAGGAACTGGCCGGATGACAATCTGACCGTCCTGAAGAAGCAGCTCCACTTCTGAACTCTGCGTCAGTCCCACCTGCTGCGCCAGAGCTTTGGGAATGCGGAGCGCGAGGCTGTTGCCCCATTTCTGAATTTGACTCGTCATGCCTTCCTCCTAGTAGATACAAAAAAGATACATTTCCTGACGAGCGAACACTATGACGGATATGCCAGAAAAGAGGCTCTCTGACCCCAGCCTGAACTCGGCCTGACCACTCCTCATCCTTCGCTGCCAATACTGGGCCTGTGAAACGCTGGCTGGCCTGGACCGCACTGACCCTCGGGGGGCTGGCTCAAGCTGCCGCGCCACAGTTAAGGGTGGAGCAGGGCACGCTGAACGGCAAGGCGGTGAATAGCGTGCAGCAATTCCTGGGTGTGCCCTTCGCCGCGCCGCCGGTCGGTCCGCTGCGCTGGCAGCCGCCGCAGCCGCCGGTCTGGTCGGGTCAGCGAGACGCCACCCAGTTTGGTCCGGCCTGCGCCCAGGGCGACGGGGGCAGCGAGGACTGCCTGACGCTGAATATTTACCGCCCGCCGAACGCGAAAAATGCCCCGCTGCTGGTGTGGGTGCACGGCGGCTTTTTCACTGGGGGCGACGCCAGCCTCTTTGATGGCTCGGCGCTGGCCCGCGAGCGCGGCGTGGTGGTGGCGACGGTCAACTACCGGCTGGGGCTCTACGGGTTTCTGGCGGTGCCGGGCGTGACCGACGGCAACGCGGGGCTGTACGACATTCTCGGGGCGGTGCGTTGGCTCAAGCAAAACGCCGCGAGCATCGGTGCCGACCCCGGCAACATCACGCTGGCGGGGCAGTCGGCGGGGGCAGCGGCCATCTGCACGCTGCTGGCGGCGCCCTCGGCGGCGGGACTCTTTCAGAAGGCCATCTTGCAAAGCGGGTCGTGCGCTGCGCCCATTTTTCAGACCCCGCTCGGCGACGCCCGGCGCAAGGGCGAGCTGTTTTCCCGCGCTCTGCGCTGTGACCGGGGCGAGACGGCCACCTGCCTGCGCGGCAAAAGCCGGGCCGAGCTCGACGGGGTGCGGCTCACCGGACGCGGGCCGGTTGACCCGGTGCCGCTGCCGCCCGTCTATGGCGACGCGCTCATTCCGCTGCGGCCTCAGGACGCTTTCGCGCAGGGCCAGAGCCTCAAGGTCGCCGTCATGCTCGGCATCAACCGCGAGGAAGGGCAGATTTTCGAGCCTTACCTTCCCGACCTGCTGCGCGGCAGCCGGACGCTCTACCGGGCAGGTCTGACCCTCATCAACCCCTTGCAGGCGTGGGCGCTCGGCGGGCGCTACCCGCTGCGCAGCGACGAACAGCCCATCCGCGCCGTGACCCGGCTGCTCACCGATCAAGTGTTTGCCTGCCCGACCTCGTGGCTGGCGGGCAAACTCGGGGCGGGGCTGCCGACGTATTTCTATGAGTTCAGTGACCCCCGCCCACCGCTTCAGCTCGCTGGCAAAGTGAATGTCCCGAACCTGGGCGCCTATCACGGCGCCGAACTCGCCTACGTGCTCGATACCCCGGTGGTCGGCGTCTCGGATCCGGCGCAGTTCTCAAGCGCGCAGGCCAAACTCGCCGCGCAGATGGGCGAATACTGGACGAACTTCGCCCGCAGCGGCCAGCCCGCCTCGCTGGGGCTGACGGTGTGGCCGACGTTCAACCCGGCCTTTCCCCAGGTGATGACCCTCGAACCCGGCGCCACCGCGCTCAAACCCAACTTTGACGGGCGGCACCAGTGCGATTACTGGAATGGAGCGGAAGGGCGACGCTGAGCGGGTCTTTCCGTCCAGACCACTACAGCCGGAACTGAGCCGCTCCATCATGGCAAGTTCAGCACGTCGCGCAGGTCGGTCAGGGTCACGTCCGGGCGCTCGCCGTTCAGGGGGTGGCCGGTGGGGAGATAGGCTGCACGCATTCCCACCTGCTGCGGCCCCCATACGTCGTTGCGCGGCGAGTCGCCCACGAACCAGCTGTGCGCCGTCGTGACCCCCAACCTCTTCAGTGCGAGGTGGTAGATGCACGGGTCTGGTTTGCTCAGGCCCACCGCCTCGCTGATGACCACATCGTCGGCAAGGTCGCTCAGGTCACAACCGGCCAAGCAGCGGGTCTGCGCGTCCTCCCAGCCGTTGGTGACGACGCCGATGTTGACGCCGCGCCGCCGCAACTCGGTCAGAACCTCGGCGGCGTGGGGCATGGCCTGTGCATGGTCCAGCGCCGTGTCGTAATGCGTCAGTAAGTCTGCGGCAAAACAACTTAGCCCCAGCTCCTCGACCAGCAGCGGCATCACCTCGCGCTTGGGGCGGTAGCCGAAGTCGTCCAGTTCCAGAAAGCGGGCTGCGTAGCCGTCCGGCAGCCCAAAACGGGCCTGATGGTGCGGCAGCCAGGTCCGCAGGTCGCCGCGCGGTCATGCAGCGTGCCGTCGAGGTCGAAGAAAATCGCCTGCGGCACCTTATTTGTTCTGCTCGCCCGCCCGAATCAGCAACTCGGCCCATTCCTCGCCGGAAAAGTCCTCGGTGCGTTCGCGGCCCGTGCCCAGCAGCAGGTCGCGCAGCCGGGCAGCCTCAGCGGTGTCTTCGCTGCCCATCTGCGTGGCGAGTTCTTGCAGGTCCATGCGTTCGTCGATTTTCATGCCCGCAGTGTGGCAGGCGCGCTCAGGCTTCTCCCACTCCCTTTTCTTCATCGGGGCTGGGGTGAAAGGCCGCGCCGCCGCGCCGCACGTCCTCGTGAATCAGGGTGGAGTTCAGGCTGACCGCCGCCACCATGCCGCTCGCCGCCGCGCTCATCACGTACTGCGGGGCGCCCGTCATGTCGCCCGCCGCCCACACGCCGCGCCGACTGGTCATGCCGTTTTCGTTGACGATCACGCGGCTTTTTTCGTCCAGTTCGCAGCCCAGCAACTCCGGCAGGCGGCTGCGCTGCACCTGGGCCGGGTTGAGAAAAATGGCGTCGTACTCGCGCACTTCGCCGTCCTCGAAGGTCACCCGCACGGTGTCTCGCCCGCTGAAGTGGCGAATGGGCCGGTCACAGCGCTCGATGTCGAGCTCGCGCAGATCACGGCGCTGCGCCGGGGTCAGTTCGTCGGGGCCGTTCGTCAGCAGGCTGATGTGGTCCGACCAGCTCCGCACACTCAGCGCGAGGTGGTGGCCCTCCTGGTGGCTGCCGAGCACCGCCAGCCGGGCGGCGCGGTTGGGCCAGCCGTCGCAGTAGGGGCAGTGGTGGACGGTGCGGCCCCAGCGTTCGCGCAGGCCGGGAATGCGGGGCAGCACGTCGCGCACGCCAGTAGCGAACAGCAGGCGGCGCGCCCGGACCCAGCGCTGCTCGTACCGCACGCTGAACGTCCCGTCGTCCTCAGGCCGGATTTCGCGGGCCGGGGTGCCCAGCACCGTCACGTCGTAGGGCGCGAGCTGCTCCAGCCCCACCGTTTTGAGGTCGGCGGGCGGCGTCCCGTCGCGGGTAAACACCCCGTGTGCCGCCTGCGCCGTCACGTTGCGCGGGGGGCCGCCGTCGAGCAGCAGCACCCGCCGCCGCGCCCCACCAAGCACCAGCGCGGCGTTCAGCCCCGCTGGGCCCGCCCCCACGATGACCGCGTCGTACTCGTATGCTCCCATGTCCATAGCGCCCGCCACGGCCAGCCTCAGCGCGGACCGGGCCGCACGCTCACGTCGGGGAGCTGCGCGTCACGCGGGGCCTGGAGGATAAAAGCGATGGTCGCCGCCACCGTCGCCGGGTCGATGAAGGCGGCGGGGTCGTAGTTCGCGCCTTCCTGCTCGCGCACTTTTTGCTGCATGGGCGTGGCGGTGCGGCCCGGATAGACGGTGGAAACGCGCACGCCGTGGGGAGCTTCCTCGTCGCGCAGGGCGTCGGCCAGAGCCTTCAGCGCAAACTTGCTCGCCGCGTAGCTGCCCCACTCGGGGTTGGCGCGCAGGCCCGCGCCGGAGTTGACGAAGAGGACGGTCCCGCGCTCCTCGCGCACCCGGGGCAGCAGCAGCCGGGTGAGTTCGGCGGGGGCCACCGTGTTCACGGCGAGGGTGTGGGTCCAGACCTCGTGCCCCTGCTCGGCCACCCGGCCCAGCTCCACCACCCCGGCGTTGTGGACCACGTTGGTCACGCGCCCCACGCCCGCGAGCGCCGCCGCGAAGGCCTCCGGTCGGATGAGGTCGAGCGTGAGCGGCGTGGCCCCCACCTCGGCACACAGGGCGTCCAGCTCCGCGCCGCCGCGCCCGGTCAGGATGAGGTCGTGCGTGGGCGCGAGCTGCCGGGCAAGCGCCGAGCCGATGCCGCCGCTCGCGCCGGTGATCAGGGTGACGGGTCTGGTCATGTGGGCAAGGTATCAGAGCGCAAAAGCCGCGTCCGGAAAAGCCGCTCCTGAAACTCGGCGGCCTGCCAGATGGCCTCATCTGTCCAGCAGGTGCCCTCCCGCGCCACCACCAGCTTAGCTTGTCTTCGGCGTCGGCCTCGCCCAGCACGACGGCAATCACTTCGCCTTCGGCCCCCTTCAGTCGGCTCCTCCCACCCGAACAGATCAGCGTCTATCGGATGCCCGTCGCCGCTGAGGGTGCCCGGAATCTCCCCATAATTGACGGGATAAATCAGGTCGGGATGACGGGGATGCACGCTGCCGAGGGGCCGGTCCACGACCACCCGCACCCGCTGGCCGAGGTAGGGCGTCAGGTCCGGTTTATTCAAACACTTCTTCAAATTCGGTCCCCGCTTGCCGCCGCAAGAGTGCCACCTGCCCCCAGTGGTAGGCGTTGTGCACGGCGAGGTCGGTCAGCACGTCGCGTGCCCGGCTACTCGGGTCGCGGGCAAGCGCCGAAGCCTCAGCGAGCATCAGCCGCAGGTCGGTGAGGAGAGCATCAAACTCGGCTTCCGTCGCGGGCGGCGCGGGCCACACGTCGAGGTCGTCCGGCCACTCCTGCGCCTGTCCGGTCACGAGGTCGAGGCTGGCGCGCGTGGTCACCCGCAGGTGCGCGATCAGTTCGGCGAGGGTATGCGGGACGGCGGGATGCCTGGCTTCGTCGTAGGTCAGGTCGCCCAGCAGCGCGTCCACCTCGCGGAAAGCCGCGCCGCCGGTCAGGGAAGCTTGCAGCAGGTTCATGGGGCCAGGGTACGCCGCCGCCGGGGGCCCTCAAGACTCCCTCAAGGGGCCGTCACGGAAGCCTAAAGCCCGCTCTGAGACGGAAATCATGCCGGGGCGGCACACTGTCTGGACGAGCTTGCCCTTCGGGGCACCGAACTTTCCCGAGGTTTTTCCATGTCGAACATGAATGCACAGCAGCAGCTTCGCCACTACGGCACGCCGGAGCAGCCGGGCATTCTTCCCATTCAGTTTCTGCTGGTCGAGGACAGCGAGCCCGATGTGCTGCTGACCCAGGAGGTTTTTGAGGAAGAGGGGCTGGCAGGCCAGCTTCACGTCGTGCGCGACGGCGTCGAGGCGCTCGATTTTCTGCTGCGAAAGCCGCCCTACGAGCAGGTGCCGCGCCCTGATGTCATCCTGCTCGACATCAACATGCCGCGCATGAACGGCCTCGAACTGCTGACCAAGCTCAAGACCGACCCGCACCTCATGACCATCCCGGTCTTTATGCTCACCACGAGTCAGGCCGAGGAAGACGTATTGCGCTCCTATCAGGCCCACGCCGCGAGCTACGTGGTCAAACCCATCGAATTCACCGAGTTTCAGCGGGCGGTGCAGGCCATGAGCCGCTTCATGCGCAGCATGGCGCTGCCGGGGGGACGGCACCACCAGCTTTGACTCCGCCTCTCAGCTTTCCACCGCGTGCGGAAAAGCGAAGGTCGCCACCAGCAGCGTGACCACATCGAAACCGAGCAGCAGCCGCGTCCACGCCCAGTAGTCGTCCGGATTGAAGCCGCCGCTGAGCAGAACTGTACTTTTGACCGCCCCAATCATCACCGGAATGATGATGGGGAAGCTCAGGACCGGTAGCAAGGCTTCTTTGGCCCGCAGGTTGACGGTGATGGCCGAGTAGAAGGTGGTCACGAGGCTCAGGCCGAGCACGCCGAGCGCGAGGGTCAGCGCGAGCAGCCCCAGGCTGGCGAAGTGCACGTCGAAGAAAATGGCGGTCAGCGCGGCGGTCACCACGCCCAGAATGAGCATCAGCAGGGCGTTGGCCGCCGCTTTGCCGAGGTAGAGCCACTCGTGGGCCACCGGGTAGAGCAGCAGGCTTTCGAGCGCCCCGCTTTCCTGCTCGCCCGCCCAGGCGCGGTTGGCGGCCAGCACACTGGCAAAAGCCAGAGCGCACCACAGCACCCCGGCGGCGGCGTCGCGCATCTTGGCGGTGTCGGGGCCGAAGGCGAAGCCCATGATGAGCACCACCAGTCCGGCGAAAAACAGCGTGGTGGACAGCACATCCTTGCTGCGGCCTTCCAGTCGCAAGTCCTTGAGAAAGACGCTGAGTGCGGCCCTCACCCCAGCACCCCCTGTTCCAGGGTGAGCGTGCGGGTCGCCACCTGTCCGGCGAGTTCGGGCTCGTGCGAGCTGAAGAGGATGGTCTTGCCCGCGTCCTGGGCGGCGCGCAGGTGGGTCAGCACCGCGTCTTTGCCGCCCGCGTCGAGGTTGGCGAACGGTTCGTCGAGCAGCAGCAACGGCGAGGGCGCGAGCAGCATCCGGGCGAGTTGCAGACGCTTGCGCATCCCCGAACTCAGGTCACGGGCGCGCTTGTTCGCCGCCGCGCCGAGGCCCACCCGTTCGAGCAGCTCGGCAGAGGGGGCAGTCAGGCCGTACATCCGCGCCGTGAAGTCCAAATTCTCGGTGGCGGTCAGGTCGCCGTAGAGCCCGCCTCCCTCAGTCATGAAAAAGACGTGTTCGCGCACACTGCGTTTGTCTTTCAGGTCGTAGCCGAAGACCCGGCCCTCGCCCCGGCTCGCCGAGAGCAGCCCCGCCACCACCCGCAGCAGCGTGGTTTTGCCCGCTCCGTTGCCGCCGAACAGCGCGGCCACCTCGCCAGGGCGCAGGTCGAGCGTCACGTCGCGCAGCACGAACTGCGCGCCGAACTTGCGGGCGACGTGGGCGAGTTGCAGGGCGAAGTCGGGAGCGGGCGCGGCCATCGCCCTGACTCTACGGCGCCGGGCGCGGGGCGCGTGCCTTTGCGGCGTTCCTGGGGCAGTGATTTTGGCCCGACCCACTCCACCCCGATCCACTACACTCTCCCCACCATGAAAATGTTGCTGACCGGCCTCACGCTGGCGCTCGCGGCTTCGGCTGCGGCCCAGACCTCTTTGCCCGCCGACACCGTGCGGATTCACTACCAGCGCCCCGACGGCGCGTATGCGGGCTGGGGCCTGCACGCCTGGGAAGACGTGGCGGCGGCGGTGGACTGGAACAAACCGCTGGCCCAGACGGGCAAAGACGACTGGGGCGCCTACTGGGACGTGAAGCTCAGGCCCGGTGCCCAGAAACTCGGCTTTCTCGTCCATCAGGGCGATGCCAAAGACCCCGGCGCGGACCTCTGGTACGACCTCGCGCGCGGGCGTGAGCTGTTCCTGAAATCGGGCAGCGCGAACGTGGCGTATGTCAAAACTGGCCCCTTCGACGTGGACGCGACCAAGCAGACGACGGGCAGCCTGCCCCCGCAGGAAACGCCCATTCCTGCCGGGGCCGTGCGCATCAACTATTTCCGCCCCGACGCCGCCTACGCGGGCTGGGGGCTGCACGCCTGGGAAGACACCACCGCGCAGGTGGCCTGGGACAAGCCACTGGCGCCGAGCGGCGAGCAGGGCGGCTGGCTGTACTGGGACGTACCGATGAAAACCGACTGGAAGAAACTGGGCTTCATCGTGCATAAGGGCGACGACAAAGACCCCGGCCCCGACGGGACGCTGACCCGCGAGCAGGGCAATCAACTGTGGATTGTCAGCGGCAATCCGACCCCGAGCACCACCCGCCCCGACACCCGCGTGCGGACGGTGGGCGACCTCAAGCAGCAGCAGGCCATCATGCTGAGCCGCGACCTGATTGTCGTGAAGCCCGCACTCGCGCAGCCGGGCGCGTGGCTGACGCTGCACGTCTCGCCCACTGCTACGCTGAAGCTGGGGGCGGACGGGGTGAGCGGGGGCGACACCCTCGCGCTTGAAGAAGTCGAAGGTGGCCTGACGCCCGCGCTGCAAGCCAAAGCGCCGTATCTGGCAGGGTACAAGCTGCTGCAAATCCGCGCGGCAGACCGCGCCAAGCTCCCCACCGCCCTGAGCGGTCAACTCGCGGTGAGCAGCGTGCTGCCCGGCGGCAAAGTGCTCGACGCGACGGGCGTGCAGACTGCGTGGGCGCTCGACGACCTCTACGCCTACGCCGGGCCGCTGGGCGTGACGTGGCAGGGCAACAAGCCCACGGTGCGGCTGTGGGCGCCGACCGCGCAGGACGTGAAGCTCCACGTCTCGCGCCCCGACGGCACCCAGGAACGTACCCTCCCCATGACCCGTGACACGCAGGGCGTCTGGACAGCGAGCGGCGACCAGAGCTGGAAGGGCCTCGCTTACCGCTTTGAGGTGAGGGTCTTCGCGCCGAGTACCGGCAACATCGAAACCAACCTCGTCACCGACCCCTATTCCGTCGCCCTGACGCGGAACAGCACCCACAGCGTGTTTGCCGACCTCAGCGACAACAGCCAGAAGCCCGCCGGGTGGAACGCACTGAAAAAGCCCGCGCTGCGGAGTTTTGCCGACCTGTCGTTTTATGAGCTGCACCTGCGCGACTTCAGCGCCGCCGACGCCAGCGTGCCCGCCGCCGAGCGCGGCACCTACCTCGCCTTTACCCGCCCCGGCAGCGACGGCATGACGCACCTGCGGGCGCTGGCCGGCGCGGGGCTCAAGGCCGTTCACCTGCTGCCCACCTTCGACATCGCCACCATCAACGAGGACAAGGGGCAGTGGCAAACGCCCGGCGACCTCACCCAGTTCGGGCCGAACAGCGAGGAGCAGCAAAAGGCCGTAAACGCCGTCAAAGACGCCGACGCCTACAACTGGGGCTACGACCCCTACCACTCCATGGTCCCCGAGGGCAGCTACGCGGTGAATCCCGCTGAGCGCACCAAGGAGTACCGCCAGATGGTGATGAGCCTGAACGCGGCGGGCCTGCGCGTCGTGCAGGACGTGGTGTTCAACCACACGGCGGCAAGTGGGCAGGCGGAGCGCAGCGTGCTCGACAAAATCGTGCCCGGCTACTACCACCGCCTGAACGTAAACGGCGGGGTGGAGAACTCCACCTGCTGCTCGAACACCGCCACCGAGCACACCATGATGCGCCGTCTGATGGTGGACACATTGGTGCTGATGGCGCGTGAATACAAGGTGGACGGCTTCCGCTTCGACCTGATGGGGCACCACATGGTCGCGGACATGCAGGCCGCCCGCCGCGCCCTGGACGCGCTGACCCCCGCCAAAGACGGCGTGGACGGCAAGCAGATTTATCTCTACGGCGAGGGCTGGGACTTCGGCGAGGTGCAGGGCAACCGGCGCGGCGCGAACGCGACGCAGCTCAACCTCTACGGCGCGGGCATCGGCACCTTCAACGACCGCGTCCGCGACGCGCTGCGCGGCGGCAGCCCCTTCGGCGGCTTGCAGGAACAGGGCGTGGCGACCGGGCTGGCGACTGTTCCCAACGGGCAAGCAGGCAACGACAGCGCCGAGAAGTGGGGCCAGCTGGCTGACCTCGTGAAGCTGGGGCTGGCGGGCAACCTGCGCGACTACCGCTTCACCGACCACAGCGGCAAGCCGGTCACGGGCGGGCAACTCAGGTACGGCGACGCCCCCGCCGGTTACGCCGCCAGCCCACGCGAAACCATCAACTACGCCTCGGCGCACGACAACCAGACGCTCTGGGACGCCGTGCTGCTCAAGACCCCGGCGAACATGAACAGCGCGGCGCGGGTGCGTTTTCAGAACCTCGCGCACTCGTACCTGCTGTTGGGGCAGGGGCTGCCCTTCGTCCCAGCGGGCGACGAGCTGCTGCGCTCCAAGTCGTTCGACACCGATTCCTACAACTCGGGCGACTGGTTCAATGCGCTCGACTGGACGGGCCACACCAACGGCTTCGGCAAGGGCCTGCCCCCCGCCGAGAAGAACGAGGCGAACTGGGCGCTGTATCGCACGCTGCTCGGTGACGCCGCGCTGAAGGTGACGCCCGCCGACATCACCCGCGCCAGCGACCACTTCCGCGAACTGCTGCGGGTGCGCTCCTCGTCGAGCCTCTTCCGCCTCGACACGGCGGCGCAGGTGCAGCAGAGCTTGAGCTTCCTGCCCGCGCCCACCGGGGTCATCGCCATGAAGCTCAGCGGGGGGGTAAGTGCGACGAACCCCTACCGCGACCTGCTGGTCATCTTCAACGGCAGCGCGGACGCCGTGACCCTGAACGACGCCTCGGCGAGCGGCATGAAGCTGCACCCCGTGCTGGCGGCGAGCAGCGACCCCATCGTGCGGACGAGCAAGGTGAGCGGCACCCAGGCGAGTGTGCCCGCGCTGACGACGGCGGTGTTCGTGCGCTGATAGGCGGGGTTTTTCTCCTTCATTCCAAATAAAAAGGCCCGCCACCCTTGTTGTGGCGGGTCTTTTTCTGATGTAACTCACACGTGCTGCGTCCGATTCCCTAAAATCCAGAAAAGAACTGGATTTTAGTCCACCTCCCGCAGCACGTCTCCCTTGCTTCTCGCTCCGCTCGGGTTGAATCGCTCAGTGTGAGCAATTCAACCGCAATTGGTTTCAGACCACGATGCGCCGGAAGTCGCCGTTTTCGTCCTGGGCCGGCAGCTGGGCGTAGGCGAGTTCGCGCTCGACGACTTCGGCCATGTCGCGACCCACTTCCTCGGCGGTCTTGCCCTCGGCCTCGGTGGGCTGGGCGACCACGTCGAAACCGTGCACGTCGCCTTCGACATTGACGTGACGGACCTCAATGCAGAGCTTGCCGTCCTCAGTGGTGTGGGTGATGGTCAGGCCGTCGCGGGGGTCTTTGGTGTAGGCAGCGTCGAAAGCCGCCTGGACAGCTTGCATGTTCATGGCCGCAGTCTGCGGGCTGCGCGGGGCCGCCGAATGCTCCCCGGCTGACACTTCTGCCCTTATGCTTCGCTCATGGTTTCTTCCTTGCCCGTCCTTCTCGATGGTGACCCCGGCCTGGACGACGCGGTGGCGTGGCTGCTCGCCTTTGCCAGCCCCGAAACGCAGGTGCTGGGCGTCACGGCGGTGCACGGCAACGTGCCGCTTCAGCAAGGAGTGCGAAATACCGGCGTGGTGCTTGCGCTGGCCGGCGAGCGGGCGGCGGGCGTGCCGTACTTTGCCGGAGCTGACCGCCCCCTGCTGCGCGAGGGAATGACCGCGACGCAGGTGCACGGCGCCACCGGCCTCCCCGCCGCCCACCTGCCAGAGCCTGTGCGCGGGCCGGAAGCCGAGCACGCGGTGGACTTCATCATCCGCACGGTGCGGGCGAATCCGGGGCAAATCACGCTGGTCGCCAGCGGCCCGCTGACGAACGTGGCGCTCGCGTTTCGGTTGGCGCCCGACCTGCCGGGGCTGCTGCGTGAGGTCGTGTGGATGGGCGGCAGCACCGCGCAGGGCAACCGCACCCCCGCCGCCGAGTTCAACGCGCTCGCCGACCCGCACGCCGCGCACATCGTGCTGCACAGCCCCGTGCCGGTCCGCATGGTGGGCCTGAACGTCACCATGCAGTGCATCGCCACGCCGGAGCGGCTGGAGCAACTGCGTGCCCTCGGCAACCGCGCCGGGGCGGTGTCGGCGGAGATGCTGGAGTTCTACGCCGGGGTCTACCGCGAGCGCTATGGGCTCAGCGGCGGCGCCCTGCACGACCCGCTGGCGGTGGCGGCGGCGCTGAGCCCCGAGCTGCTCACCTGGCAGGCCATGAACGTCGAAGTCGAGCTGAGCGAGGGCCTGAACGTGGGCCGCACTGTCTGCGACCTCTACGGCGTGACCGACCGGGAAAAAAACGTCCAGGTCGCGGTGGGCGTGGACGACGCGGCTTTTTTCAAGCTGTTGCTGGAGCGGCTGGGGACGCTGCCCTAAAGCGTCTGACAGAAAAAGACACCCTCACCCCTCGCTGCGCGAGGCCCTCTCCCATCAAGGTAGAGGGTCAAACAGTGCAAGGCCATTCTTTTATCAATTGCTCTCATCGGCGCTGCGGACCTCCACCTCTTCCCCGCCCGGCAGCAGGTACGCCCGCAGCACCTCGGCGGCGGGGTCGGCAATCAGGTAGGGCACCGGGTAGGCCGCCAGCCGCCGGTCGGACGCGCTCGGCGCCGCCGGGCCGTGGGGGTGGCTGTGGTAGAGCGCGACGAGGTCGAGACCCTCGCGCTGCATGGCCCGCACGACGCGCAGCAGGTCGCCGGGGTCGGCGAGGTATTCGCGCTCCGGGTCGGCGGCCACGTTCGGCAGCGGGTACAGGGCGTGGGCCTGCACCTGCTCGCCCCGCACCCAGCCGCCGAGGGCGCCCACACACTCGCGCGGCAGCTCGCGCCGAACCTGCGCCCACAGGGCGCGGCGCAGCGGCGCAGGCAGGGTCAGGAGCACGCCCGGCATTGTAAGGACGTTTTGTCCAGTGGATGCGGAGGTACAAAACATCCGCACCTCAGGGAGTCCGTATAAACTAAACCGCTATGTCGGCAAACTCGCACCAAGACCAGCCCCCACGCGCCCGGATCGACGGCGAAGTGGTGGGGCTCCTGCTGCTGGTGGTCGCCTTTTTGCTGGGCCTGGTCCTGCTGCTGCCGTTTCTGGGCCACCAGGGAGGCGCCCTGGTCGGGGCCCGGCGCGCCCTGCTCGACTGGGCCGGGTGGCTGGCGTGGCTGCTGCCCGTCGCGGCGCTTGCCTACGGCGTGGCGACCTTTATCAACGCGTCGCTGCGTGAACTCACCCGCTGGGTGCTGGGCGGCCTGCTCGCCGTCTTTGCGGTTCTGTGTCTGCAAGCCTTTTTCCTGCCGGGTCAACCTGGGCACCCCAGCACGGCGGGCCTGCTCGCCGATGGGCTGGCGGGCAAGCTGCGGCCCGTGCTGGGGCCGGCGACGCCGCTGCTGCTGCTGTTTGCGGCCCTCATCGGCCTGAAAATCATGCTGGGTGTGTCGCTGCTCGGCGTGACCCGGCGGCTGGTGCATGGGCTGATCGGCCTGCTGACCGGCGTGGGGCACAACGTGCAGGGCGCCATCGAGGCCCGGCTGCCCGGCAACGGCACCGTGGTCGCCCACAACCGCACCGACGTGCGCGGGCAGCTCAGCGAACTGCGCGGGCACCTCGACGCCTACGGCGCATCGACCCCAAAAACATCGGGCTGAAAGAACCGTATGAGAAGGTGCGGCGCCTGCAACGCGAAATCAGAACCTACGATGAGGAGCAGCTCAAGCAGGTGCGCGAGGAGCTGACCACCTACGACCTGATGACGCGCAACGCCCTGCTGCAAACGGCCCACGACCTGCGCGCCAAGGTGGAGCAGGAGGCGGTGCCCGAAGGCGAGCAGGCGACCACCTATCTCAAGGCCGTGGTGGACGACCGCCGCCACGAGCTGAGCGTCTTTTTGCCCGCCACCCAGGCAAGCGCGGCCCTCGAAAATGTACGCCGGCACCTCGTCAACCAGATTCTGTCTATCGGCGGCAAGGCCAAGAAGCTGGAAACCGAGCGCTGCGCCGCCGAGCGCCACCTCAAGCGGCCCACCGTGGAAGTCGTGCAGCGCGAGCACGACGCCCACCTGCGCCGGCTGCGGCAGTGGCAGGAGGTGCAAAGCCGCTTCCAGACGTGGCACACCTACGAGCAGGCGTATGCGCGCTGGCCCGACCTCGCCGCCGCGTTCGACAGCGGCCCCACTGAGGCGGCCACCCGCGTGGCGACCGAGCTCCACAAGCGCACCCTCGCAACCATGCAGGAACAGGACCGGTGGCGCGAGTTTCTGCGTCAGGCCACCGAGCAGGAGCACCAGCGCCAGCTCACGCCCCCGGAGGACGACCTGCCGGAAGACGACCTGGAAGAGGACACCTGGGCGGCAGCTGAGAGCAGCGAACCGTCCGGCAGTCTGTTCTCGCGGCTGGGCCACACACTGAGCCGCTTGATGGCCCCTCCCGGCCCCGACGAGGTGCCTTCCGCCGCGACAGCTCCCAGGGAAACTGACGGCTGGGACGATGTGCAGCCTCAGATCGCGCCCGACCCGCGCAGCACCGTGCCCGGCCTCTGGGACGACGCCGACGACCTGACGCCTGTCTCACCTGTGGCCCCGGCTCGCCCGGCCCCGTCGCCCCCGGTCTACGACGCTGCCGCCGTGCCCGCGCTCGACATCGATTTCAGCGCCGCGCCCCGCCGCAGTCGGACACCAGCGGAACAGATGCCCGACCCCTTCGCCCGAGCGGCCCGCGTTCGCAGCGCTCGCCGCACCACGACTCCGCTGGTGCCCGTGCCCCAACAATTGGACGCCGCAGAGATGCCTGCCCCGCGCCCGGCCCGCACCCCACCGGGCCGACCCGCGACGGCGGGCAACGTGGCCCCGCCCAGCGCTCCCCGCACGGCCCGGCCTCCCTCCCCCACCCTGGCTGACTTCGACCTCTGGGACGATGAGGAAGACATGCCCTTCGGCCCCCCGGCGACGCCTGCGCCCGCAGCGGCCAGCGTGCCTCAGATGGTGCCGACACCACGCGCAGCGGCCCGGCCCACCCCGCGCCCAGTATCGAGTCCAGGGCCGAGCCCAGTGCCGGTCAGCCCCGCCTCCGCGTCGGTGAGCCACGCCGCGCCCTGGGAAGAACCCGCTGCTGGGCGCCCCGCTCCGGCCCCCAGTGGGGTCAGCCGCCGGGGCGCCACCCGCCTCGCGCTGCCGAGCGAGCAGCTCCTCGACCCGCTGCCCAACGGGGCGCGCAACACCGTGCAGATGGACCTCGACGCCGAGCGGCGCGGCGACATGATCAACGAGACGCTGCGGCAGTTCGGCCTTCAGGCGAAGGTGGTGGACCTCGCCCGTGGGCCCACCGTGACCCGCTACGAGATCGAGCCCGCGCCCGGCGAGAAGATCAGCCGCATCGCCAGCCTCTCCAACGACCTCGCCCGCGCTCTGGCGGTAGGTGGCGTGCGTGTGGAGGCTCCGGTGCCGGGCAAGAGTGTGATCGGCCTCGAAGTGCCCAATGCCGAGCGCGAACCCGTCACCTTCCATCAGGCGACAGCCAATCCAGCCTTCAAGAACACCCGCGCCAAGCTGCCGATCATCCTCGGCAAAAGCATCGATGGCTCGATGATGGTGGGCGACCTCGCCAAGATGCCGCACCTGCTGGTCGCCGGCTCGACCGGCTCGGGCAAGTCGGTGTGCGTCAACACCCTCATCACCTCGCTGCTCTACCGCTACCTGCCGACCGAACTGCGCTTCGTCATGATCGACCCCAAAATGGTCGAACTCACGCCCTACGACGGCATTCCCCACCTCGTGCGCCCAGTGGTGACCAACCCGGCAGACGCGGCGGGGGTGCTGCTCGGCGCGGTGGCCCACATGGAACGGCGCTACAAGATGATGAGTCAGGTCGGCGCCAAGAACCTCGAACAGTTCAACGCCAAGATGCGCGCGGTGGGCGAGGTTGAGCTGCCGCACCTCGTCATCATCATCGACGAACTTGCCGACCTGATGATCACCAGCCCCAAGGAAGTCGAGTCGGCGATCATGCGCCTGGCGCAGATGGCGCGCGCCACCGGGATGCATCTGATTCTGGCGACGCAGCGGCCCAGCGTGGACATCCTGACCAGCCTCATCAAGGTGAACATTCCTGCGCGCATCGCCTTCGCGGTCAGCAGCAGCCACGACTCGCGCACCATTCTCGACACCACGGGCGCCGAGCGGCTGACCGGCATGGGTGACATGCTGTTTTATCAGCCGGGGCTGGTCAAGCCGCTGCGCTTGCAGGGGCCGTACATCAGCGAGGCCGAGTCCGCCCGCATCACCGACGAACTGCGCCGGATGATGTTCGACGACGACTTTATCGAAGCCTACGGCGCCGACTTCGAGGGCATGATTTCCAGCTCCGGCCCTGGTGGGGACCGCTCGCAGCTCGATTTCAGCGACCCGCTGCTGCGGCAGGCCGCGCTGGTGTGCATTGAGGAAGGCCAGGGCAGCGTCTCGCGCCTCCAGCGCCGGCTCTCGGTGGGCCACGCCCGCGCCGGCAAGCTGATGGACCTGCTCGAAGCGATGAACATCGTGGGGCCGCACCAGGGCAGCAAGCCGCGCGAGGTGCTGATCCACGAGGCCGATTTGCCCGAGTATTTCGGCAAATAGGGCGACTGTGGCCGCTCGGCAAAGGCGGGGCGGGAGAGCCGAGAACCTTTTCCCCGCAAACAAACAGAATTACTGAAAGGTACAAGTGTTGCAATTTGGCCCGGTGTGGTGTCAATTGTGAGGCGGATTTCCCAAGCTCAATCCAGAGGTGAACTCATGAAGAAGAGACTCGGCCTGATGACCCTGAGCCTGCTGCTCGTTTCTCCCGCCCTGGCCGGTGGCGCCGGCAAGCCTGCCGCCAAACCCGCTGCGAGCTGCAAGAGCATTGCGGCCATCGTCAAGAGCGACCCGCAGTTCAGCACCCTCGCCACCGCGCTCGAAGCCGCCGACCTGACCGGCGAACTCGCGGGCAGCGGCAGCTACACGCTCTTTGCGCCGACCAACGCGGCCTTTGCCAAGGTCCCGAGCGACAAGCTCGCCGCGCTGCTCGGCGACCCCGAGACCCTCAGCGACGTGCTCGCCTACCACGTGGTCGGCGAGAAGGCCAACGCCTCTGATCTGCGCGGCGCCAGTGCCGGCACCACCGAGCAGGGCGCAGACGTGACGATCAAGGTCTCGGGCAACCAGATCATGATCAACGACGCCCGCGTGGTCAAGGCCGACATCCAGGCCTGCAACGGCGTGGTGCACGCCATTGACACCGTGCTGATGCCCCCCATGGACACCGCTGCTGCGCCCGCACCTGCTGCCCCTGCACCTGCTGCGCCGGCCCAGCCCGCCCCGGCTCCGGTGGCGTCCACCTCGGCGCCCGCTGCCATCGACATTCGCAGCATTCCCGCCCTGCCCCTGAGCGGCGCGGTGACGGTGAGCACGCCGACCTCTGCCACGACCACCACGGAGACGAGCACGACGGACACCGACACCGGCATGACCGACGACACGGCGACGGACGACACCACCGATACGACCGACACCGCCGAAGTCAGCAGCAACACGCTGTACGACGTGCTGGTGGCCGACGACCGCTTCAGCACCCTGCGCGACCTGCTGAGCGACGCGGGCCTGACCGACATGCTGATGACCGGCGACTACACCCTCTTCGCCCCCACCGACGAAGCCTTCGCCGCGCTGCCTGAAGGCGAACTCGCGGCCATTGCCGGCGACCCCGAAGCCCTGCTCTCGCTGCTGCGCTTCCACGTGGTCCAGGGCCGCCTGACCAGCGAGCAGGTGCAGGCCGGCAACCTTCAGACCGTGGCCGGCTCCCCGCTGACCATCAGCGCCGAGCTGTCGCCCGCCATCGAGTCGAGCACCGGCCTGATCTACCCCGTGGACGCCGTGCTGCTGCCCGAAGGCTTCACCGTTCCGGCGGCGCCCGCTGACGACACCACCAGCGCCGCTCCTGTGACGAACACGGCCGACACGGCGGCTGCGGCCCCTGTGACCAACACCGCAGCGACGACCACCACAACCACTGACGCGGCGGCGCCCGTGACGAACACCGCCACCACGACGACCTCGGCCACGACCACCGTGACCACCACCACGACCAATGCGGCTCCTGCCCAGGCCACCCCCGGCACGGCGCAGGGCGGCGCCATTGCGGGCGGCAACCTGACCTCGCCCCCCGCCAACGTGGCCGCCGTGCTGACCGACGCCCGTTTCAGCACTGTCCGCGACCTGCTGACCCAGGCCGGCCTGCTCGACACCCTGGGCAGCGGCACCTACACCATCTTCCTGCCCACCAACGACGCGTTCGCCAAGCTCGACCCGGCCAAGTTGAACGCCGTGAAGGCCGACCCCGCCCTGCTCAAGCAGGTGCTGAGCTATCACGTGGTGTCGGGCCAGCTCAACGCCGCTGGGCTGACCGCCTCCCCGCTGACCACCCTGGCCGGCAGCCCCATCACCGTCACCAACGGTGCGAGCGGCCTGAGCTTCGGCGGCATGGGCATGGCGCTCGACGGCGGCACCCCCATCACCGCCGGCACCAGCACCGTCTACGTGATCGACACCGTGCTGCTGCCCCCCAGCCTGCGCTGAGTCTTTTCTACCGAAGCCCCCTTCCAGTGATGGGAGGGGGTTTTTCGCGTGCTGCTTTTGGTGGATGCCGGCGCCGGGGCGCGGGTGATACTTCTAGGTCATGCCCCTGCTGCTCGCCGTCCTCCGCTTTGTTGGCGGGCTGGTTCTCGTTCTGGGACTGGCCCTCACGCTTGTTGTGACGGCAGATGACGTGGGCGGCTGGCAAACCTGGCTTTTTCGCGCTGGGCACCGTATTGCCTATGTGGAGGACCAGAACGCGGGGACACGAACGGTGGCCTTCCTCCTGCGGCCCAAGGAGGACGTGACCCGCGCCGTCCAGGCCTGCGCCCACTCCTTCGACAAAATGCTGCTGCAAGACGGTACGTTCGTTCACTGCGTCGCCTACGACTCGGCCCAGGCCGCGCAGCAGTCGCGTCAGCGGCCTCAGCTCATCTGCGAGCGGGGCCGCGCCATTCAGATGCCTTACGGCTCGGCTCGGGACGCGACCATCGTGCTCAACCGGCAGCAGCAGTGTGCCGTGCAGCTGACGTATTTGCCGGAGTACGTGCGGGAATACAGCCGTTAGGAGGTTTGGTCGGCCCCTACCCTTGGCAGGCCCTCTCTGCGGGGCAGCTCTGCGAGTCCCACCAGGGGAAAGGGTCCAAAACACGCAAGAGCCACCCTCTCAAGCCGGCGAAACCCGAATCCGCGTGTTGTGAAAGGTGCTTCCCCCGCCCAGGTCGGTCAGCGTCTGGGCGGTCAATTCGTTGATGCTGCGGCCATCGGGTGCCGTGAGGCCCCACCACGTGCCCTCCACCACCGCCACGCCGGGCTGCGCGGCGTCCGTGACCTTGACCCGGCGCCGAACCTCGCCCTGCTCGCTGGTCAGGCGGGCGTACTCGCCGTCTTGCACGCCGGAGGCCGCCGCGTCGGCGGGGCACAGCAATACCTGCGGCTCGCCTCCCTCGGCGCGGTTGAGGTTACCCAGGTTGCCGTAGGTGGAGTTGAGAAAGTGGTGCGCGGGCGGCGTGAGCAGACGCAGGGGAAAGTCGGCGTTCAGTTCGGCCTGCACCGGCACGAAGCGCGGCGCGGGCGCGAGCTGCACCTTGCCGCTCGGCGTCTCGGCTCCGTACGCGTAGGGCAGGAAGCCGTCAGGAACATTGAGCCGAACGGTGCCTTCCGCCTTCAGCCGCTCGGGGGTGAGGCCGTCCAGAAAGGGATGGTCGGTGTCCAGCAGCTCGGCCATCAGGTCGTCAGCGGTCCAGTACACGCTCGGTTCCTCCACCCCCAGGCGGCGGGCAAGCTCGGCAAACACCCAGGAATTGGGGCGGCACTCGCCGGGGGGCGTCAGCTCGGCGGGGTTGTAGCCCAGCCAGAAGTGGCCGTAACTGGTGTAAAGGTCCGGCGACTCCATGAAAGTCGTCGCGGGGAGGACATAATCCGCCAGCCGGGCCGACTCGGTCATCGCCTGTTCGAGCACCACCACCAGCAGGTCGTCGCGCCGCATCCCAGCCCGCACGCGGCCCGAGTCGGGCGAGACCACCGCCGGGTTGCAGTTGTAGACGAACAGGGCGCCGAAGCCCACCGCCGGGTCGAGTGCGTTCGCCAGTTCGTTCATGTTGACGCGGGGCGCTTCCGGTCTGGTCACGTGCGCTGCCCCCAGCCGCCGGCGGTTGAGCTTGAAGGTGCCGCTCGTGCTCATGACGCAGCCGCCGCCCCGGTAGCGCCAGTCGCCGGTGAGCGCCGGCAGCAGCGTGACCGCCCGCAGCGCGGTGGCGCCGTTCTCGTAGCGGGTCATGCCGTAGCCCACGCGGATGTAGGTGGGCCGGGTCGTCCCGATGAGGCGGGCGAAGTCGCGCACCTCGTCTGCCGTCAACCCCGTCACCTCGGCGGTGCGCTGCGGGCTCCACTCCTCGGCGGCGGCCCGCAGGTCGTCCACGCCCTCGGTGGCCTGCGCGAGGTACTCGGCGTCAGTCCAGCCGTTCACGAACAGTTCGCGCATGACCCCCAGCGCCAGCGCCGCGTCGGTGCCGGGCCTGATTTTGAGGTGCTCGTCGGCAAAGGCCGCCGTGCGGTTGCGGTAAGGGTCCACGCAGACGACCCGCGCGCCGTTTTTGCGAGCCGCCGTGATTTGCGGGGTCAGGTGCGAGTGGGTGGACAGACTGTTGATGCCCCACAGCACGATCAGGCGGGCGTGCGGTACGTCCAGCGGATCTACTGCCAGCCGGGTGCCGTAGCCGACTTCCCAGGCCGCTGTGCCCGCCGACGCGCAGATGGTTTCTTCGAGTTCCGCCGCCCCCAGCGCGCGCCACAGCGCGTGGACGTGCGAGCCTTCCAGCAGGCCCATGTTGCCCGCGTAGTGGTAAGGCAGGATGCTCTGCGGCCCGCGCTCGGCGATAAGTTGCCGCAGCCGCCCGGCGATGTCGTCCAGCGCCTCGTCCCAGGTCACGCGCTCCCACTGCGGCTCGGGGTCGGTCTTGGGGTTCACGCGCCGCAGGGGGTACAGGGGCCGCTCGGGGTGGTTTTGCCGCGCCGGGTAGTGGACCGTCTTGGCACAGGCAAAGCCGCGCGTATAGGGGTGAGCCGGGTCGCCGGTCAGCTTGACGGCCTTCTCGCTGCCGTCCGGCTGCCGCTCGATGGTGATTTTGAGGCGGCAGGCATCGGGACAGTCAAGGGGACAGGTGAGCAACACATCGCGGGTGGCGGTCATGGGGGGAGGATAGGGCGGCGGGGCCGGGACGGTGGGCCACAGCTCTGCATCTCGGGGCCACTCAATCAAGCCACTCAGCCAAAAGGTGGACGCCGGACCCGCACTTCTCCGTCACACTGTGGCATGACCCTTCCTCTGATGCTGCTCACCCTGCTGCTCGGCGGCGGACCGGGCGCCCCTGCCCCGTCCCAGGTTGCCGCGTCTCATTCCGCTCCGTCCCCATCTGCTCCGGCTCAAGCTGCCCCGGCCATCACCACGCCTGCGCCGCAGCAGGACACGGAAGTGGCAACGCTGCGGGCGAAGTACGCCGGGCAAGACGTGTGGGTCTATGGGGGCGGGCCGCTGCACTGTTCGTTGGAAAGTTCGCAGGCGAGCGTGACCCTTTCCGTCCCATACACGGGAACAGTCCGGGTGCTCAACGTTGAGCGTCTCAAGGGGACTTTTCCGGTGGCTCTCGTCAAAAGCAGTGGCGTCATGCCCGCTCAGCCGGTGAACAACCCTCTGCGCCTGCGCCTCAGATTGCCCAAAGATTTCCGTGTGCAATCGTTAAGCTACAGCGGAACAAAGGAAGTGACGCTGAAAGATGCCTACACCTGTCGGGAAGTCACTGAAACGTATGTGGACGGGGCCGACCTGGAAAAGAATTTTAGCCTTATACCGCCCGACGCCGCTACAAAAAAGGCCCTCGCGCCTTTCCAGAATCCCAACAACTCCGCCAGCATCCTCGGCCTGACGCATACGCAGGTGCTGTGGCTGCGCGGTATCCCAGAAAGTCCAGCAGGCGACCTGAAAACGCTGCTCAGCGCCCCGGTTTGGCTGTGGAACGGCCTGCCTGGACGCGGCGACAACGTGCTGCACTTTAAGAATGACCGCGTGGTAAGAGAAGAAGTTCCATCAATGGGGCCCTGATTTACCCCGCCTCTGCCCGCCGCTGCCGCCGCCCGACCACGGTGCTCAGTCCTGCCACCGCCAGCAGCGCCAGCGCACACAGGCCCACCACCGCCCGCCAGCCGCCCGCGTCGTAGGTGAGGCCCGCCGCCACGCTCGCCGCCGCCGCGCCCGCGTAGTAGGTCATGTTGTACAGGCCCCCGGCCAGGCTGCGGCCCCCCTGCACGCTCTGCTGCACCGCGCTCTGCGCCGCCGCCTGAGCGATAAAGATGCCCGAGGACGCGGCGGCCAGCCCCAGGACGATGACCGGCAGCGCCGTCGACAGCGTGAGCGCCAGCCCCAGCAGGCTCAGCCCCGAAGCCACGACGAGCGTGCGGGCCGTGCCGAGCCGAGCCGCGAGCGGGGCCGACGCGGGCGTGACCACCACCCCGAGCAGGTACACGGTAAACACGGCGCCGAGCGGCCCGCTGCCCAGCGAGTACGGCGCGGCGGCGAGGCGAAAAGTGACGGTGTTGAAGACCGACACCAGCACGAACAGAATCAGGAAACCCACCACGCAGACGGTCAGCAGGCGGGGGTTGCGCAGGTGTTCGCGCAGCGTCCGCATCGTCTCCTGGGCGTCCACGGCAGGGCGAAACCCGCCCGAGCGCGGCAGCCGCCACACCGCCCAGAACCCCAGCGCGTTGGTGACCATCAGCAGCCAGAACGCCGTGTGCCACTGCCCGCCGTGCGCGACCAGCCCGCTGGCAAAGCGGCCCAGGAATCCGCCGAGCACCGTGCCAGAGATGTAGGCGCTCATGTAACGGCCCAGGGTACCGGGGGGCGTTTCCTCGGCCAGATACGCGGTGATGGCGACGCTGACGAGCGGAATCAGCAGGCCCTGGGCAAAGCGGGCCACGTTCAGGGCAGTAAAACTGCTCGCGTACACCGCCCCCAGGCAGGGCAGCAGCAGCAGGGCGAAGGCCCACAGCATGACCCGGCGCCGCCCGAACGCGTCGGCGAGCAGCCCGGCGACCGGCGAAGCGAGCGCAATCGCCAGGGTGGTGCTCCCGATGGCGGTCCCCACCGTGGCGGTGCTGAGGCCAAATTCGCGCGCCAGCAGCGGCAACAGCGCCTGCGGCGTACACGTTCATCAGCAGCAGCGTGCCGATGGCCGCCCCCGCCAGCGGCCCGAAACGGGCAGGGACGGGCGGCGGCGCGGCGGTCATGGCAGCGAGCCTAGTCCTTTGGAGGTGTCTCCGGGGGGGGAACGTCTGTTCCCGGCTTACGCGCCGTGCCGCTCCTCCCACTCCGTCAGGAAATTCAGGCCGAATTCAAAGAAGGGCCGCCCCAGCGTTTCCGTGCCAAATTCTGCCGCACGCCCGGCCATCAGGCCCATGAACCACAGCGCACGGGCAGCGACAAAGTGGGGCAGAGCGGCGAGGTCGGCGTCCGTCAGCGGGCGGCGCTCGCGGTAGGCACCCAGAAACGCGTCCCAGAGCGGTTGAACTTCCTCCGCGCCTTGCCCCTGCGTGACCTGACTCCACCAGTACACCGCGAGGTCATAGGCACGGAAGCCGGGGCCAGCGCAGTCGAAGTCAAAGAGGCCGACCTCGTTCTCAGGCGTCAGCCGAGCGTTGGCTTCGTGCAGGTCGCCGTGACACGCGCCCCAGCTCAGCCCCGGCGCGAGGGCCGTCAGGCGGGCCTGGGTGCGCTCGGCAGCGGCCTCAAGCGGCGCGGCGAGGTCGGGAAACTCGGTCAGCAGCGGGCGCATCTGCCGCAGGGGCTCGGTGAGAAGATGATTCAAGTCGAGCGCCAAGCGGCCCGGCGCGGTGAAGGGGTCGGCGGCGTCATGCAGCCCGGCGGCACACTGCCCGTAGAGCGCGGCGTCTGCGGGTGTGTTCTCCAGAGCGCGGCCCGGCAGATATTCAAACATGGCGTAGGCGCGGGGGCCTTCGGCTGCGTCCAACACGCCGAACAAGGCTCCATCGGCCCGAGGAAGGGGCGACGAAACCCTCACCCCCCGACCCGCGAGGTGCTGGAGAAACGCCAGTTCCCAGCCCACCTCTGCCGGCGTGCGCCAGCCGCAGCGGTAGACGCGCAGGATGGTGCGCCGCTCGCCCGACTGAACGCGGGAAGTGTCGTTCAGCCCCCGC
The DNA here is from genome assembly GCF_000008565.1 of Deinococcus radiodurans R1 = ATCC 13939 = DSM 20539. Lineage (GTDB taxonomy): Bacteria > Deinococcota > Deinococci > Deinococcales > Deinococcaceae > Deinococcus > Deinococcus radiodurans. The sequence goes on along the minus strand of NC_001263.1, from coordinate 393,883 downwards.
CGCAGCAAGGTCAGCGCCGGCTGCGTCAGGCCGTAGGTTTCGGATACCAGCCCGGCCAGGGCCGTAGGCGCCAGAACGGAATGCAGGGCAGGGAAAGACCGGGCAGAAAAAGACACAGCCGCAGTCTGCCTTTCCGGGCGCCGCCGCGCATCCGGCAAATGGCGCAGGCCGGGCCTCCCCTTCCAGCGGCCCGGCCTGCCCTCACCCGGAGGTGAGCGGTTACAGAGCTGTCCTCACGCCTCGCTCCTGAGTGCGGCTTGCCGCTCAGCCATCACCTTGCGCGCCAGAGGCTCGGGCACGTCCTGATAGCCGTGCGGTTTCACGCTAAACGCCCCCCGGTCGCCGGTCAGCGAGCGCAGGTCCGCCGAGTAGGTCTGCAGCTCGGCCTGCGGCACCACGGCGCGAATCACGATGACGGTGCCCTCGGGGTCCATGCCCTGCACTCGGGCACGGCGGGTCTGGAGGTCGCTGATGAGGTCGCCGGTCAGTTGCGCGGGGGCCCGGACGCTCAGCAGCACGACGGGTTCGAGCAGACCCGGTTTCGCGTCCTCCAGCGCTTTTTTCAGCGCGAGGCTGCCCGCCGTGCGAAAGGCGATGTCGGAGGAGTCCACGTCGTGATACGAGCCACCGAGCACCGTCACGTGCAGGTCTTGCAGGGGAAAGCCCGCCAGCGAGCCTTTTTGCAGGACGTCCTGAATGCCCTTTTCGATGCTCGGCAGGTATTTGGCGGGCACCGCGCCGCCCACCACCGCGCTGCGAAAGTTGTAGCCCTCGCCGGGTTCGATGCGGATGGTGCAGTCGCCGTACTGCCCGTGCCCGCCCGACTGTTTCTTGTGTTTGCCCTGACCCTCGGCCCTGGCGTGGATGGTTTCGCGGTAGGGAATCTGCGGGGGCGCCGTGTCCACACCCACCCCGAGCGCGGCGAGCTTTTCCACCGCGATTTTGGTGTGCATGTCGCCCATGCCCGACAGGAGCTGCTCGCCCGTTTGCGGCTCGCGGGCAAAGCGCAGGGTGGGGTCCTCGTCCAGCAGCCGGGCGAGTGCAGCGCCCAGCTTGTCCTCGTCCTGGCGGGTGCGCGGGCGCAGGGCGACGGTGTGCGCCGGGTCGGGCAGCCACAGCGGGTCGTACTCGATGGGATGCGCGGGGTCGGCGAGCGTGTCGCCGGTGTGCAGTTCGGGTAGCTTGGTCAGCACGCCGATGTCGCCGGCCCGCAGCTCGGGCACCTCGGTCAGTTCCTTGCCGTCAATGACGTAGAGGTGCGCGGGCCGCAGGTCCACGCCGCGCGTCGTGTTGCGCACGGTGTCGCCTGCCCGCAGGGTGCCGCTCCACACGCGGATATACGCTTCCTTGCCCACGAAGGGGTCCACGCTCAGCCGCCACACCCGGGCGCTGAAGGGCGCGTCGGCGCTCGGCTCGCGGGTCTGACCGTCCTGCCCGGTGGCCGGGCCGCGCTCCTCGGCACTCCTCAGGCCGCAGGCGAGCAGGTGCAGCAGCTCGGGCACGCCCACGCCGGTCAGGGCACTGACGGGAATCACCGGGTAGAGCGTTCCGGCGCGAATGGCGGCTTCGAGCGCGGTCCGCAGTTCGTCGTCGCTGACGTCGTCGCCGTCGAGATAGCGCGTCATCAGGGCGTCGTCGGTTTCCACGATGGCTTCGGTGAGGGCGTCACGGGCCTCCCGCAGTTCCGCGCGCATGGAGGTCGGTACCTCGACGCTGCTCTCTCCGCTCAGCACTTCGACGATGCCCCGGAAGTCCTCACCTTGACCGATGGGCAGAAATGTCGCGGCCACCGGGCCTTTCAAGCTGGCCCGCACGTCGGCGAGCATGGTGTAAAAGTCGGCGCGGTCGCGGTCCATCTTGTTCAGGGCAATCAGGCGCGGCATCCCGAAGCGGTCGGCAGTGGCCCACACCCGCTCGGTGCCGACCTCCACGCCGCTGACCGCGCTCACCACCACCAGCGCGGCGTCGGCGGCCCGCACCGCGCCGCGAATCTCGCGCACGAAGTCGGCGTACCCCGGTGTGTCGAGCAGGGTGATGTCCACGCCCTCACTGCACAGGCGCAGCACCGCCGTCTGAATGGAAAAGCCGTGTTCCTTTTCGGCGTCGGTAAAGTCGCTGCGGGCGGTGCCGTCTTCCACCCGCCCCGGACGTGAAATGGCCCCACTGGCGTGCAGCAGGGCTTCGGCAAGCGACGTTTTTCCGGCGCCGCTGTGGGCGGCGAGACTGACCGTGCGAGAAGGCATGAAACCACCGGACCTTTGGGGAAACACTGGCCGACATCGACCAGACCGGGGAACGGACGAAAAGACGCCGCGCAGCAGAGATGTTTGGGTGCCTGAAGTCTACACCCCCGGCCCCGGCTGACAAGCGGCTGAAGCGGTGAGTCGGGAAGCGAAGAAGGCATTCAAAGCCATCCTGAAAGCCCTGACCTTCGGCTGACCGTGCCCCCACGCGCCCCCGTTTTCCTAAGAAGCTACGTCCCCAATCGAACGGCTGTCAGAAGGTAAAACCCTCTCAGGCAGCCGCTCGAAACGACTCGCGGTCATATTCACCAGACTTTTACAGAGCCGGAGCTTTGGGCAAATTCTCAGAGGCTTCCCATGCCGGAGAGGCTGACTAGAGGAGCACGACAACGCAGAGCTGTGTAAGGGACGGACCCCCCGTTTCGCTGCTCCCCTCTGCCCACAGGAGACGTATGACCCGTGACCGCAATGACCGTTATGACAACAGCCGCGACGACCGCTTCGACCGCCAGGGACAGGGCCGGGGTGTGGGCCGTCCGGGCGACATGAACGACCGCTACGGCCACTACGACTACGGCAGCATGCCCATGGACCCCGCCAGCGGCATGCAGCAGGGTGGACAGCGTTACGGCCAAAGCTCTGGGCAGGGGTATGACCGCGACCAGCGCGACTACAGCGACCGTGGCTACGGCGGCGGTATGGGCAGCATGGGGATGGGCCGCTCCTACAGCGAAGACCAGGGCCGCTACCGCAGCATGGGCGGGCAGGATTATGGCCGTCAGGGCATGGGCCAGGACTACGGGCGTCAAGATTACGGACGCCAGGATTATGGTCGCCAGAGCTCAGGTATGGGTTCCTACGACGACCGCTCCGGCATGGGCTCGATGAGCTACGGTCAGCGCGGCATGGGCGGCGGTGGCTACGGTCAGAGCCAGAGCTACGGCAGCTACGGCGACGACAGCCGCTACGGCCAGGGCATGGGCAACCAGCGCGGCGGCATGGGTTCGGGCCGCGACGAATACAGCTACGGCCAGAGCAGCTACGGCATGGGCGGCCAGGGCTACAGCCAGCAGGGGTCGCAGGGCTACCAGGGCGGCGGTTATCAAGGCGGCCAGAGCTATCAGGGCGGCTACGGCTCGCAGGGCATGGGCCAGCAGGGCTACGGCGGCAGCATGGGCGGTCAGGGTATGGGGATGTCCGGCATGGGCCGCGACTACGCCAGCTCGACCAGCATGAGCATGGGCTCGATGGGCACCCAGGGCGGCTACGGCCAATCGTACGGGCAGTCTCAGTCGTATGGGCAGTCCGGCATGGGCTCCGGCCAGCAGCAGAGCTACCGTGGCAAGGGCCCAAAGGGCTACCAGCGCAGCGACGACCGCGTGAAGGAAGCTGTGAGTGACGCCCTCGAAGACGCCGACCACGTGGACGCCGAAAACATCGAAGTGCAGGTGCAGAATGGTGAAGTGACCCTGACCGGCACCGTGTCTGACCGTGGGCAGAAGCGCCGCGCCGAAGAGTGCGTGGAGCACCTGCGCGGCGTCAAGGACGTGCACAACCAACTGCGCGTGCAGCAAAGCCAGGGCCAGCAGGCTGGCATGAGCAGCTACGGCAGTCAGATGGCCCAGGGTGGTCAGAGCGGCATAGGATCGATGGGCATGGGCAGCCAGAGCGGCTCCAGCTCGTCCTCCAGCCAGAGCAGCAACCTCGGCCATGACGCCATGACCAGCGCCGGCAACGAGACCAGCAGCGACAGCAGCTCGACGGGCAGCGGAAGCAGCAGCGCCACCGGCAGCACGGGGGCGAGCAGCACCGGCAGCAGCACCTCGACGAGCAGCAGCACCCAGAAGTAATTCTCACTGAGTTTGAGCACCCGTCCCGGCAAGATCCGTTCCTGCCGGGGCGGTTTTTTATGCTCAGCGGCGCAGGCCGTGCAAAGACTCCTGAAGGGTTTGCCACTGCTCCAGGGTCAGCCCGAGAGCTTTTGCTTGTTCTTCCTCCGGCTGCTGGTTGGCGTCCTCTAGCCTGAGTTGATGCCGGGCGAGATGCTCCACATCCTTGTCGGTGGGACCCAGCGTCAAACCGGGGAGGTCAAAGCGCATGGCTCAGGGTAGACCGGAGAAACCGCGCCGCACCTCTGCCGCCTGGCCTAGACCACTTGACGGAATAAAGACCCCTCACCCCTGCCTTTGGCAGGCCCTCTGCTTCGCAGCTCTCCGAGTCTCCCCTTGGTAGAGGGTCAAACAACGCAAGGCCATTCTTTTGTCCAATGCTTTAGTCCAAAAGCAAAGAGGCCGGAGCCATTGCTCCAGCCTCCTCTTTTCTCTTTTTCTGCCGCTTATTCGAGCGTGACCAGATAGTCGTACAGGTCCGGCCCGCCGGGATGCACTTCGACTTCCACACTGGGCAGCACCTTTCCGATGCGCTCGGCGAGGGCGTCCAAGTCCTCGGGCGTCTTTTGCGGGCCGCCGAAGACCGTCACGATGTCCTGGCCGTCGTAGCCGCGCCCCAGCATCTCCAGCACGCTTTCTTCGGGAGTGCCGCCCGCCTGCACGAGTTCGTCGTCTTGCAAGCCTATGACGTCGCCCTCGGCAATCGCCAGGGTGCGGCCATCCTTGGTGGTGATGTTGGTGGTGCGGCTCGCCCGCGTGACTTCAAAGGTGGTCACGGCCTGCGCCGCCTCGGTCATGGTGTCCTTGAGTTCCTCGGCGCTCGTGTCCGGAGTAAAGGCGAGGGCCGCTCCCAGCCCCTGCCCGAGCGTGCGGGTGGGCACGACCACGGCGCGGCCTTCCATCAGTTCCATCGCTTTTTCAGCGGCCATCAGGACGTTTTTGTTGTTGGGCAGGATGACGACCTTCTCAGCACTCACCGAACGCACCGCGTCCACGATGTCCTGTACGCTCGGGTTGGCGGTCTGCCCGCCCGAGACGATGCGGGCCCCGAGCGCCCGGAACTGCTTGACCAGCCCGTAGCCGTTGGCGACGGCGACCAGCCCCGACGCCGGAATCTCTTCCTCGGCCCGCGCCGCTGCGCCCGTCATGCCCAGAATCTCGGTGTGCTGCTCGGACATGTCCTCAACCTTCGTCTTGAGCATCCGCCCATAGCGGCCCACGGTGGCGAGCAGCGCGTCGGGCTCGTTGGTGTGGATGTGGCCCTTGACGTAGCCCTCGGCGCCCACCACAAGCAGCGAGTCGCCGTAAGGACTGACGAGTTCACGGATTTCCTCGATGGGCCTCGTCGCCTCGCTCATCAGAAACTCGGTGCAAAAACCAAATTCCTCGTTCTCGAACTGCTGCTGCGCGTAGGACGTGATTTCGGGCGCGGCGGGCAGGTCGTCACCCCGCAGCGCGGCGAGCAGGCCCTGCACGATGTAGAGGTAGCCCTGGCCGCCCGAATCAATCACGCCCGCCTGCTTGAGTGCGGGAAGCATCTCGGGCGTCTGGTCGAGCAGTTTCTGGCCCTCGAACAGCGCGTTTTCCAGCACCATGTCGGCGCTGTCGGCCTTTTTCGCCGCGCCGTCGGCCACGCCCCGCGCGACGGTCAGGATGGTGCCTTCCACCGGCTTCATGACCGCGCCGTAGCCGCTTTTCTGGGCCGCCCGCAGCGCCTTGCCGAGTTGCGCGGCGTCCACCTCCCCGCAGTCACGGATGGCCTCGGCAAAGCCCTTGAGGAGCTGCGAGAGAATCACGCCCGAGTTGCCGCGCGCCCCGAGCAGCGCCCCGTAGCTGATGGCGCGGGCGACGGCGGGCATGGAGTGCTGGTCGGCGGTTTCCAGTTCGCGCCGCACCGACTGCATGGTCAGGTGCATGTTGGTGCCGGTGTCGCCGTCGGGCACCGGGTAGACGTTGAGCGCGTTGACCTGCTCGCGGTACACGCCGAGCCAGTCGGTGGCGGTGCGAAACATCCGGGCGAGGTCGGCGGGCTTCAGGGTCTTGACATGTTCGGGCGCCAGACCAGCAGACATCGGGGCGTCAGACACGTTGCACCCCCACCGCATGAACGCGCAGCGCGGCGAGGTCGATGCCCGCCTGGGTTTTGACGATGTGCTGCACCCGCTCGGTGATGTTCTCGGCCACGCGGGGGATATTCACGCCGTAGGCCGCCACGATGTAGAGGTCGGCGGTGAACTTGCCCCCGTCCTTGCCGATGACCACGCCGTCGGACACGTTGGCGCGCCCCAGCACCCGCGACAGCCCTTCCTTGAGGTTGGCGGGGGCCATGCCCACCACACCGGGAATCTCGTGGGCCGTCAGCCCGATGAGGGAGGCGAGCGCCGCCTCGGTAATTTGAATGCTTCCGCTCACAATGCAGCGAGTATACGCGGGGTCAGTCGCTCAGCCCGCGATGCCCGCGTCCGTGAGCTCGCCGTTTTCGTCCACCGAGCCGATAATGACGTGCCCGGCGAAGAGGTCGCCGTCGCTGTAGTACAGTTCCGCGCTGCCGTCCGCGTAAAGCATCACGTTGGTCAATGCGATTCGCTCCAGAACACTCTCCGGCGTGATGGGCTGACCATCTTCCTCGTCATCGTCCTCTGCGTCATCCTCGGGTTCACGCCAGTCCTCTGCCAGGTCGGTCAACTGCTCGGCCACCTGACGGCGCAGGCCGGGTTCGTCCCGCCGCAGCCGCAGAAAGGCGTCGCGGTAGACCGGGAGGCGGTCTTGCCCTGCTCCGTCTCCTTGTGCGCCGCTCAGCCACAAAGAAACCTCTGGCGTCCCGAAGGTGCCCTCCCACCCCTCCAACTGCTCGTCGTAGGTCAGGTTGCCCAGCACGTCGTCCCGGAAGTTCTGTGGCATGAACCATGCTACCGGGGGAGCCGCCCCTTCCGGCACTATCGTGGGCTATGGGACGGCGCGAACGCTTTGCACAGTACCAGTGGGCCGCGTGGCCTGACGAAACACTTGTCGAGGCGTCAGCGCACCTCTACATGCCTTATGTGCGGCGGGTCGAACAGGGTTTCCACGACGGCCCTGACCTCGTGGTGGAGCTGACCGGCGAATATTTTGCCGATGTGGCGGGGGCTGAGGCGCAATACACCGCTTGTGGGCACAACGAACCGGGCCTGGAGCGCACCCTGCGCCTGACCTGGCAAAGCCGCTGGGAGGAAGTGGACGGCGGGCTGAACGGAGGCGGCGTGACACTGCACCACTCCGAACGCATCTACGCGCTGGAGACTTATCCGGAGGAATATTCGGGGCCTTATGCCCACAGCTACTCGTGGAACTCGGAGGCGCCCGACTGCGGCAGCACTTTTCTGGAAGTGGTCAACGACCCCGACCCCTGGATCACCGAGATTCTGGAGGACAACCCCGATTACGGCGTCTTTCCGCTGGGAGGCCGCGCCGTTCAGGTTCATCCTGATAAATGGGAACAGGGCAAAAAGCTGGGCTGGGAAACGCCCACCGGCCGCTTTTACCCCCCGGCCTCCGGAGACCATGTGGAGAGCGGCGACTATTTCTGGACCGGCCCGAACCCACCGACACCGGAGGAGCGGGCCGAGATGGACCGTCAGGTCAAGCGCAACCGGGAGGCCCAGGCCGCCCTCGAACGCGCCCGCCCGCGCTACCGGCACCTGTTCATCTCCTCCAACTCGGTGATGGTGGAAGTCCTGTGCGAAGGGCTGCCGCGCTGGGAATGGGTGGAACTCCCTTAACGGCGGGGGCCACGGGACTAAACTGACCGCATGAGCTTCGACTCGCTGCCCGCCCTGCCGCTGGACCCTTTACCGGACGCTGCTCTGCCGACTGCGCCCCGGCGCCGCCAGACGGTGAGCGTGAACGTGGGGGGCGTGATGGTCGGCTCGGCGCACCCCATCGTCGTACAGAGCATGACCAACACCGACACCGCCAACGCCGAGGCCACCGCCATTCAGGTGGCGCAGCTCGCCCGCGCGGGCAGCGAAATCGTGCGCGTGACCGTCAACACCCGCGAGGCCGCCGCCGCTGTGCCGGAACTCGTGCAGAGGCTCGCCGACATCGGCGTGCATGTGCCCATCGTGGGCGACTTTCACTACAACGGCCACCTGCTGCTGCGCGAGTACCCCGAAACCGCGCGGCTGCTCGCCAAGTACCGCATCAACCCCGGCAACGTGGGCGCCGGGCAGCGCCACGACGAGAATTTCGCCACCATGATCGAGGTCGCCAAGGAGTTCGACAAACCCGTGCGGATTGGGGTGAACTGGGGCAGCCTCGACCAGCAAGTTCTGGCCCGGCTGATGGACGAGAACGCGGCGGCGGGGCATCCCAAATCGCCCACCGACGTGACCATCGACGCGATGATCGTCTCGGCGCTCGACTCGGCCCGCTTTGCTGAAGAACTCGGCCTCGGACACGACAAAATCCTGATTTCGGTCAAGGTGAGCAGCGCCCCCGAACTCTGGCAGGTCTACCGCCAGCTCGCGCCGCTGTGTGACTACCCGCTGCACCTCGGCCTGACCGAAGCGGGCATGGGCATGAAGGGCATCGTGGCGAGCAGCGTGGCGCTGGCACCGCTACTCACCGAGGGCATCGGCGACACCATCCGCGTGAGCCTCACGCCCGAGCCGGGGGCGCCGCGCAAGCTGGAAGTCGAGGTCGCGCAGCAGATTTTGCAGAGCCTCGGCCTGCGCCAGTTTCTCCCGCAGGTCACGAGCTGCCCCGGCTGCGGGCGTACCACATCGAGCTTTTTCCAGACGCTGGCGCAGAAGATTCAGGACTTCATCCGCGAGTCCATGCCCGAGTGGAAGGCCAAATACCCCGGCGTGGAGGACATGCAGGTCGCCGTGATGGGCTGCGTCGTCAACGGCCCCGGCGAGAGCAAGCACGCCAACATCGGCATTTCGCTGCCCGGCACCGGTGAGGACCCCCGCGCCCCGGTGTACCAGGACGGCAAGCTGCTGACGACGCTGAAGGGGCCGCGCATCGCCGAGGAGTTTCAGGAATTGCTGGAAAAATACGTGGAGGAGCGCTACGGGCAAGGAGTGGCACAGGGCTGATGGAGTGGGTCACGCCGCCGCTGAGCTCCGCCGCGTGGCCCGCTGCCCTGAACGCCGTGCTGGAGGCGTTGTGCGGGCTAGGCGTGGAGAGTGCCGAGCTGATGCACGGCTGGAGCTTCTCCGACTTCTCTGACACGCCGGAATTTGCGGCGATGGAATGGCAGACCGAGGAAGTCACGCTCGCTGCCCTGCCCGAACTGCTGCGGGAACGCGCCCGGCTGGGCTTTTGCCTGGGCCGGGACGACCTGTTTCTGACGCTGATCGGCGGCGCGGAACTCAAGCTGTGCCACGAAGGCGACCTGCATCTACGCGCGGAGGATGAATCATTCGCGGTGCATCTGGCGGGCTGTTTGGCGAAGCAGGGCATCAGCCTGACTCGCCGCGCTGGTGCCTGAGAAAGGGAGCGTCAGCCCAGGCTGCGGGCGCGTACTCTGTTCCCCATGAACCTCTGGGGCACCGGACCTTTCGACAACGACAGCGGCAAGGCGTTTATAGACGAAGTGTTGCAAGACGGCGACTACGCGCTCGCCGAGGCCTTCGACGTGGTGCTCGACGCCGACATGGACTTTATCGAGGCCGAGGAAGGCCAGCGCGCCCTCGCCGCCGCTGAGGTGCTGCGCTCGGTATTGACCGATGACACCTCGCGCATCGTGGACGCCGGGCTGCGCGACTGGGTGCAGAACGCCGACGTGGCTGCACTTGAGCCGCTGCGGACCTCGGCCTTTCATGCCCTGAAGCGCGTGCTGAGCAGCGAGAGCGAGTTGCCGGAGCTCTGGGAAGACGAGGCCGACGCGCAGGAGTGGCGCACCGACACCGAACATTTGCTCGCGGCCCTCGGCTGACCGGCACCTCCCCCTATCCGGGGGAGTGAAGGTGCCGTGAGAACTTTCCTCAGAGGCTTGAGTCGGGGCGTCAGGCTCACGTCACCCGCAGGGCACAAACTACGGGCATGAAAAAGCTCCTCACCCTCACCGCCCTGACCGCCACCCTCGCCGCGACCGCCAGCGCCGCCCCCGTTATCAGCGCCCAGAGCATCATCGTCAACCCGGTGCAGAACAACGTGAACGTGCGCGTGTGGACCAACAAGGACACCAGCGGCACCCGCACCCCCAGCTACTTCCCCGGTGAGCGCATCCAGATTTCGACCACCGTGGACCAGGACGCCTACGTCTACCTGTTCAACGTAGACCCCAACGGCCAGGTCGACATGATTCTGCCCAACCGCTATGCGGGCGGCGCGAACTACGTCAAGGCCAACACCACCAAGGTCTTCCCCGCCCCCGGCGCCGGTTTCACCTTCGACATCGCCGCGCCCTACGGCCTGAACAAGGTGCTCGCGCTCGCCAGCCGCACCCCGCTGAACATTGAGCAGCTCTCGCAGTTCAAGACCCAGCAGGGCAGCTTCCAGACCGGCATCCAGGGTCAGGGCCAGCTCGCCCAGGCGCTGAGCATCGTGGTCAACCCCGTCGCTCAGCCTATCCCCCAGAACAGCTGGGACTCGGCCACCGCGTTCTACAACGTCGCCCAGCGCCCCGTGAGCGCCCCCGCGCAGCCCACATACCCCTGGACCCAGGTTCGCGTGTGGCGCTCCTACACCCCCTACACCAGCGGCAGCAACGTGGTGACGGTCTACCAGGACTTCAACACCCAGCTGACCGACCAGGGCTACCGCCTCGTGAGCCGCAACCAGCGTGGCAACGAACTGAGCGCCACCTACCGCGGCAACAACGGCACCGCGCAGCTGTACATCCGTCTGGTCAACGGCCAGTTCGAAGTGCGCATCAACCGCTAAACCTGAGCTGAACCGAGCAAGCGGGGCCGGAGAATCAACTCTTCGGCCCCGCCTTTTTGTTTTGCTTTTACGCCCGCTCGCCTTCTCCATCCGCCCTTTGCTGGGTCAGCGGCGCGTAGGCCTCGGCACCTACGCTTAGCGGTGACGGTGCCCGCCCAGCGCGGACGGCGGCGGCTCCGGCGAGCGCAATCATGGCGCCGTTGTCGGTGTTCAGACCCTTGCCGGGAAAGACAACGTGTAGTCCCGTCTGCGCGAAAGCGTCCCGCAGGGCGCGGTTGGCTGCTACGCCGCCCGAGACGACCACCGTGCGGCGGCCCAGATGCTCGGTGGCCCGCACCGTCGTTTTCACCAGAAACTGCACGGCGGCCCGCTCGAAACTCGCGGCGAGGTCTTCGGGCTTCGCGCCGGCCTTATGCGCCAGCAGCGCCGCCGTCTTGAGGCCGCTGAAGCTGAAATCGAAGGCTTTCTGACCCTTGAGCGGTTCCTTGAAGGGCACGGCGTTGGGGTCGCCCTTCTTGGCCGCCTCGCTGATGGCCGGGCCGCCGGGGTAGCCCAGGCCGCACAGTCGCGCCACCTTGTCGAACGCTTCGCCCGCTGCGTCGTCCATGGTGGCGCCGACGAGTCGGTAGTCGCCCTCGTGGGGCACATCGAAGAGGTGGGTGTGCCCGCCCGAGACGACCAGCGCGAGGTAAGGTGCTTGCAACTGCTCCTCCGAGGCGGCAGCGAAGATGTGGCCCTCAAGGTGATGCGCCGCGTAAAACGGCACCCCGAGCGCCTGCGCGAGCCCCTTGCCGTACATCAGCCCGACGAGCAGGGCGCCGACCAGACCGGGACCAGCGGTGGCCGCCACCGCGTCAATGTCGGAGAGGGCCAGCCCCGCCTCGGCCAGCGCGTCGCCGAGGATGCTGTCGATGCGCTCCACATGCTCGCGGCTCGCCAGCTCGGGCATCACGCCGCCGTACTGCGCGTGAACGTCTGCGACCAGACGCGGTTGGCCCGCACCTTCACCCCGCCGCCCATTGGCCCAGCGCCGGGCAACAATTCCACGATGCCGACGCCGGTGTCGTCGCAGGAGGTGTCGATGCCGAGGATAAAACGCGTCATTCGGGCAGTGTACCCGCGTCCGCCGCGCCCGTCGGCAACGCCCGCACAGTGATGCGTTGGCCCTGGCGCAGGCGGTGGTAGGTCACGTCGGCCCTGGCGGTGACGGGGCAGCCGAGCGCATTAGCGGCGTCCTCGGCCACCGTCTGCACGAAAAATTCCATGTCGCGCACCACCGGATGCCCGATGAAAGCGTCCACGTAGGTGTCGAGGCTGAACAGTTCGAGCAGCCGCTCGCCGCCCGCGTAGCTCAGGGTGAGGGTACTGCCGGGTTTCGGATTCTGGGTCGCCGGGCAAAGTTCGGGCAGCGTCAGCACGTGCTCCACCGTCATGTCGAGCGCGGGGCGGGCGTTGGCGATGGTGCCGAGCAGGTGGGCGTTTTCACTGCTAAGACTGTCCGTCATGCGGCCTGCAAGTGACTGCGGCGCACCCGGAAGGCGAACAGGGCGGCAATTGCGTATTTGGCGAGAATGTCGGCAAAGATAATCTCGCTGATCTCGCGGCTGCTCATGTCGCCGTAAAAGGCGAGCAGGGTAAAGAGCACCGAGTCGAGCGGCACGCTCACAGCGTTGCTCGCCAGCACGCGGGTCCACCAGCTGCGGTGAATCAGGCGCTGGTATACGCCCGTATCGGCCAGCTCGCCCACCAGAATCGCCAGAAACGACGCCCCGACAAAGCGCAGCGGCGTCCCGAGCAGCAGCGCCGCCACCGTGTTGACCGCGAGCGCGAGGGCAATGGCGATGAGCACGGCGGGCACGCCCCCGGCGCGGTGAATGCGGTCGCGCAGGGTAAACACGGCGGCGAAAAAGATGGTGCCCACGCTCAGCAGCCCGAACACCGGCAGCTGGATGAACTTGTTCAGCGTGATGTTGGCGAGCAGGATGCTCAGCGCGTACAGCACGATCAAGACGGTCGGCGTCAGGGCGGACGGCCCAGGCCAGGAGCAGAAGCGGTCATACGTCCTCCTCGGCCACAGCGACAGAACAGGTCACGGGCCAGTGCGGCAGGATAGCGTCAGGGAGAAACAAAGAAGAAGCGGGAACTGGAAAAAAGCAGACGGCCCGCTGGGGAGCCGCCTGCCTGTGGGTGTTACCTGCCCGCCGTCAGGCTTACCAGAAGTTGCCGATGCGGAAGTGGAAGCGTCCGTTGGGCTTCTGGGCGTTCTGGCCGCTGTAGCCGTAGTCGAAGCGCAGGCTGGGGAGCTGCGCGCCGCCGAAGCCGAGGTTGAGCTGCACGCCCGCGCCGACGCCGTAAGCGCTGCGGAAGGCTTCGCCGCTGTTCCAGACGCCGCCGTAGTCGGCGAACAGCACGCCGTACAGACCCTGCGCCACGCCGCCGGAGAGGCCGAAGTCGTAGCGGTATTCCAGGCTGGAGGAGAAGTAGTTGGTGCCGAACAGTTGCCCATCTTCCAGGCCGCGCAGTTCGCGCGAGGCGAGCGGGTTGGAGCCGCCGATGAAGTAGCCGGTGCCGTCGGGGAAAGTCCCAGTGGTCGTGCCGGTGTTGGCACGGGCGGCGAGCACCTGCCTGTAGGTTTCCAGGCCGAAGGAGCGCTTGATGCGGCCACCGAAGCCGTAGTAACCGCTCACACCGATTTCGCCGTCGGTCCAGCTCAGCGGGGCGTCGCCGGCGCGGCCCACGTTGTAGCCCAGGGCGCCATAGGCCCGCACGCCGCGACCTGGGAAGTTCACGTTGTCGGTGTTGTCGTAGTTCAGGTTGCCGCTCAGGCGGGTGGTCAGGCTGGTCGCGGGCAGCAGAGCGGTGGCCGCTGCGTCGTCCAGGTTGCTCGTTTCACCTTCCTGCTTGGGTTCGAGGTAGCTGGTGCGGTTGTTGAAGGCCACGTTGGCGCTCGCCGTCAGGTTGGGGGTGATGTTGCGCCCCAGGCCCAGGCTAAAGCCGTTGGTGCGGGTGGTGTAGTCGCGCCCGGTGTCTTCCTTGTTGGCGTCGAGCAGGGCGATGTTGCCGCCCACGTCGCTGCCCACCCCGAAGCTGAGCGAAGTGCGGTTCTTGCGGAAGTCGGCAAAGTCGAGGTCGAGCCAGGGGATGGTGTAGTTCAGGCTGCCCACCCAGTTCTGCCCCGCCTGGTTCTGCACGGCGCCGAGCCGCACGCCGAAGCTGTGGCCCAAACCGAAGGCGTTGGAGTTGGTGTACGCCACGTCGCCGCTCCAGCCGCCCTGCAAGCTGTCGTAGCCCAGGCTGAGGTTGACCGGGATGCCCGTGCGACCTTCGCTCAGGGCAATCACGTAGGTGACGTTCTCGGGGTTCTGGGGGTCGCTCTTGACGCGCACGTCGTTGATGGTGACGTAGCCCAGCGCACTGACGCGACCCAGCGCGGCCTGCACGTCCTTGCTGTTGAAGGTCTGACCCGCCGCCGGCAGCTCGCGCAAAATCACGCGGTCCTTGGTGCGGTGCTGGCCTTGCCAGGCGAGTTCGTAGCCGGCGAGACGCACTTCGCGCAGGTTGTAGGTCAGCACGCCGTTCTGGAAGGTAATCGCGTCGCGGGTGCTGATTTCATAGCCGGCCTGGCGGTAGACGTTGCGCAGCGCCATGAAGTCGTCCTGCGCGAGCTGGGGCGAGTACACGTCGCCCGGCTTGGTCTTGATGGCGGCCTGAAGCTGGGCGGTGGGCACCTTGGTGTTGCCGACAAAAGCGATGCTCTTGACCGGGCCGCTTTCCACGTCGGCAGCGCCGAACAGCACCGTGACCTGCGAAGGGTTTTGCGGGTCGGCTTGCAGCGCGAAGCCCACCGGCTGCCCGGTCTGGTTGGCGAGGGCGCGCACGTCGGCCTGCAACTGCGCGAGCCGCAGCGGCTGGCCCGCCTTGGTTTGCAGTGCCGGGGTCTGGGCGAGGGTGCCGAGCGGCGACAGGTCCACGCTCGCCACGCGGCTTTCGATCACGCTGAGCTTGAGCACGCCGTTTTCCAGCGTGACGCTGCGCGGGTCGATGCCCGCCTGGAAGTACCCGGCCGCTTCGTAGGCCGCTTGCAGCGCGTCGGAGGCGGCAAAAAACGCCTGGGTGGTAAAGCGCTTGCTGGTTTGCAGGGGCCGGAAGATGTTTTGCACCGTCGCCTGGGGCAGCAGGGTGGCGCCCGTCACCTCGATGCGGCTGAGCGGCGCGGACTCGTCCACCACGAACGTCACGGTGGCGGTGCCGTCTTTATTGGTCTTGGTGTCGGCGCTGATGCTCGGCACGAAGGGAAAGCCTTCCTGGCGGTAGTTCTGTGCCAGAGCTTCCTTGGCCTGTTCCAGACGCTGGGTGTTGAGCACCGCGCCGGGGGCGATGTTGAGCAGCTCGGCCACGCTCTGCTTGAACGCGTCGGCGGGCAGGAAGGTCAGGCCCGTCGCCTGCACGTCCTTGATGACGGGGTTGGCGGTGACAGTGACGACCAGCGTGTCGCGCCCGCCCGTGGTCCGCAGTTCGGCGGTGGCCGTCTTGAAGTACCCGCTGGCGAGCACCTCCTGCTCGACCTGACGCAGGTTGACGCTCGAGAGCGCCGCGCCGGGCTGCACGGTCAGGGTAGTCTTGAGAAATTCAGACAGCAGGTCGGTGGTTCCGACCACGCTGATGTCCTGCACGGTGCCGGCCTGCTGGGCCAGCGCGGGTGCGGACGCGATCAGAACGGTGGTCACAGCAAACGTCAGGGGGTGTCGCATGTTTCTCCTAGTGTCGCACGGGCCGGGCCGCCCACGGGTGAGGATGGCCCCCGGCAGAGCGCTTCACCGGCCACAGTTGCCCACCGGGCGCTGAGAAGGGTGAAGGGCACTTGACGGGGAACTCACGTAGGGGCGGGCGGCCTGCTTTTGCCGCATAATACGGAGTCCGCTTCATTCCTGCACAGCCGTTCATTCCTGCACAGTCGGGAAAGTGCCGCCGGGAGAGTGCCGCCTGTGCATCCACACCGCGTGACCCGTAGTTTTTCCTCCTCGCATCCGCTCGGATTGAAGCTGAAACTGCCAGATCCAATCGGAATCCGTATCAGCGCCGGACGTTCGGGCTGGGGGGGGCGCTGGGAGCGCAGTGGCCGGAGCCGCCCCCTCATGACTGACCTCTGCTAACTTTTACTGACCTGAGGTTCCCTCAGCAGGTGAATGGTTTCACGTTGAGAAGACGAACAGCCGTGTAGGGTGCACGTTGTGCCTGTCGCTTCCTCCCGTCCCCTCCGTGCACGCAGCGCACTCGAAAAGACCCGCCGCCGCGACGATATTCTGCGGTCTGCCGAGCGGCTGTGGCTCTCGACGCCCTACGCCGACCTGAGCATGAATCAGGTGGCGCGTGAAGCCAAGCTCGCCAAGGGCACGCTCTACCTGTACTTCGACACCAAAGAAGAGCTGTTTCTGGCCCTGCTGCACGAGTACCTGCAGGGCTGGTTTCAGCGCTTCGGTGAGTTGCTCGGCGCCCAGCGGCCCCAGACGCCCCGTGAGATGGCGGCCACCCTGACCGACGCCCTGCACGACCAGGGTCACCTGCGCCGGCTGCTGCTGCTGCTGACCACTGTGCTGCGCAGCCACCTCGCCCCCGAGGTCGAGGCCAACTTTCGCCGCGAAACGCAGCAGTTGCTCAAGCAGGCGGTGTCGGCTATGCCGTATGCCCCAGAAATCAACCAGCAGATTCTGGTGCACTGCTACGCGCTCGCGGTGGGCTGGCAGCAGATGGCGCCCACGTTCGGGCAGGCACCGCACCCCGAATATCAGTTCGTCGAGGGCGAGGCGGCTTTTCAGCTGGCCCTCGAAGCCGTCATCGAACGGCTGGCGCCTCGGCTGGACTGAATTCTCTTCCCCGGCGCCTGCTCCCCGTCCGTCGGGGGTTTCTTGTCGTGTGGGCGTCTCACCTGACCGGACGGGGTACTGGCAAGGTCAGCGGCGAGGCGGCGGAATAGAGTGACTTCACCGACATCTCCCCCGCGCCAAGACTGGCCGCGTTCGCCCCCTGCCCGAAGGAGCCTGACCATGACACTCGAAGAACTGATGAACGCCCCCGCCCCAGCCTCGCGCTGGGTGCTGGAACGCGACTGCGCCGAAACCGGGCTCGACCCCGCCGACATCCGCGCCGAAATGCTGCGCCGCATCGGCGAAATGCGCTCGAGTGTGGAACGCGGGCTGCAAAGCGACGCGCGGAGCATCACCGGCATGGTCGGCTGGAACGCCAAGGGGCTGTGGGACGCGCCCGACGTGCTGGGGGCGCCGCTGCTCAAGCGGGTGCAGGCCTACGCGATGGCCGTCAACGAGGAAAACGCCCGCATGGGCCGCATTGTGGCCGCGCCGACGGCGGGCAGCGCGGGCACCATTCCGGGGGCGCTGCTGGGCGTGGCCGACCACCTCGGCCTGAGTGATGAGCAGCTCGTGGACCCGATGATTCTGGCGGCGGGCGTGGGCAAGGCGATTTCCAAGCGCATGTTCATCTCGGGCGCGGCGGGCGGCTGTCAGGCTGAAATCGGGTCGAGCGCGGCGATGGCGGCGGCGGCGGTGGTCGAGCTGCTGGGAGGCACGCCCCGCGCCGCCGTCCACGCCGCCAGCCTCGCGCTGATGAACACCATCGGGCTGGTGTGCGACCCGGTGGGCGGGTACGTGGAGGTGCCGTGCGTGAGCCGCAACGCCTTTTTCGCCGTCCACGCCGTCAGTGCGGCGCAACTGGCGCTGGCGCAACTCGAAAGTTTCATTCCGCCCGACGAGGTGCTCGGCGCGATGGCCTCGGTGGGCCGCCTGATGCCCGCCGCCCTGCGCGAAACGGCGGAAGGCGGGCTGGCGCAGACGCCGACGGGCCTCGCCGTCACCGCCCGTATGGAGGGCAAAGGCGAGGGCGAGCTGCCCGGCGGCATGGTGGAGTTGCCACTGGCGTAAGTGTCGATGGTGGACCGTTGATGGTTGATGGAGAAAAGAAGCCGGAACGCAGAAGCTCCGGCTTTTTGCAGTTACAGCATGCCCCGGTAGATCTCGTCCAGTGTCAGTGTTCGCCCGAGGCAAGCGACGTAAACTTCGCCCACGTCTCGGTGCTCGTGCATCTCCCAGCCGTTGCCTGCCCGGCGGTATTCCACGACATGCCGCTCGGACTGCGACACGATCAGGTAAGTCTGAAGACTGGCGATCCCTGTGTAGGCCGCGTATTTATGGCGGCGGTCAGTGTCGGCGGTGCTGCCTGACAGGACTTCCACCAGCAGGCAGGGTGAAGTCTCAGAGTAGCGGTCGTGGGGCTCGCCCCCGCAGACCAGCATCACGTCCGGGTAGAAGTAACTAGAATTGCCCGGAACATAGAGCTTCATGTCGGACTGATAGAGACGGCAGCCCTGGTTCATAGCGTCGGTATACAGGTTCCCGGCAATATTCATGCAGACGCGCACGTGGGCTCCGCTCGCTCACGCCTGAGCGTGTAGCGGATAGACAAAGCCGCCCACATACTCGCGCTTGTAGGGGCTCTGCGCCTCGGTCCGCAGATACTCGGCCTCGCTCATCGCTTTGGGAGCAGCGTCGGTCATGGGCACAGTGTAGCCAGTCGGGTTAAAACCGTTTGCCCCATTGGGCAGCGACGCGCAGGAACCCGCCCACAAGAGCGGCGCTCGCCGCCAGCACGGGCAGCACGAAAAAGCCTGCGTCGTCCACCCCTGGCGACATGGGCACCTGCCCCCAGCTCAGTGCTTGCCACAGCACCACCGTCAGCCACGCGGCAGGGAAATAAACGAGGGACGCCGCTCCTACTGTGAAGGGGGACCTTCCGCCGAACCCCAGGCTTAAACCCAGGCCGACCACGACGAGCATGACGCCGAGCCACAGTTGCGTGGGAGGCTGCACGGCGAAGCAAAGAACCTGAATCGCCGCCAGCGCAGCAAAGTACAGAGCGCTGAAAGTCATCTCCCACCACCAGAGGCTCCGGCGCGTCTCCGTGGCCCACTGCGTATCCGGCACGTTCGCTGCCTCATTCAACCTGGCTGCTCTCCACTCGTCACGCTTCATGCCAGTGCCCCCTTCAGCCTCAGCCGTTGGTTCTCTCCGCGCTGCTCGCGCGCCAGTCGCAGCCCGTCCTCAGTCAGGCGGTAGATATGCCGGGGCGGCTTGCCCGCGTGCGGTGACGCCTCCCACTCGGCGACCAGATACCCCTGCTCGTGCAGGCGCTGCAAAATCGGGTAGAGGGTGCCGCTTTTGAGCTCCGTCTGCTTGCTGAGATCGTACCCGTAACGGTGCGCCGGATACGCCGCGAGCAGCGCCGCCAGCACGGCGCGGGTGTGCGGACTGGTGTGGGGAACGCGAGCCATACTCCATTCTCTAGTTATGTAGAGTTTGAGTCAAGGCGAAAGGGGCGCGGCGGCCCCTTGCGTTTGCTTTAACTTGCCAGCGCCAATCGCTCCGGCGCCGCCTGCACCAGCGCGGGCGCCGGGGCGTACAGAGCGGCGGGCGCCCCCTCCTCGCCACGCGGCGTGACGAAGAAGAAGGCGAGGGCGAGCAGCACATACACCGTGAGCAGCAGCACGCCCTCGAACCAGGTGGCCTCGCCGTCGCGGGTGACGGTGGACACTGTGATGGCGACAGCCACGATGGCGACGAGTTCCAGCGGACTGCCGAACACCAGGTTCATCGGCTTGCCGATCAGGTAGGAAATCAGAACCAGCACCGGGGCCGTGAACAGCGCCACCTGAATGGTCGCCCCCACCGCGATGTTGATGGCGAGGCCGATTTTGCCCTGCCGGGCGAAGTAGCTGCCCGAAATGTACTCGGCAAAGTTGCCGACGACCGCCAGCACGATAATCCCCAGGAAAAACGGGCTCAGGCCCAGCGTCTGCGAGGTCGCTTCGAGGGCGCCGGAGAGAATCTCGGACATCCAGGCGATGAGCACGGTGGCCCCGACGAGCACCCCGACGGCCTTCCAGACGGGCCACGGGGCGACGTGCGAGTGCCCTGCGCCTTCCGCTGTGCTCTCTGCTGGGCCCTCCGCTGAGCCTTCCTCGGTGCCGTCATCGAGGGCGAAGATGTCCTTGTGGGTGACCAGCGTGTAGACGAGGTTCAGGGCGTAGGCCGCGATCAAAACCACCGCCACCGCGAGGCTCAGGCGCTCGTCGAGGTCGCTGCGCGCGAGGTCGCTTCCCGCCGCGAAGCCCGGCAGCCGCTCGGTGTAGTCGAACAGCGCCGGGATGAGCAGGGCGATGGTCACGAGCACCAGCATGGAGTTGAGCTGCCCGGCGTTTTGCCAGCTGAATTTCTGCCGCTGCCGCCCGACGCTGCCGATGAGGATGGCGAGCCCCAGCCCCAGCAGCGCGTTGCCGATGATAGAGCCGGTAATCTGCGCCTTGACGACCACCGCGTTGCCCGACAGCAGCACGAAAATGGCGATGATGAGTTCGGCGAGGTTGCCGAAGGTCACGTTGAGCAGCCCGCCGATAGTCTGCCCGACCCGCTCGGCAATCTGTTCGGTGGCCTGCCGCAGCCAGTCGGCGAGCGGAATGATGGCGATGGTCGCCGTGAAAAACACCCACAGCGGCGGCGCGTGAAAGACGTATTCCAGCAGCAGGCTGACCGGCAAAAACGCCAGCAGGAGATTCATCCACATACCGCGCAGTGTAGGCGGTGACGCTTCCCCTCCCTTTCGTCAGTTCTGTAGATTTAGGGGCCACCGCTCCGGCCCAAAACAAAGCGGGGGCGCAGGCATCAACCCCACGCCCCCGCACCTTGCCCAGGGCTTCAGCCGGCGGTGTTTTCCTGCGCGGTGTCGTCAGCTTCTTCCGCCTCGCCGCCTTCGGGCCGCAGCAGCGGGAACAGCAGCACGTCGCGGATGGAATCCGAGTCGGTGAGCAGCATCGCCAGCCGGTCTATGCCGATGCCCAGGCCCCCGGCGGGCGGCATCCCGTATTCCAGCGCGAGCAGGAAGTCCTCGTCCTGCGGGTGCGCCTCGTCGTCTCCGGCGGCCTGGCGGGCAGTCTGCGCCTCAAAGCGTTCGCGCTGGTCGAAGGCGTCGTTGAGTTCGGAGAACGCATTCGCCAGTTCGAAGCCCGAGCAGAACACCTCGAAACGCTCGGTGACGGCCTCGGGGCGGGAACGGTGCTTCTTGGCGAGCGGCGAAATCACGGCGGGGTGGTCCATCACGAACGTCGGATTGCTCAGCAGCGGCTCCACGAACTCACCGAACAGTTTGTCCAGCAGCTTGTAGCTCGGCACGCCCTTCCACTGCGGAAAGCGCTCGTCACAGAAAGCGCGCAGCCGGTCTAGGTCCAGCGGGTCGAAGTCGAGGCCCGGCACGTGCTCGCGCAGGCCGCCGAGGTAATCCACACGGGCAAACGGCGGGGTAAAGTCCAGCGTCTTGCCCTGGTACTCGAACTGATAAGAGCCGTGCACTTCCTTTGCCAGCCCGCTCAGCAGGTCTTCGACCAACTTGGCGATGTCGCTGTAGTCCGCGTAGGCCCAGTACAGTTCCAGCATGGTGAATTCGGGGTTGTGGGTGCGGTCGATGCCCTCGTTGCGGTAGACCCGCCCGATCTCGTACACCCGCTCGAAGCCGCCGACGAGCAGCCGCTTGAGGTACAGTTCCAGGCTGATGCGCAACTTGAAATCGTACGAGAGCGCGTTGTGGTGCGTCATGAAGGGCCGGGCCTCGGCGCCGCCCGCCGTGACCTGAAGGGTGGGCCCCTCCACTTCCATGAAGCCGCGTTCGTCCAGTTCGTTGCGGATGTACCGAATCATGCGGCTGCGGGCCTGGAACTTCTCGCGGGCGCCCTCGGTCACCATCAGGTCTACGTAGCGGCGCCGGGCGCGCAGTTCCTCGTCTTGCAGGCCGTGAAACTTGCTCGGCAGCGGGTGCAGGCTCTTGACGAGCGGCTGCCACTCGGTCACATGCAGGGTCAGTTGCCCGGTCTTGGTCACGAAGGGGTGACCCTTCACGCCGATAATGTCACCGAGGTCGATTTTCTTGGTGGCGTCGAAGCCGGCGGTGTCCTGCTTGGAGAAAAACAGCTGGATTTTGCCGTCCTCGTCGCTCAGGTCGGCAAAGGCGGCCTTGCCCATGTGGCGCATCAGGGTCACGCGGCCCGCGAGCGAGTAGCTTTCTTCTTCCCACTTCTGGCCGGGTTCCAGCGTTCCCCCTTCCCCTGTGCCCTCTTCTCTGGCAGGGTGAGCGGCGAACACGTCGCGGGCGTGGTGGGTCTGGGGGTAACTGTAGGGATAGGCCTCGAAGCCGGCGTCAACCTGCGCGTCCAGGTTATTCAGGCGGGCGATGGTCTGTTCGTGCAGCCCTTCCGGGCGGGGGGGGCGAGGAGCATCGGGCATAACGGCAAGTATAGGCGCTGGCCCCCGCCCGCCCTGGCAAAACCTTCATCTGTGAACCGGCTTTGACACTTCTCTCGTTTTTGGCGCGGGGCGCTGTGACACGCTGCCGCCATGCCTGACAAAGACGACAAGAACAAGGGCCACACCAGCGAGCCCCAAGACTACGACCGCAACAAGAAAGAAGTGCACGAAATCGAGCACGACGGCAAGCCTTCCTTCAAAGGCGTGAACGACCGCGAGGCCAACGCCGCCCGCAACACCGAACACGACAAGCTCAAGGAAAAGAAGGACGTGGAAGAGGCCCGCTCGGTGCCCGCTTCCAAGCAGGGCTGAGCCTGCCCCTCAAGCTCTAATCCCAACACTGACCGGACTGCGTGTCCGGTTTTTATGCTTCCTCACGCGCTCCGAAGGTCAGTTCCGCGTGCCCCGGCACCGCGAGGTCGGCGAATTCGCGCAGGCCGAGGCGGTCGGGCGCTTCGAGGTGGTAGCGGAAGTTCCAGAGGTAGTGCTGCACCACCCGTTCGGGCAGGCCCAATTTTTCAGCGTGCCGCTGCGACACTTCCGCGAGGTGCCCGATGCCCCGGCGCCGCGCCTCGCGCATGGCCTGAAGAAGGGCGGCGGGCGGCGGATTGTCCTTGCGATAGGCCCACACGGCGAAGGTGAAGGGGTGGCCGGTGAGGTCGAACCACTCCTGCGCGAGGTCGGTGACGGTAATGCCACGCCCCGTGTGCGGCAGGCTGGTCATGGTGCGCTCCGGCGTCAGGGGACCGACCACCCCGTACCATTCGCGCAAGGCGTCGTCGCCGATGCGGAGCACGCCGTCATACCCGGCGGCCAACAGCGACTCGGCGGTGCCCTCGGCACGCTCTAGCACAGGCGAGAGGCCCTTTTGCCGCAGCAGCACTTCCAGCAGCGCCACGCTCATGGCACTTTGCGAGGTCAAGGCCACCCGGCGCAGCTCCGGCAGCGGGCAGGTGTGAAAAAGATTGACCGAGTACACCGGCCCCAGCACCGCCACGCTGAAGTCGGGCAGGGCCGCGAGCGTGTCGGCGTGCCGGATGAACTCCACCGCGCTGACGTTGGCGATGTCCACCTCGCCCGAAAGCAGCGCCGCGTTCATCTGGGTGGGCACGCCAGTGATGGCTGTAACGCCCGGCGGCAGCTCCAGCGAATCCAGAATGGGCGCGACGTTGGTGAAATGAATCCACCCCGCGCGGTAGGGGTGTTGAGGGCCAGTAGATGATGGGTGATGGTTGGTCATGGGGTCCGTTTCAGGAGGTAAGAAAGGGCGGCGAGGGCAAAGGAAACCAGGGAAAGCAGCAGGAAGACGCGGCCTACCGCAGACGCGAGCGGGTCAGGAAAGTTGCCCGCGAAGGCGACATCATCGCGGAAAATGCCCAGTGAGTAGAGAAGCTGGAGCAAACGGTAAGAACTCCACAGCGCGGGAAAGGCTCCGGCCAGCAGCCCCGAGATGAGGAAGGCCATTCCAGCGCCGAAAAAGCCTGCGGCCAGTTTCACTTCTTATACCCCCAGCGCAGCAACATCAGCCCCGGTCCCAGCCAGAGCGCCAGCAGCGCAGCGAAAAGTAGAGCCACCACAAGTGGGTTTGCCGGAAAATAGCAGGTCCAGCCCGTGCCGGGGTGCCGGGCCGCCTGCCAGAGCAGGAGCCCCAGCAAAAGGGGAGCAGGCAATCACAGCCCACCGAGCACGCACAGCCAGGGGTGGGGGAAAGCGGGGGCCATCCCCCGAGTGTACGCCCGGCCTCAGCCCTAAGCGTGCAGCGGCAAGGTGGGGGCCAGCCAGACGCGGCCCGTGCCCCGGAACGCCTGCACGAAGCCTTCGCCGGTCTTGGCACTGCCCAGCAGACCCCGCGAACTGCGCTCCACGCTGAATTGCAGGCCGTCGGTGTAGGCCACCACCAGATTGCCGTCCACCTTCAGGGTTTCGTCCCGCAGCTCAAGCACCTGAAACTCGCCGGGCGGCACCGGACTTTGCAGCGCGAAGACACCCTGGCCGCTGAGTTTGGGTTGCACGCGGCCCTCACCGCTGCCCAGCATCTGCGCCAGCCCCCGGTTGACGTGGCGCCCCACCTGAATTTGTCCCACGCAGGCGACGAAAGCGCCGTCATCCACAATCAGGCTCTCGCCGCGCAGTTCGCCCAGCAGCAGATGCAGGCGCGTGGGCTCGGTGTAGGCGGTGCCCGCGCCCCGCAGCGCTGTCTTGAAGAGGCCCTCTCCACTGGAAGCCGCCGTTACTGCGCCTCGCAGCAGGCCGCCCAGACCGCTGCCGCCCGTTGCGTTCACGGCCTGCACCTCCATCCCGCCGCGCAGGTACTGGAGGGCGCCTGTTTCCAGCGTCGCCACCCCCTGACCGCTGCTGTGCACCGCCAGTTGTCGCCAGCGCGGTGGACGCTGAAACGTCTGGTGAAAGCCTGCCAGCGGCTTTTCCAGCGGCTCGGCGCTGTACTCCAGCACCTCTATCCGGTCATTTCCGCTGCGCACCTCGCGCTCGGTGCTTGCTGCCCAGGTGTAATCCATGACCCCAAGTACGCGGGGAGTCCAGTGGAGGTTGCCGCACAGTCTGCTTCGCCCACCGCTCTACCCTGCAGCTATGTCTGTCCCCACGCCCCTGACTGTCCGCTGCGTGACCGACCCGCAAGACCCCGCGCTCGCCGCCTTCGGGCGCATTCAGGAAGAGGTCTACTACGCCCCCGATATGCTGATTCCACCTGCCGCCTTTTCCCGCTTGCTGGCTGGGGGCCAGGACGAACGCCAGGACCGCATTCTGGTGGCCGAGCAGGGCAGCGAGGTGGTGGGCGGCACGATTTACAGCCTGCTGCCGGCGGCGGGCTTCAACTCGTTTATGGGCGTCTCGCGTGCGGCGCAGGGCCAGGGCGCCGGGCGGGCGCTGCACGCGGCCAGTCTCGCGGACGTGCGGGCGGCGGGGTTGCCGGGGATGTTTGCCGACAGCGTGCACCCCAGCCGCCAGAGCGCCGCCGAGCGCGAGGCTGAAGCCCGCAGTGGCAGCGACCCGTTCACCCGGCGTCAGCAGCTCCACGCGCTCGGCCTACGGACGGTGGACGTGCCCTACTGGCAGCCGGTGGGCGGTGAGAACGGCGGCCCGCTGAAGGACCTGGACCTGCTGTACTGCCCGCTGGACGGTGGCGAGACTGTTCCCCTGGCCCTCGTCACCCGCACGATGGAGGCTTACTGGCGCGGCTGGCTGGGGCCACAGCGGGCGGCTGCCGAGGCGCAGGCACTGGCCGAGCGGGCTGGAAATGCGGAGCGGGTGCGCCTGCTGCCGGGAACGGAGACGCCGGGGTACTGGGCGCGCTGACCCTCTAGCTCAACTCCCCAGACCTCAGCGTCTGCTCGCCCGTCAGAACAAAGGGCGAGCTGCCCTCCCTACACGAACTAGAGGCCTATCAACACGCGCCGAAGCCCCCTTCCAGCCTCCGTCAGCGCACCGGAACCATCACCCATCAACCTTCAGTCTGCCGCTTCCTCACCCGCGCGTCCGAACACTTCCAGCTCGTTGTAGTAGGCGTCGCGCAGCACCGGCACCCGGCCCGCCGACTGAATCATCTTCACCATGCCCGCCTGCGAAAGTGCCATCGGGGAGGTTGCGCCCGCCGCGTGGGCGATGTGCTCTTCCTGAATGGTGCCGTCGATGTCCGACACGCCCCAGTCGAGCGACACCTGCGTCAGCTCCGAGCCGATCATCACCCAGTAACCCTTGATGTGTGGGAAATTGTCGAGGTAGATACGGGCCACCGCGAGGTTGCGCAGGTCGTCGAGGCCCGTCGTGTACTCGGTCTTGCCGAGGTTTTGGGCCAGCGTGTTGCCGAGCGGCTGAAAGGCCAGTGGGATGAAGGCGTGAAAGCCGCCCGTCTGGTCTTGCAGCTCGCGGAGGCGGTGCATGTGGTCGAGGCGCTCTTCCAGCGTTTCGATGTGCCCGTAGAGCATCGTCGCGTTCGTCCGCATCCCCAGTTCGTGGGCCTCGCGGTGGATTTGCAGCCATTTTTCGGCCTTCACTTTGTTCTTGGCGACCTGCTTCCGCACCCGGTCGGCAAAAATCTCGGCACCGCCGCCCGGCATGGCGCTCAGGCCCGCCGCTTGCAGTTCGGCCAGCACTTCCCGCGTGGGCTTTTTGCTGATTTTGGAGAGGTGCTCGATTTCCGCCGCCGTGAACGCCTTGACTTGCAGGTCCGGGTACGCCTCGCGCAGCTTTTGCACCATCGCCGGGTAGTACTCCCACTTGTGATTGGGATGGTGCCCACTGCTCATGTGCAGCTCGGTGATGCCGGGCAGGTAGCGGCGGCCCACCTGCGCGACCACCTCGTCGGGGTCGTAGTCCCAGGCCCGCTCCTCACCCTTGCGGGCGGCGAAGGCGCAGAAGGTGCAGCCCACGTAGCAGATGTTGGTAAATTCCAGCCGCATGGAGTGGACAAAAAACACCTTGTCGCCGTGCAATTGCCGCTTTTGCAGGTCGGCGAGGCGCATCAGCGTGTTCAGGTCGCGGGTGTGAAAAAGCTGCATTCCTTCGTCGAACGTCAGCCGCTGCCCGGCCTCCACCTTTTCTACAATCGGCGCGAGGCCGGGGTCACGAAGCCACTTCATGAGGGCAGCATACGCCCGCGCCAGCAGACAAATGGGTCAGCAGAACGCTTGTGGCAAGGGAGGAACAAAAAAGCCCCCAGCCGCAGCCGGGGGTCATGACGCTTGAAGTTTGGGGCTCCCAATCCTCAGCGCGTCTTGGGGTCGAGCGCGTCGCGCAGGCCGTCGCCGAACAGGTTGAAGGCGAGGCTGAACAGCACGATAAAGATGGCCGGGAACGCCAGCACGTACCAGTAGTCGGGCTTGAGCCAGGCGCGGGCAAAGTCGATGAGCTGCCCCCACTCGCTGTAGCCGGACTCGAAACCCAGGCCCAGGAAGGACAGCGCGGCCACGCTCAGCGGCACGGTGGCGAGCGCCAGCACCGCCAGGGTAAAGACGGTGGTGAGTGAGTTGGGCACCACGTGGCGCAGAATCATCCTCATGTCGCGCGCACCTAGAGCACGGGCGGCGTCCACGTATTCCAGTTGCCGGGTCTTGAGGATGTCCCCGCGAATCACGCGGGCGTAGGTCGCCCAGCCGGTGATACACATGGCGAAGATGATCGGCCCGGTGGGGTCGCCCCCCGGATTCTTGGCGCGCAGGATGGTCAGGATGGTGACGGTGAGGACCAGCGGCGGCAGCGCGTAGATCACGTTGATGATGCCCTGAATCAGACCGTCCACCCAGCCGCCGTAAAAGCCGCTGATCGCGCCGATCAGGATGCCGATCGACAGCGTGATCCCCACGATGATGAACGACATCTTCAGCGCGGTGCGCGTGCCCCAGATCAGGCCGTAAAAGATGTTGTAGCCGTTCACGGTGCCGAACGGCGCGAAGGTGCCGGTGACCGAGCTCGCGGGGGCGGGCTCCTGCGCGAAGCTCACGCGCTCCATCTTGTAGCACTCGGGGGGGGACGCGAAGATCGCCTTGAGAGCGAAGCCGGGCTGGTAGATCTGGCCCTGCGTTTCCATGCCGAGGTCACGCAGGCAGTTGCCGGTCGGCTTGGCGATGAGCGGCGCGAGCAGCGCCATCAGGCCGAAGAGCAGCACAATGACAAAGCCCGTCACTGCCAGCGGGTTGCGGCGCAACTTGCGCAGGGCGGGGGAGGTCCAGAAGCCGCGGGCCGGGGCAGCCGCGGGGGCCACCGGAGTCGTAGTGGGAGCTGCCATCAGTCAAACCTCACGCGGGGATCGACGATGCCGTAGAGGATGTCGACCAGGGTATTCATCACGACCACGATCAACGCCGAGAGCAGCGCGAAGCCCAGCACGCCCGCGAGGTCGATCTGGAGCGCGGACTGCACCACCCACTGCCCGATGCCGGGGTAAGCGAAGATGGTTTCGGTGATCAGCGAGCCGCTCAGCAGGTTGATGATCAACAGGCCGCCGAGGGTAATCACCGGCAGCAGCGCGTTGCGCCGGGCGTGCTTGCGGTTGACCACGCCGGGGGTCAGGCCCTTGGCGCGGGCGGTGCGGATGTAGTCGCTGCTCAGCACGTCGAGCATCGAGTTGCGCATCACCTTGATGATGTCGGCGCTGCTGACGATGGCCAGCGTGGTGGCCGGCAAAATCATGTGGCGCACCACGTCCCAGGCCACGCTCCAGCGCCCGTTGAGCAGGGCGTCTACCGTCAGCATGCCGGTGTAGCGCTTCATGTCGGACACGGCGAACTGGTTGACGACCTCCAGTTGCCCCGCGCCCGGCAGCCAGCCGAGGTAGGCGTAAAAGATCGCCAGCAGCACGATGCCCAGCACGAAGGTCGGCAGGCTGTAGCCCAGGATGGTGAGCACGCGCAGCACCTGGTCGATGAATTTGTCCTTATTCAGCGCGCTGAGCGAACCCAGCCACACGCTGAGCAGCAGAATCGGAATCGCGGTCAGCAGCGTCAGCTCGATGGTGTTCGGCAGCCGCTCCTTGATGGTGTCGATCACGTCTTTGCCACTGGCGCGGGAAAAGCCCAGGTCGCCCTGCACGGCGCTGGCCGCCCAGCGACCGTACTGGACAGGAAAGGGGTCTCTCAGGCCGCGTTGATCGATAATCTGCTCGATACGCGCCGCCTGGTTGTCACCGCGGATATACGGGGCCGCCCGCTGCTCTGGCGTGAGAAGTTGCGTGATTCCCACCAGCAGCAGCGACAGCACCACCATCACCAGCGGGATCTGGATCAGTCGTCTGACGATGAAATTGATCATAGAAGCCTCAAGTTTGTCACTCTACGCCAATCAGCTGAGGGCAAGGGTGAAACGCCGGGCACAGGCAAGCGCCAATCAGCAAGAGGAGGCGGGGAAGAAGCCTGTCCTGGCCGGACCCTCTTCTCCCCCGCCCCATCTGCTGTTGGTCCCTTTGCCCCAGGGTGCGGCTCATGCCTGAGCCCACTGCCGCGCCCCTGAGCTGAGAGCCGCCGAGCTTACTTCTTGCTCAGGTCCTTCCAGAGCACGCCCAGGGTGCCCGCGGTCATGGGGTTGTAGCTGTTCGCCGTCACGCCCACGAGGTTGCTGCGGAAGAAGGTGTAGCTCACGCCGCCAGGCACCAGGATGTAAGGAGCCTGCTCGTAGGCGCGCTTGCCGACGAGGCTGTACAGGCGGTTGCGCTCGGCGGTGTTGACCGTGGCGCGGGCCTGGTTGAGCCACTTGTCGATGCTGGCGTCCTTGAAGTTGCTGCGGGGGCTGTAGAAGCCGTCGGAGGCGTAGAAGGTGTAGAGGAAGTTATCCGGGTCGGCGTAGTCGGGGGACCAGCCGATCAGGACCATCGCTTCTTCGCCGCGCTTGGAGGCCGCGAGCATTTCGCTCCACTGCTCAGGCTGGATCTTGACCTTGAACTTGGGGTTGACGCTCTCGACGTTGCGCTTGAGGATTTCCATCGCGGTCTGCGAGGTGGTGCTACCGGCGCGGTAGTTGACGGTCAGGGTAAAGCCCTGCTTCCAGACGTTGCCGCCCCAGGCCTGCTTGAAGTACTGGGTGGCCTTGGCCTTGTCGAACGTGTAGGTGTTGACCTTGGGGTCGTAGCCGGGGAACGAGTCGGGGAGGGCCATGGTGCGCTGCTTGCCCTTGCCCTTTTGCACGTCGTCGATGTACTGCTGGTAGTTGAACGAGTACGAGAAGGCGCGGCGCAGGTTGGCGTCCCTGAAGAAGTTGGCGGGAATGCCGTTGCCGTCGAGCTTGCCGCTGCCGAGCAGGTTGGTCGCCTTGATGTTCTGGTTCATGAAGATGACGAACGCGCTGGTGTTGGGCAGGTTGTCGAGCCACGCCACGCCGGGCTTGCCCTTGATCTGCGCTTCGTCCACGTTGCGCCCGCCGCCTTCGATCACGTCGGCGTCACCGCGCAAGAAGGCCTGCTGACGGGGCGCGATTTCGCTCACCTTCTGGCGAATGACGTTCTTGATGGACGGTGCCTTGCCCCAGTAGCCGTCGAAGGCCTGGAACAGCAGGTTGTTGGCGTCTTGCTTGACCAGACGGTAGGGGCCGGTGCCGTTGGGCTTCTTGGAGAGGTTGGAGCCGGTCAGGTCCTTGCCCACCCAGGTCTTCCAGGTCTTTTCGGTGCCGTCCCACTCGCCGATGCTGGCGTTGTACTTGCGCTCGACGATGCTCTGGCCGCTGTAGGCGAGCTTGGCGAGGAACGCGGGGTCGACCTTGGCGAGGTTGAAGACGAGCTGGCCCTTGCTGTTGCACTCGACGGCCTTGTCAATCTTGTCCCAGGTCACGCTCTTGTCGTCGTTGGCGTTGTTCTGGGTGCCAAGCAGCGGCTCGGCGATAAACCAGTTGCCTGACTCGCCGGAGTTGGTGACCAGGTTGCGCTCGAAGGTGTACTCGGCGTCGGTGCAGGTCATGGTCGCGCCGGAGTGGAACTTGACGTTCTTGCGCAGGTCGAAGGTGTAGGTCTTGCCGCCGTTGCTCGCCGTCCACTTGGTCGCCAGCAGGGGCTCGAGGGTCTTGAGGCTGCTGCCTTTGTAGGTCAGCAGGGTTTCGTACATGTTTTCGATCATTTCACCCGAGGCGGTGTCGTAGGACACGCCGGGGTCGAGGGTCGGAACGTCGGCGCTGTACTGGAGCACCAGGGTGTCTTTGGGCGAAGCGGCGAGGGCGGTGCCAGCGATGAGCAGCGTGCTGAGAAGTGCAACTTTTTTCATAAGCCTCCTGAAAAGGACGTGGTCTGTGTGCATGAAGATACAGCTTAGAGATCAAGAAATGGTATGGGTCTGCTCTCTCCGGCACACACCACGCCGTGATCTCTGACGAACTGAAAAGAATGAACGGGACCGATCATAGCGTAAAGGCGCAGAGTCAGCTAGACACCTGCTCCTCCCGGCGCGCTGGGGGGCTTTGGCGCCCACCCATTCCCTGAGCTGCCATACTGCCCCGCGTGAAAAGGCGCATTTTGCTGCTGGCCGGGGGCCAGTCTGGAGAACACGAAGTCAGTCTCAGAAGTGCCCGGAGCGTGCTCGCCGCGCTGCCCCGCGACCAATTCGACGTGACCCCGGTGGTCATCAGCAAGCAGGGGCGCTGGCTGCCGCCCACCGAGACGCAAAAGGCGCTCGAGACCGGCGTGTCGTCCCAGGGCGGCGACCTGATGCTGCACCGCGCCGCCGCCGCCGAGGGCTACGACGCCGTGTTTCCGCTGCTGCACGGGCCGATGGGCGAGGACGGCACCATCCAGGGCCTGCTGACTCTCGCCGGGATTCCTTTCGTCGGCAGCGGCGTGCTCGGCTCGGCGGTCAGCATGGACAAGGTGATGACCAAGCAGGTGCTCGACTCGGCGGGCATTCCGCAGGTCGCGTGGCGCCTCGCCGTGCGGCGCGAGTGGCAGCAGACGCCCGACGCGGTGCGCGCTAGGGCCGCTGAACTCGGCTATCCGCTGTTTGTCAAGCCGGCCAACCTCGGCTCCAGCGTGGGCATCAGCAAAGTCGGCAGCCCGGAAGAACTCGACGCCGCGCTCACCCTCGCTTTCGGCCTCGACCGCCGGGTGATTCTGGAAGCGATGACCCCCCACAAGCCGCGCGAGGTCGAAGTGGGCATCCTCGGCAACGACGTGCCGGTGGCGAGCCCGGTGGGTGAACTGAGCTTCGACGCCGACTTCTACGACTACGAGACCAAGTACACCGAGGGCCGCGCCGAGATGCACATTCCTGCCCGCATTCCCCCCGAGGTCTCCGAACGCATCCGCACCGAGGCGCTGCGAGCCTTCCGGGCGCTCGACTGCGCGGGGCTGGCGCGGGTGGACTTCTTTTATGTGGAAGAAACCGGCGAGCTGTTTCTCAACGAGGTGAACACCATGCCCGGCTTTACCACCACCTCCATGTACCCCAAGCTGTTCGAGGCGGCGGGCCTGAGCTACAGCGAACTCGTCACCCGTTTGGTGGAGCTGGCGCTGGAAGAGCGGTAAAGCGGCGTCAAGAGCCAATCAAAAGGGCGCGTGGCCGGTGGAAAACTTCCAGCCACGTGCCCCGTTTTCTTTGTTGTGAAGGGCAAAAACGACGATTGGGGCCGCTGGCCCTGTGACCATTGCCCGCTTCAGAAATAAGTTGAATGCTCAGCGCACGGTGGCGACCACGTAGGAACCGTCCGCCTTGCCCTTGAAGGTGATGGTGCCCTGGCGGTCGGTGCGGTAGACGCGCAGGTTGTTCTTCTGGTAGAGGTCGAGCGCGGCCTGGGTCGGGTGGCCGTAGTTGTTTTCACCCACGCTGATGACGACGTTTTCGGGCTTCACCACGTTGAACCACGCCTGGTGGTCGCCGTTGGCCGCGCCGTGGTGGATGCTCTTGTAGACCTGCACCGGGCCACGAATCTCGGGGCGGCGCTCGGCCACCCAGGCGAGGGTTTCTTTCGTCTCGGAGTCGCCGGTCATCAGGGCCGCAAACTGCCCGAACTCTACTCGGATGCCCACCGAGTTGTCGTTCTGGTCGTCGCCCATGCCGGCGGGGGGAGCGATGACCCGGACCTTCACGCTCCCCAGGTTGATGACCTGATTGTTCGCCTTTTGGAAGGTGGTGCCGGCGTCTTGCAAGGCCGCAACCAGCTTGTTCCAGGTCTGGGTGGTGCCGCCGAGCCCGTTGTTGATGAAGAGGGTGGGGTGGCCCGTCTTCGCCGCTTCCACCAGCCCCGCGATGTGGTCGGCGTCGGCGTGCGAGGCGACCATCAGGTCGATTTTATTCACGCCCAGCGCCTTGAGATGCTCGCGCATCCGCTCGGTGCTGCGCCCGCCGTCCACCAGCATGGTTTTGCCTTCGGGACTGCGGACCAGCACGGCGTCGCCCTGGCCCACGTCCAGAAACTGCACGGTAACTTCGCCTGCGGCGCAGGCTGCCCGGTCTGACCGCTGGGTTGCTCGCCCCGGCGCTTGTCGAGGCTGGTGCTGCACGCCGCCAGTACCGACATGAACACCACCAGCGCCACCGCCATGATGTCCGCGCTGCTCGGACGCCGTTGGGGTTGTGCGGCTGGCCCTGCTTTGGCGTGTGCTGCGCCTCGGGAGCGGGCACCTGTAGGACTGGCCGCGCGGCGGTTTTGCCCGCTGCTGCTCCTGGCTTTCGCTGGTTTGGTGGCTCCGGCTTTGGCAGCGCCCGACTTGGCCGATTCTGGCTTGGTCGTCTCGGCTTTCTCCGGCCCCACTTTGCTGCTGCGCGGCGGGGGGCAGCGCTTTTGTCTTCGCCCCGGCTCACAGCTCGATCTCCCCGTCGTCGTTGATGGTCAGGGGGCCCTGGCGACCTTCCCCAGCGTTGAGCTGTTCCAGACGAAGCTGCGCCTGCAAGCGGGCGGCGAGAGTTTCAGCTTCCAGGCGGCGAAAGACCAGCCCGCCCACTCCGGCACGTACTTCGAGCAGGTCGCCCTCGCGCACGCCGTCGGGCAGTTCGTGGAGGGGAATGGTGCGGGTGTGGCCGCTGGGCAGTTCCACGCGGGCCAGCCGCCCACGCGGGCTGTCTTCCAGCCCGTCCACCACCCAACGCTCGCTCCAGCCTTCCGCCTGTTCTCGCTCGTTCATGTCGCCCCCCGCTGCGGCCCACAGGATAACGTTCACCGCCGCTCCCGTTGCCCGCGCCTCCGTTGCCTTGCCCATGATGTCCTCCCCACGGCGCTTGTTGCTCCGCATGGCCCACCCTCTCTGGGGTTATCGTCTAAACCCAGTGTGCCACCATGCTTGACTCGTGTCAAGAAGACAGAGCAAACCAGGTTGACTTGAAAGCAAGGCTCAGGCCTGCGTCTGCCCGGCCCAGACCGGCAGTTGCTGCCAGACGAAGAAATAAAAGGCGGCGGCCAGCCCCCA
Source organism: Deinococcus radiodurans R1 = ATCC 13939 = DSM 20539 (assembly GCF_000008565.1). Classification (GTDB taxonomy): domain Bacteria; phylum Deinococcota; class Deinococci; order Deinococcales; family Deinococcaceae; genus Deinococcus; species Deinococcus radiodurans. The sequence continues at coordinate 359,691 of NC_001263.1, read as the reverse complement.
CAGCAGCAGCAGGGCGGGCCACGACGACAGCGAGGCGCACCCCAGCAAAAAAGCGACGGCGGGCGCACTCGCCCCCTGAATGGCGGCGCTCAGGCCGCGCTGCTCACGCGGAATGTCGGGGTTGACGGCGGCGCGGCGGGCGAGCCACAGCGTGCCGAGGCCGAGCACCAGTGCCGTTCCGACCAGCGCGGCGGTCACGGGCAGGCTCAGCGGTGCCGGGCGGGTCAGGAGATAAAGCAGCCCCAGCGGCAGCCCCGGCAGCGCCAGCACCAGAAAAGCGAGCCGCAGCGCGAGGCGCATTCCCGCCAGTTGCTCGGCGGGCGTGCCGCGCAGGGCGGCGCTCAGGCGGGCGAGGGTGCCGGGCCGCCTATGTCTGGGCCGCCCAGGTCCAGCGGGCTCAGTCATGCCCGAGAAGTTGCACACGGGCGCTCACGCCGCCGACCTCCACCGCCGCGCCGTCTTCCAGTTCGCGGCGCAGCCGGGCGAGGGCCAGTGGGCCGGTGCTCAAGCCACTTTGTCCCACCACCTTGTCGCCCTGCCGGATTTCGGCGTGAGAAGGCAGCCCCTCGCCCGCGACCCGCGCCAGGTGAAAGCGGGTCTGCCCCCGCGCCTCGATGCGGGCCATGATTTCCTGCCCCACGTAGCAGCCCTTGCGGTAGCTGATGGCGGGCAGCGGGCCGCTCACGTCGAGCCCGACTTCCTGCGGCAGCGTCCCGGTCAGACCGTCGCGCTGAATGTCGGGGATGCCGGCGGCGACCCGCAGCGCGTCGAGCTCGCTCAGCGGGCGTTCCTCACCTCCCAGCGCCGCGAGGACTGCCTCCTCGTCGCGGGCAAGGTAGTGCAAGTCCACACCAGGTTGCCCGCTGCGGTTTACCCGTCCGCCGAGGACCAGCGAGCCGCCGAGGGTCCACTGCTGGGCACCCGCGCCCGCATCGTCCCAGCCGGGTACGGCCTGGTCCCAGACATGCACGGTTCGCAAAACTTCCGACACGTCCTCCAGTTCCACCTGGTCGAAGATGATGTAGCGCCGCAGCCGGGCGGCGAGCAGCGGGGCTTGCCCGGCGTCAAGGTGCAGGTAAATGTCGTCGGGGCGGCGGTAGGCGCGGGCAAACTGCTCGATCTGACCGCGCACGTTCAGGAAGGCGCAGGGCACCAGCCCCGGCGTGGGGGCGCCGCGCAGGTCGCCGGTCATCTGCCCGTGCACGAAGTCGGTGCGGTCCGCGCCGGTCACGCGCAGGCCGCTGGAAGGAAGGCGGGTCCACATGAGGTCAGGATAGGGGGAGAACACAGGGCAAAGGGTGGGGGGCAAGGCAAAGCCCTCACCCCGACCGCGTTATGCTGCCCCCATGAGCGGCCCGCTGACCTTTCTGGTTGCCAGTCCCCACCTTCAGGGGAGCTTTTTCGAAGGCGCCGTCGTGCTGCTGCTCGAACACGACGCGCAGGGCGCAATGGGCCTGATGGTTCACCTGCCGGCCGGCCCCACGGTGGCCGAGTTGCTGCCCGATTTGGCGCAGGAACAGGCCCCGGTGTGGCTCGGCGGCCCGGTGGACCCCAGCCTCGGCTGGTGCCTGTACCGCGCCCCGGTGGGTCTGGAAGGCGAGGTGCAGCTCACCGAGGGGCTGATGGTCAGCAGCAGCCAGGACGTGCTTCACGCCGTGATTGCCGGCGGGCAGCGCTACATGCTGGTGCTCGGCTACGCGGGCTGGGCCGCCGGGCAGCTCACCGAGGAAGCCCGCGTGGGCACCTGGCTGTGGGTGGAGCAGGACACGCCGGAACTGCTGTGGGATGTGGCGCCCGAGGACCGCTGGAACGAAGCCCTGCGCCGCCTCGGCGTGTCGCCGGACACCATCGTGCCGGGCGGGGCGCAGGCATAGCCGGGGCCGACCCCGCCGCCCGTGACGCCCTGCTCACGCGCCTGAGCGGACAACGCTGGCCGTATGAGCCACTGCTGGACGCCCTGAATCTCGCCCCCGAACTCGACGTGCTCGACATCGGCGCGGGGGCCGGGCATGGGCTGGGTGCGCTGGCGTGGCGCGGACACACAGGCCGGGCGGTGGGCGTGGACCCTATACCCGGCCTGGGGGTGACGGCAGGACAGGCCGAGGCGCTGCCCTTTCCCGACGGCACTTTCGATGTGGCCCTGCTGGTACGGGTGCTGGCCCACCTGCCGGACCCGGCGCGGGCGCTGGCCGAAGCGTGGCGAGTCCTGCGCCCCGGCGGGCAACTCGTGCTGGCAGCGCAGGGAGCCGACCACCTCGCCGGAACGTGGCGAGCGCTGGGGCGCCCAACCTCGGCCAACGGCCCGGACAACGCCCTGCGCGAAGCGTTGCAGGCTGCCGGACACCCCGCCTGGCGACTGGACGTGCGCCTGCCCGTCACGCTGACCGCTGATAATGCTGAGGCTCTGGTGGAGAGCTATGGCCTGCGCCTGACCATCAACCCCGCGCGGTTTCCCATCACTGACCGGCTGCATCTGTGCGTCTATATCGCCGTCAAGTCATAGAAAAAGAGAGCTTCTCCGCTCCTTTTCTCCCCTACTTGTCGAACTTGCCGAACCCCGCCGCGCTGCGCCGCTGGGCACCCCGGGCGTAGTCCATCTGCATTTCCACCGTTTCGTGCTTGCCCTCGGTAAAGGTGGAGTCGTGAATCCAGTAGTTGAGCCGGTCGTCCCCGAGCTGCACCCACAGCTTGTGGGCGTCGTCGGCGTCGCGCCAGAAGACCACGCGGCTGAAGTCGTTGCCCGCCGCCCACGCCCGGATGTCTTGCAAGACGCGGGCTGCTTTTGGGTGGGTCATCTGGAATTCCTGCCCGTCGGACTCGTTCATGAACTTGATGTCGGCCATAGTGAGGGCAGCTTAGCCCTGGCGCATCCGGCAGCGGTCAACAAACGGTAAACGGGTCTTGAGCCTCCTTGCCCCAGCCCAGGTTCCTGGGAGTCAGAGCAGCCACGCGCTATGGTCGGCGCCGATGTCTGCCCCCGCCGCTCCCCCCCTCACCGGCCCTCTTAAAGTCACCACCTTCAATGTCAACGGCCTGCGAAGTGCGCTGCGTAAGGGCCTGGCCGACTGGGTGGAAAGCAACCAACCCGACGTGCTGCTTCTGCAAGAAGTCCGCGCTGAGCCGATGCCGGACGCGTTGCCCGGCTACCACTCGGCATGGTTTCCCGCGCAGAAGGCGGGCTACAGCGGCGTCGCCATCCTCTCGCGTCTGCCGCTGAAAGACGTGCGCCTGGGCATGCCCCACGACGAGATGGACGCCGAGGGCCGCGTCGTCAGCGCGGTGGTGGCGGGCGTGCGCTTTGTCAGCGTGTACCTGCCGAGCGGCAGCTCCGGCGAGGCGCGCCAGGGCTTCAAGGACCGCGTGCTGGCCGACTACCAGGCGTGGGTATCGGAGCTGCTCGCGGCGGGGGAGCCGGTCGTCATCGGCGGCGACTACAACATCGCCCACCGCGAAATCGACCTCAAGAACTGGCGCAGCAACCAGAAAAACAGCGGTTTCCTGCCCCACGAGCGCACGTGGATGACCGCGCACCTCGCCGCCGGACTGGTGGACTGCCACCGCGACTGCCTCGGCGAAGAAGCCGAGTACACCTGGTGGAGCAACCGCGCCAATGCCTACGCCAACAACGTCGGGTGGCGCATCGATTACCTGCTCTCGGCGGGCGTCCGGGTGTCCGGCGTGCGGTCAGACCGCTCGGTGCGGCTGAGCGACCACGCGCCGCTGACCGGGTGGGTGGAGCTGGAATCTGAATGAACCCTACCTTCTCCCCAGTACCCGCCAGAATGCGTAAAGACCCGCGTCAGGCCGCCGTGCTAAGCTGACGGTGCTACCGGGTTTCACCACGTTGCGCCCCCACAGAGAGTAAGCCGTCAAGGGCCGTGGGCAAACTGGCGCGAGGAAGCCCGAGTCAAGCGAGAAACCAGCGCCCGTAAATGACGCGGCAATGTGAAGCGAAGCCGAAGACCGGCAGCGCCGCGACAACAACAGATACGGGCGCGTCCTGATGCGACCTAGGTGCATAAATGCCAAAACAGAGGAAAAAGGACGCCGTGGCCGACTCTCTGCTCCCCGTGACCCCCGAAGGGACCACGCCGAGCGAGACCCCGACCCCCGCGCCCAGCGAGAAGACCAAGAGTCGGCGGACCCCCTCCGCCCCCACTGCGGCGGACGCCGCCCCCCGGAAAACGGGCCGCAGCCGCAGCGCTGCCCCCGCTCCCGAGTCTGAAACCACCCCCGCTCCCAAACGGGGCCGCCAGCCCAAAGCCGCGCCTGAAGAAAGCGCTGAGCCTGTGCTCGCAAACGCTGGCACTGCCGAATCTGCCGACACTGAACCCGAGGTTTCTGAGGCTCCCGCCGCCCCTAAACCCAGGCGGAGCCGCAAGCCAAAAGCAACGGCCAACGTGGACGAAGGGCCTGCCGAAGTCGCCGCCAGCGCCGAGCAGCCCAAAGCTCCCGCGCCCAAGCGCCGGGGCCGCAAGCCCAAAGCTCAGGCAGCGACAGCGCCGGTTGAAGAAGTAGAAGAAACACCCGCTGCTGCGGCTGAGCCGGAAGCCGTGAGCGAACCCGCGCCAGCGCCGGCCAAACGTGGGCGCAAGCCAAAGGCACCCGCCGCTCCCGAGCAGCCCTCCGCGGAGCTGACCGCCGAGACACAGGAAGCCGCCGAGGCCCCCAAGCCCCGCCGGGGCCGCAAGCCCAGGGCGCAGGCTCCCGCAGAGCCGACCACCGAGGACAGCGCAGAAGCCGCCCTCTCCCCCGTGCTGGACGCGACGGCGCCACAGGAGGTCAGCGAGCCGCAAGAACAGGAACAGGCACCGACCGAAGCGCCCGCCCCCAAACGCCGGGGCCGCCGCAAGGCCGTTGCTGCTGAGCCTGCTCCGCTGAGTGATGTGCTCGACGGCGTCGAAGCCGTGGATGTGGAAACGCTGGAAAACGCAGAAGCCCCAGCCCCAACGCTGACCGTCGCCCACGAGGCGGAAGCTGCCGTGCCCACCGTGGATTCGGCATTGGCTGTCGAGGATGAGGCGACGCCCGCTGCCCCTGAACCTGACTCGACCTCCGATTCCGAACCGCGCCAGAGCCGCAAGAACCGCAAGGAAAGGCGAGCCGAGCGGCAAGACGCGGCGCCGCAGGAACAGGCCCCCGCGGAGGACACCGACGAAGACTTTGCGAACATTCCCGACGAGGAGCGGCTGCTCGTCGCGCACTGCGCAAGCTTGGGCGCCCGGTGCATGTCCGCGACCTCGAGCGCACCTTTACCCGGCAGGCGCTCGAACGCCTCGGCGGCTGGCGCAACATCACCGACCTGCTCGAAGACCTCGTCGAGTCGGGCAAGGTCATCCGCACCCGCAAGAAGACCTACGGCCTGCCCGAGGCGATGAGTCTGGTGCGCGGACGATTCCAGGCGTCGGCGGCAGGCTTCGGCTTTGTGGTGCCCGACAGCAACATGGGCAAGGGGGGCGGCGAGGATTACTACATCCCGCAGGACCGCACCCTCGAAGCCTGGAACGGCGACACCGTCCTCGTTCGCATGGATGGACGTGGCGACAGCCGCAGTGACCGCGACGGTGGGCGTGACAACGGACGCGGCGGGCGCCGGGGTCAGAAGGGCGACGGCAACCCCCGCGCTACGGTGGTCCGCATCGTGCAGCGGGCGTACAAGCAGCTCGTGGGCACGCTGGAATTCAGCCACGGCCACCCCATCCTGAAACCCGACGACTTCCGCGCCCGGCACCGGATTTTGCTGCTGCCCGAGGGTCTGGAAGAACTCGAAGCCGGCGCCCGCGTCGTTACCGAACTCTTCTGGCCCGAGCATACCGGCGAGGACGAGGTCTTCGGTCAAGTCGTGCGCGTGCTCGGCGCCGAGGACGACCCCGAAACCGAAACCGAGGCCGTCATCGTCAAGTTCGGTCTGCGTGGCGAGTTCCCGGACGACGTGCAGGAGCAGGCGAACGCCATTCCTGGCGAGATTCCCGAAGAAGCGCTGGTGGGCCGGCTCGACCTGCGCGAGTTCAACATCTTCACGGTGGACGGGCGCGACGCCAAGGATTTCGACGACGCCATTCACATTCAGCCCACGCCGGAAGGCAACTTCGTGGTCGGCGTCCACATCGCGGACGTGAGCCACTACGTGCAGGAAGGCACCCCGCTCGACGGCGAAGCCTATGCCCGCGCCACGAGCGTTTACCTGCCGGGACGTGTGTTGCCGATGCTGCCCGAGCACCTCTCCAACGGCGTGTGCAGCCTCGTGCCCTACCAGGACCGGCTGACGATGACCGCGCTCGTCGAACTCTCGGCGGAGGGCGACATTCTGGACGTGAAGCTCTCACCAAGCGTCATCAACTCCAAGGCGCGGCTGACCTACGACGAGGTGCAGGCGTACTCGGAAGCGACCGCCACGTTGCCCGACCACGCCCGGCACCTCGAGGGCGACCTGCACCTGCTGCTCAAAATCACGACCAAGTGCGCCAGAAGCGCTGCGCGAAGGCTCACTCGACTTCAAGTGCGCGAGGTCAAGGTGGACGTGGACAAGGACGGGCGCATGGAGCTCATCCCCATCCGCGAGGAAACGGCGCGCGGCATGATCGAGGATCTGATGCTGCTCGCCAACAAGGTGGTCGCCCACTACCTCATCGAGCGCGAGATTCCGACGCTGTTCCGCATCCACGAGGAACCGACCCTCCAGAAGTTCCAGGACGTGACCGGCGCGATTGGCCGCCTCGGGTTTTCCTTCCCCGGCGGCGAGCCGACCCCGCAGGCGTACCAGGCGGTCCTCAAGCAAGTGCGCGGCACCGGGCGCGAGAGCGTGGTCAACACCCTGCTGCTGCGCTCCATGCAGCAGGCGAAGTACGCGGGCGAAAACCTCGGGCACTTCGGGCTGGCCTTCGACGAGTACCTGCACTTCACCTCGCCGATTCGCCGCTATCCCGACCTCGTTGTTCACCGCACGCTGAAAAAGGTGCTCTCGGGCGACTTCAAGGCCGGCAACCGCGAGGTGGCGCAGTTCCAGGGCCGCCTGCCCTCCATGGGCGAGCACACCAGTGATCGCGAGCGCACCGCCGCCGAGGCCGAGCGTGACCTCACGAAGTACTACCAGTGCAAGTGGGCGCAGGAACACCGCGGCGAGTCCTTCATGGGCAACGTGTCCGGTGTGGTGTCCAGCGGCCTGTACGTGGCGCTCGACAACGGCGTGGAGGGCAAGCTGCACATCAGCCACCTCGACGACGACTACTACATCTTTATCGAGGACGCCCAGATCCTGAAGGGCCGCAGCAACGGCAAGAGCTTCCGGCTCGGGGACGCCGTGCAGGTCACCATCAGCGATGTCAAACCGCTTGCGCGTCAGATCGACCTGACCCTGGCCGACCCCGAAGACCCCGACTACACCCCCGGCAGCTACGACCTTCCCGCTGCCGCGCAGGAGACCCCCATGACCGACGTCAAAGTCCGTGCCCGCCGCCGGAGGACCGCGAGCAGGAGCGGCAGGAAAAACTCAAGAGCATTCCCGTGACCCAGCCCAAATTCACCCTCGACGACCCGCAGCCGGCCATCCAGAGCAGCCCGCAACTCGGCGAGCGCGGCCCGGCCAGAGCCGGGGCGGACGCGGCGGCCAGGGCCAGTACACCCGTGAAGGCCAGCCCAGCCGGGGCCAGGGCGGGCCGAACGGAGGCCGCACCTTCGGCGGCATGCCGCTCGAACGCGGCGAGCGCGGTGGCCGGAGCAGTGGCCCCCGCCGGGTCATCACCCTGGAGCGCCCGCGCAACGAGCACCTGCGCCCGGTCAACATCACCGTGCAGCGCATGTACTTCGGTGACTGGACCACCGACAACATGCCGCCCGAAGACGGCTACAACGGCCCCCGCGCCGGACGCGAACGCGGCTATGACCGGGGCGAGCGGCGCGGCGAAGGCCGGGGCTACACCCGCGGCGGCAACGACCGGGGCGCCGCCCGCCTGAACGGCAACGGTGGCCCGGGCGCCGGACGTGGAAGCCAGGGCCAGCCGCGCTCCGCTGCTCCCCGCGCCGCTGCGCCCCAGGCTCCTGTGGCCGCCGCCGAGCCGGTGCAGAACAGTGCTCCCAGCGACGCCCAGAGCGAGGAAGCGCGTCGCCGCCGCCGCCGCCGGGGCCGCCGGGGTGGGGCACCGGGCAGCGCCGAATAAGCCTCCTCTGATAGCAACCGTCCGCGTGACAGCGGGCGGTTTTTTTGTCGCCTCTTCGCTCGCCTGCCTATCATGGCGCCATGCCGCACTCTGCTGTCTCCGCGTCCCGGTTGCTGCTCGGGGCGGGGCTGGGACTGGTTCTTGCCCTGCTGTTGCCGCACGGCTGGCCGTGGGAAGCGCGGGCGCTGCTCGGCTGGAACGTGTTTTGCGCGGTCAACCTGCTGCGGCTGCTGCCCCTGCTGGGCTTTTCGCCCGAGGACGTGACCCGGCACGCCACGCGCGAGGACGACACCCGGGCGCTGGCAGCGGCGCTGACGCTGGCGGCCACGCTGGTCAGTCTGGTCGGCGTGTTCGTCACGCTGGGGCAGGCCAACCACAGCCACGGCCTTCAGGCCTACCTGCTGACCGGGCTGGCGGTGCTGACGGTGGCGCTGTCGTGGCTGCTCGTGCAGGCCGAGTACACACTGCACTACGCCCGGCGCTTCTATTCCGATGGTGCGGGCATCCGTTTTATTCAGCGCGGCACCGACGACCCGCTGCCCAACCCCGATTACTTCGACTTTCTGTACCTGTCGCTGACCATCGGCATGACGTATCAGGTCAGCGACACCAACCTCGACACCCGTGAAATGCGCCGGTTGCTGCTGGCGCACGCGGCGCTGTCGTACTTTTTCAGCGTGGTCATCATCGCCGTGACGGTGAGCGGGGTGGCGGGGCTGCTCGGTTGACAGGCCGAATTCTGGGGGCGCGGGGCGGCGGGGCCTGCGGCTGCGCTATGCTGCGCGGTGCATGACCGGGCCGGATTCCTCCAAACCAGCGGGCCAGGGCGCGGCGCCCGAGCCTTCCCAGACGCAGCCCACGCCGACGCCGGCGCTGCCGACTCAGCCTATCGACGGCAAGTATCAGGTGCTGCGCGAGCTGTCGCGCGCGGGCAACGTGACACTCTACGAGGTCCGCGCCGCCGAGGGCGTGACCCGGCGGGTGGCCTGGTTCGAGGTGCAGACCCCCGCCGAGCGCCAGAGCTTTCACGCTTACCGCACGGCGCTGCGGACGGCGGCCCCCGCCGGGCTGACCGACGTGGTGGCCCGCCCCGGCGCGTACTACGCGGTGTGGCAGGACGTGCCGGGCACCCCGCTCGCCGAGGTCGCCGCGCAGCCCACCAAACGCCAGGAAATGATCGAGGCGGTCGAGGCACTCGGCACCCGGCTGGCCGACGCGGGCTTTGCCCTGAGCGACGCCGACATCGTGCTTCAGGGCGACCAGCCACAGGTGGCGTACCTGCGCCCGGTGCCCCCCCGCACGCCCGAGCAGATAGCCACGCTCAACGCGGGCGTGCTCGGTGACCTGCGTGACGGCAAGGTCAAACGCAAGCGCGAGCGGCGGCCCGGCGCCTGGCTGACCTTCGTGCCGGGGCTGGTGTTCCTGGCTGGGGCGAGCTGGCTGGGCGCGCAGGCCGCCAAGGTTTACCTCAACCCGCCGGTGGGCGAGGTGTCCAACGTGATCTCGCAGCCCGCCGCCGACGCCGCCCGCGCCCTGACGAAAAAGGGCTTCCGGGTCGAGTACGCCTACGGTGAGAACGGCAACCAGCCCATCGGCGTGGTCATTCGCCAGGAACCCGACGGGGGCACTTCGCTGCCCACGGGCCGCTTAGTCGTCCTGACCGTCAACAAACCGGCGCCGCTGACCGTGCCCAAGGTCGAGGACATGACGCTGACCCAGGCGCAGGGGCCGCTGGGCGACAGCGCCCTGAAACTCGGCAAGGTGATTCGGGTGGACGGCACCCAGACGCGCACGCCCGAAGGCCGCATCATCGCCCAGATTCCGCCCGCCGGCGCCTCCACCCAGCGCAGCGTGCCGGTGCAGGTGCTCGTGAGTACCGGCGTCCGCAGCGAGGAAACGTTCATTCCCGACCTGCGCGGCATGACGTTCGAGCAGGCGCGCGACTGGGCACGGGCCGCCGGGCTGGTCGTCACCGACTGGAGCCGTGAACCCAGTGACAAGACCGAAAACACCGTGCTCTCGCAGGAGCCCGCCCCCTGGGCCAACGTGACGGTCGGCAGCAAGGTCAAATTGGTGATTGCTGGGGTCCGCACCGCGCCGCCCAGCGTGCCCACCGAGCCGCTCCCGATTCCCCCACCCTACGTGCCCCCACCGCCACCCGAGCCGATCACCGCGCCCGAGCAGACGCCCCCCACCCAGGGCCAGCCGTCCACACAACCGGGGACGCAGCCCGGCACGACCCCAGCGCCCGATACGGCGGCTCCGCCTGCTGTGGACACCACCCCCCGGCAGGTCAACCTGAACTACACCTTCCCCGCCGAACTGCCCGCCGGCATCTACTCCATCACGGTGCAAGACGCCAGCGGCGAGCGCGAAATTATGCCGGGGGTGCCTGCCGGTCAGGTGGCAAGCCGCCGCGCTCAGGCGCCGATTCAGGTGCAGGGCAACGCCGTGTTCATCATCCGGCGCGACGGGGGCGAGTACGCGCGGGTGCCGGTACAGTGAGCTGACACTTTCCGTAGAGAAACTAGAACATTTGACAGGAAAAGACACCCTCACCCCTCGCTGCGCGAGCCCCTCTCCCATCAAGGTAGAGGGTCAAAAATACAGGGCATTCTTTTATCCAATGCTCTAAGCCAAAAAAAGCTCCCCCACCATCACGGTGAGGGAGTTGTTTTACTGCTCAGCGAGGCTTAGGCCCGCGCTTCCGGGCTGCGGCGGCCCGTCTTGCGGCCCTTGCTGCCGCTGTCTGCCGGGGGCGTCACCTGACTGTCAGTGCGGGGCGTTTCGAGGGCCTTGAGGCCACCGACGAGCGCCACGTCGAGCACCTGATCCACCGTTTCGCAGGGGTGGAAGCGCATGCTCGAGCGCAGGTGCAGCGGGATGTCGTTGATGTCGCGCTCGTTGGCCTTGGGCAGGATGATGTGCTTGATGCCCGCGCGTCGGGCTCCGAGCACCTTCTCCTTGAGGCCGCCGATGGGGAGGTAACGCCCGGTCAGCGTCATTTCGCCGGTCATCGCCACGTCGTGCCGCGCCGGAATGCCGGTCAGCGCCGAGATGAGCGAGGTCGCCATCGCGCCGCCTGCGCTGGGGCCTTCCTTGGGAATGGCGCCCGCCGGAACGTGGACGTGGATTTCGCTGTTGTCGAGCTTCTCGCGGTCGATGTGGAAGCGTTCGGCGTTGCTCTTGGCGTAGGTCAGGGCGGCGCGAGCCGACTCCTTCATCACGTCGCCGAGCTGCCCGGTGAGCAGCAGGCCGCCGCCCTTGCCGGTCATGATGCTCGTTTCCACAAAGAGGATGTCGCCGCCGACGGGCGTGTAGAACATGCCGGTGCTCACGCCCACCATGTCTTCCATGTTCTCGGTTTCGGGCGTGTGGCGCGGCTGGCCGAGATACTTTTCCAGCTCCTTGTCGGTCACTTTCGCCCGCTTGGTCTTGCCGGTGGCGATGTTGCGGGCCACCTTGCGCGCCACCGTGCCGATTTCGCGCTCGAGGTTACGCACGCCCGCTTCACGGGTGTAGTGCGAGATCAGTTTTTCGAGGGCGGCGTCGGAGAAGCTGATCTGGTTGGGCTTGAGGCCGTTTTGCAGCAGCTGACGCGGCAGCAGGTAACGCTTGGCGATTTCGAGTTTTTCCTGCTCAATGTAGGAGTTGAACTCGATGACTTCCATGCGGTCCATCAGGGCCGCCGGAATCTGCTCGGGGTAGTTCGCCGTGGCGATGAACATGACTTCCGAGAGGTCGAACGGCACGCCGAGGTAGTGGTCGGTGAAGTGCTGGTTCTGCGAGGGGTCGAGCACTTCGAGCAGCGCCGAGCTGGGGTCGCCTTGGTACGAGCTGCCGAGCTTGTCCACCTCGTCGAGCAGAATCACCGGGTTCTTGGTGCCCGCCGTGCGGATGCCCTGGATGATGCGGCCCGGCATGGCGCCGATGTAGGTGCGGCGGTGGCCCCGGATGTCCGACTCGTCGCGGGCGCCGCCGAGGGCAATACGCACGTACTTGCGGCCCAGCGACTTAGCGATGCTCTGGGCGATGGAGGTCTTGCCCACGCCGGGAGGGCCGGTGAAGACCAGAATCGGGCCTTTGTTGACTTCTTCGGCGCTGATTTCCCCGCGCTCGGCGCGCTCTTTACGCAGGCGGCGCACGGCGAGGAACTCCAGCACGCGGTCCTTGACCTTTTCGAGGCCGTAGTGGTCCTCGTCGAGCACCTGCGCGGCTTCTTCCACGTCGAGGCGGTCGTCGGAGCGCTCGTTCCAGGGCAGCTCGGTGACCCAGGTCAGGTAAGTGCGGATAACCGAGGCTTCGGCCGCGTCGGGGTGCATCCGGGCGAGGCGGTTCACCTCACGGTCGATTTCCTTCTTGACCTCGGGGTTCAGGCCGAGCGCGTCGATCTTGGCGCGGAAGGCTTCGGCCTCGTCGCCTTCTTCCTCGTCGCCGCCTTGCAGCTCCTTCTGGATGACCTTCATCTGCTCGCGTAGGTAGTACTCGCGCTGGTTCTTGTCGATTTCTTCCTTGACCTGGGCGCGAATCTTGGCCTGCACCGCCTGGACTTCCTGCTCGGTGTCGAGGAGGGTCAGCAGCTTTTTCAGGCGCTCGGTGACGTTGGCGGCTTCCAAAATCGCCTGCTTGTCCTCGAGCTTGAAATCGAGGTTGAAGGCGATGTGGTCGGCCATCTCCCCGATGTCGTCCTTGGAGTTGATGGTCTGCACGCTCTCGGCGTTGATGCGTCCACCGCTGGCGACCGTCTCGAACTTGTCCTTGAGTTCGCGCGAGAGGGCTTGCAGCTCCACGCCGCCCGACTTGCCCGCGTCCAGCGGCTCAATGTCGGCGGTGAGGTAGTCACCGAGCTGATAGGCGCTGACCTGCACGCGGGCCACGGCGCTCACCAGCATCTGCAAGGTGCCGTCGGGGTTCTTGCGCACGCGCAGCACGTTGCAGGCGGTGCCCACGTCGTAGAGGTCCTCGCCCTTGGGGTCGTCCACGTCCTTGTCGCGCTGCGACACGATGAGGATGACCTTTTCACCGCTCATGGCGGCTTCGATGGCGTTGATGGAAATGGCGCGGCTGGCATCGATGTGCTGCACCATGGTCGGATAAATGACGCTGCCGCGAACCGGGCAGACGGGGATGGTGGTCGGAAGGGCAGTGCTGTCGGGCATCCGTTGACGCTCCTTTTGACCCGCAGGGGGCCGTCGCGAAGGGGTGGCTTGGCAAGGGGGCCTGGAGCCCAAAAAGATGTCTTACCAAAAAACCTGAGTGCAAATATATCAAGTTTTCGTCATTCAGGCAAGTGCTTACCAGGGTAAGCCAACACGCTTAGAGCGCGTACAGTACGGCAAATTCACTATCACGAAGCTCACAGAAACTTGAGCGGAAGTTGAGGGAGCCGGGCCACCCCGCCCGCCGCGCCGCATGAGTGCCCCATAGACAAATGCCTAACCGATTCATGGTCTACTCGGGCTTGACCTATGAAGGACCGCCTGACTGCTGCACTTGGAGGACTCAGCCTGCTGCTGCTGCTGGCCGGGTTGTATCTGGCTTTTGCCTCACCGCCGGACGTGAACCAGAAAGAACTCGTCCGGATTTATTACCTGCACGTGCCCGCCGCCTGGACGAGCTACATGGCGTATGTCGGCACCATGATCTACAGCCTCATCTACCTGGTCCGGCGCGACACCCGCTTCGACCGCATGGCCGCCGCGAGCGCCGAACTCGGGGTGCTGATGACGGCGCTGGCGCTGTTTTCCGGCAGCTTGTGGGCCAAGCCGACCTGGGGCACCTACTGGACCTGGGACCCCCGGCTGACGACCACCGCCGTGGGCCTGCTGATCTACCTCGGGTACTTCATCATCCGTGGCCTGATCGACGACCCGCACCGCCGCGCCCGGGTGGCCGCCGTGCTGGGGATCGTGGGCACGCTTTACATTCCCGTCAACTACATGAGCGTCTACTGGTGGCGCAGCATTCACCAGACCGCCACCGTCAAGATTCTGGGCAAACTCGAACTCGCCGCCGACCCCCGAATGCTGCAGGCGTTTTTCACCATGCTGGCGGCGTTTACGGTGCTTTACTTCTTTCTGGTGCGGCTGCGCGGCATTCTGGCCAAGCGCGAGGAAGCCCTCGAACTCGCGCGCGACGAAGCCGAGTTGCGCGGCCTGAGCCGTCAGGGAGGCGTCTGATATGTACACCACTTTTGTCGCCTGGGTTTATGGCGTGACGTTCGTGAGCCTCTTCGGGTACGTGGGCTGGATGCTCGCGCGCCTCAAGCGGTTGGAGGCGGGACGGCTGGAGCAGGAGGACAGGTTATGACCACCGCGCCCAGCGGCCTGCCCGGAACGCCGCTGCCTCCCGCTCGCCGGCGCGAACGCCCCCGCTGGCCCCTCCTGGTCGCTGGGGCCGCCGTGCTGGGCCTGATCGGTTACATGGTGCTCGGCAACGCCAACAGCAACCTCGTGTACTACGTGCTGCCGAGCGAGTACCAGCAGGACACCGCCAAGTTCGCCGGCAAAACGCTGCGGATGGGTGGCCTCGCCAAGGACGTGGTCTACAACCGCGACACCCTGGCGCTGAAATTCAACATGACCGATGGGCAGGTGGCCTACCCGGTGCAGTACCAGGGCGCGGTGCCCGACATGTTCCGCAACGACGCCGTGGTGGTCATGGAAGGCCAGATGCAACAGGGCGTCTTTCACGGCAAGTCGCTGCTGGTCAAGCACTCGGAGGAGTACAAAGCCGCCGACAGCAAGGGCGAGGGACAGTACAGCCAGGACGACCTGAAGAAGATTCTCAACGACCAGAGCACGAAGCCCTGAGAGGGTGGGGCGGTGGGGAAAGATAGTGGTCTGGACGCCCCCTCTGCTCCGCAGCTTTGCAAGTCACCCCTTCGTTTTGCAAGGCCCTTTCCCACAAGGGGAGAGGGTCGAAGACAGCTCAAGCCTCAGCCCTTATAAATTGCTGCCCCACGGAGTCTCATGCTTGATTTCCTCGGATACAACTTTTCGCCGCTCGGCGC
Source organism: Deinococcus radiodurans R1 = ATCC 13939 = DSM 20539 (assembly GCF_000008565.1). GTDB lineage: Bacteria > Deinococcota > Deinococci > Deinococcales > Deinococcaceae > Deinococcus > Deinococcus radiodurans. The sequence goes on along the minus strand of NC_001263.1, from coordinate 344,523 downwards.
TGCCGGGTCGCTCTCGCTGCTGCTCGCGCTGGGGTTTGCGCTCGTCGCGCTGGTGTCCGGCGTGCTGGGGGGCGTGCGGCGCGACGAGCGGCTGACCGGCATGGCCCGGTATGCGCTGTGGGGCAACTTCGGCTTCATGACCGTCGCCACCCTTCTGCTGCAATACGCCATCCTGACCGACGACTTCTCGGTGCGCTACGTGGCGCAGCACTCCATGACCGTCTCGCCGCTGTGGGTCAAATGGGTCACGCTGTGGGCGGCGCTGGAAGGCTCGATTTTGCTGTGGGCGTGGATTCTGTCGCTCTACGCCTTCCTGGTCAGCCTGACCGCCCGGCGCGACGTGCTGCGGCCCTGGGTGCTGGCGACGATGGCGCTCTCGGTGGTGTTTTTCGTGGGGCTGAACTTGACGGTCGCCAGTCCCTTTACCCCGGTGGTGGACGTGCCGCTGCAAGGACGGGGGCCCAACCCGCTGCTGCAAAACCACTGGATGATGGCCGTGCACCCGGTGCTGATGTACCTGGGCTTCGTCGGCCTGAGCGTGCCTTTCGCCTACGCGGTGGCCGCCATGATCACCGGGCGGCTCGGCGAGTCGTGGCTGGTGCAGACCCGGCGCTGGACGCTGGTGGCGTGGGGCTTTCTCTCGGCGGCGATTGTGGCGGGCGGCTGGTGGAGCTACGAGATTCTGGGCTGGGGCGGCTACTGGGCCTGGGACCCGGTGGAAAACGCCAGCTTCATTCCCTGGCTGCTGGCGACCGCCTTCCTGCACAGCGTGCAGATTCAGGAGCGGCGGCGGATGCTCAAGACCTGGAACATTTACCTCATCGTCTTCGCCTACGCCGCCACCGTGCTCGGCACCTTCCTGACGCGCTCGGGCGTGGTGGAAAGCGTGCACGCCTTTTCCAACGGCCCCATCGGCCCGGTGTTCCTGGGCTTTTTCGTGCTGCTGGTGGCCCTTGGCGTGGGGCTGGCGACGTGGCGGCTGCCGCAGATCCGCGACCCGCACAGCCTCGACAGCCCGCTGTCGCGTGAGGGGTCTATGCTCGGCGGCAACGTGGTCTTCGTGGTGTTCGGACTGCTGGTCGTGCTCGGCACGCTGTTTCCGGTGCTGGTGGAGGAGGTGCGCGGCATCCGCACCAGCGTGGGCGAGCCGTTCTACAACTACTTCGCCATTCCGCTGGGCCTGCTGCTGCTGCTGGTGATGGGCGTCGGCCCGGTGCTGCCCTGGCGCAAGGCCGGCAACGGCGACCTGCGGAGCCTGTGGGCGCTCACCCGCTGGCCGGTGGCCGCCGCCGTGGTCGGCACGGTGCTCGCCTTCGCGCTGGGCGTCCGCAACGTGGGGCTGGCACTCACGCTGGGGCTGTGCGCGTACAACGTGGTCGGGCTGGGGCAGCTCGTCGCCGGCAGCGCCCGCGCCCGTGGCGGTCTGGGCGCCCTGCCGGGACTGGTGCGCGAGTATCCCCGGCGCTACGGGGCGTATGTCGCTCACCTCGGCATCGTGCTCATCGCCATCGGCATCGGCTTTTCGGGCACCTACAAGGCGCGGCAGGAAGTCACCCTGCGCCCTAACGTGCCGCAAACCGTGCTCGGCAAGACCCTGACGCTGACGAACCTGGGCACCGAGCAGCGCCCCGAACGCCAGTCCATTGTGGCGACGGTGCAGGCGGGGAGTGAAACGCTGATGCCCAAGCTCAACACCTACGTCAACATGCCGCAACAGGTCGCCATGCCCGCCGTCAAATATCACCTGATGGGCGACACCTACGTGACGCTGCTCAGCGGCGACGTGAACCAGCAGTGGGCGACGGTGGCCGTCATCGACTCGCCGCTGGTCGGCTGGATCTGGTGGGGCGGCCTGGTGCTGCTGCTCGGCACGGCGCTGAGCGTGACGGCCCCAGTGCGCGAGACGGTGGCGGTCCGTGCCCCGGCACGGGGGCTGGAAGGGGTGACAGCGTGACTTCGCCCACTCCGCCTACTTCCCCGTCGCTTTCTCCCCAACCGCGCCGCGCTTCCTGGACCCGCTGGATTGTCCCCGCCGTGATGGTCGGGCTGGTCGGCCTGCTCGCCTACGGCCTGTTCACCCCCGATCCCGAGGGCGGCCCCGCGCTGCTCGGCAAGCCCGCGCCGGCCTTCGCGCTCGAAGACCTCGGCGGGCGCACGCACGCGCTCACGGCGGCCCAGGGCAAGCCGGTGGTGATCAATTTCTGGGCGTCGTGGTGCGTGCCGTGCCGTCAGGAAGCGCCGCTGTTTTCCAAACTGTCGCAGGAGACGGCGGGCAAGGCCGAGTTTTTCGGCGTCATCTACAACGACCAGCCGGCGGACGCCCGCAGGTTCATGGACCAGTACGGCCTGATTTACCCCGCGCTGCTCGACCCCGGCTCGCGCACGGCCCTCAGCTACGGCGTGGGGAAGCTGCCCATCACCTTCATCGTGGATGGTCAGGGCAAAGTCGTGCACATCAAGGACGGCCCCATCGAGGAACCCGAGTTGCGCGCGGCGCTGAAGCAGGCGGGGTTATGAAGGGTAAGGGGATGAAGGGCGCCCAAGCCGTCCTGACCGCGTTGCTGCTCGCCTCGCCAGTCCTGGCCCAGGGCACCACCACGCCCGCGCAGCAGAACGCCACGCAGGGGGCCGCCTCGCAGGCCGCGCCCAAGGACACCGACCAGCGGGGCCGTGCCGACTCGGTGCGGACTGGGGTGGCCGAAGTGGACCGCACCGCGCCCCTGCCTCTCAGCGTGGAGCAGGAACGGCAGGCCGAACGCATCGGGACCAAGCTGCACTGCCCCGTCTGCTCGGGCGAGAGCATCGCGCAGTCGCAGACCGACATCTCGCGCCAGATGATGAACGAGGTGCGTGACGGCATTCGCCAGGGCCAGAGCGAGTCGCAGATTCTGGGGCGCTTCGTGGCGAGCTATGGCGAACGGATTCTGATGGAACCGCCGAAAAAAGGCATCAACTGGTTGCTGTGGGGCTTCCCGGTAGGGGCACTCGTGCTGGGCACCGGGCTGTGGCAGGGCTACCTGCGCCGCGCCAGCCGCGAGCCCGTCGAAACGCTGAGCGCCGAGGACGAGCGCCGGATTGCCGCGCTCCTGCGTGAACGCGAGGAACAAGCATGATGTATGTCTTGCTGGCGCTGGGCTTATTAACCTTTGCGCTCCTGCTGCGGCCCATCCTGGCCCCGGCCCGCGTGACGCCCGCCGATACCCGCCGCACCGAGCTGGAGGAGGAGCGCGAACTGCTGCTCAGCAACCTGGGCGAGTTGCAATCGCAGGGCGCCGACGCCGGAACCCTGACCCGCGAGAAGGTGCGGCTGACGCAGGTGCTACACGAACTCGACACCCTGCCGCCCGCGCCGAAGCCCGGACAGGCCCGGCCCGCGCTGCCTGCCGCCGCCGTCACCCTGCTCGGCGTGGCGCTGCTGCTGGGCGTGGGGACCGTTACCTTCTTGCCGAAATGGCGCAACCTGGGCCTCTCCCCCGCCGAGCAGACGCAGCTTGCCAACGCCTCGCGGCTGCCGGTGCTCGCCAGCCAGGCCAAGCGCTCGGGGCAGACGGCGGATTACCTCGCCTGGGGCGACGCGGCGTGGGACGCCCGGCAGTACCGGCAGTCGGCGGAGGCGTACACGCAGGTGCTGCTCAAAGAGCGCGACAACCCCAGGGCGATGCGCCGGGTGGGGTATTTCCTGCTGACCGACCCCAAGATGGCGGAAAACGGCCTGAGCTTTATTGCCCGCGCTGCGCAGCTCGACCCGCAGTCGCCCGAGGGCCAGCTTCTCTACGGCTACGGCCTGGGGGCGTTCGGGCAGTATCAGGACGCGCTCACGGTGCTGACCAACTACCAGAAGCTCGCCCCCGACTCGCACGAGGCCGACGATCTGATCGTGGAGTATCAGGCGAAGGTGGGCGGCACGGTGGACGGCGCGCTGGTCTTCGCCCAGAACTGCGCGAGCTGCCACGGGCAGAAGGGCGCAGGCGGCGCCGGGCCCAAGCTGATCGGCTCGCCCGCCCTGCGCAACGAAACGGCGCTGCGCCAGATCGTGCTGCACGGCGCCGCTGGGATGCCCGCCTTCCCGCAGCTTGGGGGCAAACAGCTCGACGCGCTGGTCAAGACCTTGCAGGGCCAGGACTGGCGGTGACGGCGTGGCGGTAGACGAGTCCAAGCGCACCCTGCTGAGCTACTGGTGGGTGCTGCCGGTGGTGGGCACGGCGGGGGCGTTCGGCTACATGGCGAACTATGCCCGGCGCGTTACCTACGACAAGAGCGCGCCTGGCCCGCCCAACTACCAGCCCGGCCCCCGGCAGGCCATCGCCCGTCTGGGCGACTTCAAAGGCCCCTACTCCTTCCGTGAGTTCCTATACCGCAAAACGCCCTGCCTGGTCATGGAACTGCCTGCGCCCACGCCGACCAGCGTGACGGTGGGGGGGCGGCATTTTGCGGCCTACTCGCGGCTGTGCACCCACCTGGGATGTCAGGTCAATCCGGTGGAGGACACCGAGGTGCTGGCCCTCACCTACAGCTACCGCGCTGACCACCCCATGCTGGGCTGCCCCTGCCATTTCAGCGTGTTCGACCCGCAGCAACAGGGGCAAAGCGTGTTCGGCAAGGCGCTCTTTCCCCTCGCCCGCGTGCAACTGCGTGCCGAGGGCGACACGCTCTACGCGCATGGTCTGGAACCCGACCCCCGAGTAGGGAAAGACAGCTAAAGGCCAACGAAAAATCCCCCGTCCGAGTGGCGGGGGACTTTTTGGAGAGCCTGAACTCAGCGAACGATGCGCTGGCCGCGGCGGATGCCGAGCTTGTCGGTCAGGGCGATGTAGGCGTCGTAGTCGGTGCGCTCGAGGTACTTCAGCAGACGGCGGCGCTGGCCGTTCATCAGCTGGAGGCCGCGTTGGCCGGCTTTGTCCTTCTTGTTGGTCTGGAGGTGCCCGGCGAGGTTGTTGATGCGGGCGGTGAGCAGGGCCACCTGGACGGCGGTGCTGCCGGTGTCGTTGGCGCCGGCGGCGTTGTCGCTAATCACTTGCTGTTTGTCGATCATTGGTATTTCTCCTGGTTACGAAGTCCCGCACGTCTCAGCCAGGGAAGGGCCCCCGACCGCGTAACGGCGGCAAACATCAGCATACTTCGTGGGAGGTCAGTGGGGCAAGGGGCCACGGCTTGACAATCTGGGCTGCGCCGCCTAATATTTCTCTCGCCTCTCACTGTGCTCGGGTGGCGGAATTGGTAGACGCGCACGTTTGAGGGGCGTGTGGGTAACCGTGTGGGTTCAAGTCCCATCTCGAGCACCAAACAAAGCGCCGGATTCTCAGGAGTCCGGCGGCTTTCGTTTTGTCACCTGATTGAGAGGGATTTGGAGTGTCTCCGGTCTAGCTGGAGCAGCCAGAAAAGGGCGGCTCACTAACAGCTTTTTACTTTATGTCTGAGGCAGCCAATGGACTCCCGGCGAGTTCCTCCCGGATGAAGCCTGCCAGATAGAGGCTCCCGGCAACCAGCAGGGTTCCCCCCGTTGGCGTCAGTGCCAGGGCAAGGCGCAGCGCCTCGGCAGGGTTGCTCCGCGCCTCACCGCCGTACTCCGCCGCGAGTTCCGCCGGGGGCGCGGCGAGGTCGCTGGGAGCCGTGAAGACCCGCTCAGGGGCGATGGGGAGCAGCGGCGCCAGCGTGGCCGCCGTGTCCTTGCGGGCGAGGCCGCCGAAGAGCAACACGTCGGCCTGCGGCACCGCCGCCGCCAGCGCACGGGCCGCGTGTGGGTTGTGGGCGCCGTCCACCAGCACGGTTTTGCCCGCGACGGTGAAGCGTTCCAGGCGTCCGGGGTGGGAAGCATTGAGAGCCGCCTCGGCGCCACGTTCAAAGCCCAGCACCCGCAAGGTGGCGAGGGCAAGCGCGGCGTTGGTGCGCTGATGCGGCCCGCTCAGGCTCGGGGCGTGGGGCACGGCGAAGAGGTCGGGGTGCGTCTGCGGAGTGAAGAGCGGGGCGCCGAGTTCTGCGGCCACCTCGCGCACCACATCCAGCGCCTCGCCCGTCGCGGTGGTGAGCAGGGGCACCCCGGCCTGCGCCACTCCCGCCTTATCGCTGGCAATGTCGCGGATGGTCGGGCCGAGCGTCGCCGTGTGGTCGAGGTCGGCATTGGTCAGCGCCACCGCCCGCACGTTGCCGAGTGCTTGGGTCGCGTCGCTCACGCCGCCGACGCCCGCTTCCATCACGGCCCAGTCCACCCCGGCTTCGGCAAAAGCCTGACAGGCGAGGGCCAGCGTCAGGTCGAAAAAGGCCTCGCCGGGCGCGTTCTGCTTGGCCCAGTCGATGAACTGTGCCGTTCGCGCCGGGTCGAGATTTTCACCGCCCACCCGAATGCGTTCCTCGTAGGCGTGCAGGTGCGGGCTGGTGAAGCGCCCGGCCCGCACCCCCGCCGCCAGCAGCCCGGCTTCGAGCATGGCGCAGGTGCTGCCCTTGCCGTTGGTGCCGACGACGCGGATGGTCTGAAACTTCCGGTCCGGGGCGCCGAGGCGGTCCAGCAGCGCCCGCGCCGGCCCGGGCCCCCGCTCCCGCCCGGCGCGGGTCTGGGCGTAGAGCCAGTCGTAATCGGGGAGCGGGTCAGGCATGGACGATACGCTAGAGCATTTGTCATAGAGATAGCGTGTTTTTCGCCATCTGCTCTGTGACACGGCAAAGCGCCCTGCTTTCCCGCATCACCGGGGGCAGGGCGCCAGAGAGCCAGACTCGGCCTTACTGCGGTTGGGCCAGCTTTAGCGCCGCCGCGTGCATCATCTTCACGCCGGTTTCGAGGCTGAGTTCGTCGATGGTAAAGCGCGGATGGTGATGCGGCCAGCGGCTGTCGTGCTCGTCGCTGCCGGAGCCGACGTTGAAGTAGGCGCCGGGGGCTTTTTCGAGGTAGGCGCTGAAATCCTCGCCGCCCATCGTGGCCTTCGCCTCGGCAAAGTGCTCGGCGCCGACGGTGTTCAGGGCAATCTGCCGCAGTTCCTCGGCCACCCACTCGGTGTTGATGACGGGGCGGTAGCCGAGTTCGTACTTCAGGTCGTAGGTCGCGCCGTGCGCCTCGCACACGCCCTTGATGACGCGCTCGATCAGTTGCGGCGCTTTCCGGCGCAGGTCGGGGTCGAAGGTGCGGACGGTGCCCATCAGCCGGGCGGTGTCGGGAATCACGTTGTGGGTGGAGCCGCTCTGGAAGTAGGTGATGCTGACCACCAGCGCGTCCTGGGCGCTCACGTTGCGGCTGACGACGTGTTGCAGGTTGGTGACCACCTGCGCCCCAATGGCGATAGGGTCCACCGTCTCGTCGGGGTGCGCGCCGTGCCCGCCCTTGCCGCGAATGGTGAGCTCGATCATGTCGGGCGCGGCCATGAAGGCGCCGGCCTTGACGACCACCTGTCCGGCGGGAAGCTGGCTGTCGAGGTGCAGGCCCGTCACCACGTCCACGCCGTCCATCAGCGGCGTGTTCATGACGAGTTCTTCGGCGCCGCCGGGACCGTTTTCCTCGGCGTGCTGGAAAATCATGCGGATTTCGCCGGGCACGTTTGCGGCGTCCTCGGCGAGCAGCTGGGCGGTGCCGAGCAAAATCGCGGTGTGGCCGTCGTGGCCGCAGGCGTGCATGACGCCGGGGTTCTGCGAGACGAACTCGAAGCTGTTTTCTTCCTGAATGGGCAGCGCGTCGATGTCGGCCCGCAGCAGCACCGTCCGGCCAGGTTGGCCGCCCCTGAGCACCGCCAGCACGCTGGTGGGCGTGAGCTGCGAGACTTCGAGGCCGGGCAGCTTGTTCAGTTCACCGACGATGTACCTGGCCGTCTCGAACTCCTGAAAGCTGAGTTCGGGGTGCATATGCAGGTGCCGCCGCCACGCCTCGAGCTGGGGGCGCAGGGCCGACACGCGGTCTTCGGTTGCGGTCATGCCCCCAGGCTAGCAGAGGCCGCCCCCGCCAATTCCCAACCTGTTTGCACCCGCCGCTCAGCAACTTTTCGGGGACCTGCCGCGTAATAGGAAGCGTGAAACCGACCCGTTCTGCCCGTCCTGTCAAAGGCACCCTCAATGCCCGTGGGGGCACACGTCCATCTCGCGCCGCGCCCAAGCGTGGGGGCCTGACCCTGACCAAGGTGCTCGCCTACGTGCCGATTGCGGTTGAACTCGCCGCCTACCTGCGCGGCCAGCAAAAAGCGAGGCGCGGCAAGTATTACAAGCCGAGCAAGCGCGGCCAGGCCTTCGACTTCGTGCTGGGGCAGGCGCAAAAGCGCTTCGGCAAGGCGCCTAAGAAGAAGGGCTGGTTCTGAGCCAGAACTGCCAGCCTGAGCTGCTCGCAGCGGTAGCTGCCTGCCCTCACCCTCCGTGGACCCCGGCGCGTGAGGGTTTTTTGGCGCCTCGCCCTGCTTGGCCTGCTGCTCGGCGCCGGGGTGTGGTTGTGGCGGGCGAGTCAGAGCGGCGACCTGACCTTGCCCCGGCCGCCGTCTGCCGGTCAGCCTGCGGCCCGTACAGGTGAAGGCCCGCCGCCCGCCGCTGCCCAGCCGCCGGCTCCTCCCCCGGCGAACAAGCGGCCCGGCCCCATCCCCAACACCGCGCTCCGGGTGCCCCCGCCGAGTGGCGAGATACGGGCCGCCGCCGTCACCTTCACCCCGCCGCTGCCGCGTTCTGCCGACGGCTGGTACGACCTCGGCGTGCGGGCGCGAGAGGCAGGCGACCCGCATAAGGCGGCGCGGGCTTTCGCGCAGGCGGCGGCGCTCAATCCCTCGGCGGCAAACTGGCGGGCGCTCGCCAACGAGCAGGTCAAGCTCGGCGACTACGCGGCGGCCACCCGCGCCTACGGGCAGGCGGCGGCCCGCTACCGCGCCTCCGGGGACGACGAGACGGCCCGCGCCCTGGAGTACCTCGCCGCGCCGTTTCGGCAGAGGCTGGAGGTGCGGCGCGTGGTCCCCAAAGTGGGTGCCGCCCCGCCGCACCTCGCCCGACTGGAACCGCCGCGCGGCGTGCTGCTCGGCATCTACGCCGGGGCGGACGGCGTGCAGGGTGCGTGGGGCCAGCCACCCCGAATGGCGCCGAAGCTGCGGCCCTTCGCGGTGGCCTTTCGCTACTGGAAATTCAGCCGCTCGGACGACCCCGCTGTCATTTTTCCGGGCCGCTTCGCGCAGGCGGTGCGGGCAAACGGCATGGCGCTGCACCTCGCGCTGGAACCGGGCATGCCGCTCGCGCAGCTTTCCGACGACGTGATTCACGCTTTTGCGCGGCAGGCGAAGGCGGCGGGCCTGCCGATCTTCGTGCGCTTCGGCTCCGAGATGAACGACCCGCACAACGAGTGGGGCCGCGACCCGGCGCTTTACCGCCGCACCTTCGCGCGGGTGGCGCGGATTCTGCACACCGAGGCGCCGAACACCGCGTTGGTGTGGATGCCGATGCCCGGCGACCTCGCCCAGATCGCCGGGTACTACCCCGGCCCGGCGGCGGTGGACTGGGCGGGGCTGAGCCTCTACAGCGTGCCGTTCGAGAATGGCGACGTTAATAAACCGCGCCTGACCGCGCACCCGCTCGACGTGCTGGACGGCTTTTACCGCCAGTACGCGCCGCGCCATCCCATCCAACTTTCGGAGTACGCCGCATCCAACCGCAGCGGGGCCGCGCCGGAGCGCGATTTCAGCGCCTTCGCCGCCCAGCAGGTGCGCGAAGTGTACTGGGGCGCGTGGCTCAAGTACCCCCGGCTGAAAAACATCAACTGGCTGGACGTGGACATGCACGGGGGCGACGACAACGGCAAGGCGGCCACGCGGCGCAACGACTACCGCCTCTTTGCCAGCGACGCGAAGTGGCGGACTTTCGAGCAGGTGCGCGAAATGCCCGCCTTTTTCCAGAGCTGGAAAATCGCCACCTGCCCGACCTGCGAGGTGCCCACCGCCCGGCCCTGGGGCACGCCGGACGCGGACCGGACGCTGAGCGGGGCGCTGTGGCTGGTCACGGCGCGGCCTGTGGGAGGCGTCAAACTCACGGTGGACGGCGAGAACGTGCCGGTCGAGCAGACCCTCCCCCATCGCTTCCGCGTGCCGCCACTCCCAGCCGGCAAACACACCCTGCGCGTGCTCGTCTGGGACGACCAGAGCCGCGAATTGCTGCGCCAGGAGCAGGTCTTCGCGGTACGGGTGGGCGCCGACTGAACCTCCGCAGCTCGCTGCCTGCAACTGCTGCCCAGGAACCTCAGCCACCGCGCGGGCTAAACCTCTGAGGCGCCGGGCGCTAAGCAGGGCGTAGATTAGGGACATCTCACAACCTGACACCCCTGTGCTGGAGGTTTGCCCATGAACACGCCCCTGACACCCCTGACCCTGGTCCGCCGGGGCCTCAAGCTCTATCCCGACCACACCGCCGTGATTGAACCCGGCGGGCCCCGGTTCACTTACCGCGAGTGGGGCCGGCGCATTTATCAGCTTGCCCGCGCGATCCAGGCGGCAGGCTACGGCGGGCAGCATGTGGCGGTGCTTTCGCCCAACACGCACGGCGGGCTGCTGACCTACGCGGGGGTGCCCTGGGCGGGCAGCGTGCTGGTGCCGCTCAACACTCGCCTGACCCCCGAGGAATACGAGTTTCAGCTGCGGCACGCCGAGGTGCGGCTGCTGCTGGTGGACGAGTCGCTGCACGACCGGGTGCGCGAGGTGGCCGCCGGGCTCGGCATCGAAGTCTGGGTGATGGGCGACGCGCGGGGCGCCGGAACAGCCTTCGAGGCGAAGCTCGCTGCGCAGGACGACTCGCCGCTGCCGCTGCCGGTGCAAGACGAGAACGGCACCATCACCCTCAACTTCACCTCCGGCACGACCTCCGACCCCAAGGGCGTGATGATGACGCACCGCTCGACCATGCTCAACGCCATCGAGACGATCTATTACTTCAAGGCCGACCAGGACACTGTTTACCTGCACACTCTGCCCGATTTCCACGCCAACGGCTGGGGCGGCGTGTGGAGCCCCTTCGGCGTGGGGGCGACCCATGTGACCCTGCCCACCGTCCGCGCCGACGCCGCCTACGACGCGATTGAGCAGCACGGCGTGACCCACCTCTGCGCCGCGCCCACCGTGCTGTCCATGCTGACCGACCCGGCGCACGCCCGCCCGCTCAGCCGCCAGATTCGGGTGGCGACGGCGGGCAGCCCGCCCCACGCCCGCATCATCGCCGACATGAACGCGCTCGGGTTTCACGTCACTCAGGTGTACGGCCTGACCGAAACCAGCCCGCTGATTACGGTGGCCGAACTCTCGGCGCAGCAGGAGGAGTTACCCACCCCGCGCCGCGCCGCCCTCATCGCCAAGCAGGGCGTGGAAATGATTCTGGCGGGCGAGGTGGAGGTGCTGGACCCCGAGCTGCGGCCCGTGCCCGGCGACGGCGAAACGCTGGGCGAAATCATGGTGCGCGGCAACCTCGTGATGAAAGGCTATTACCGCAACGAGGAGGCCACCGCCAAAGCCCTGGAGGGCGGCTGGTTCCACACCGGCGACGTGGCGGTGGTGCACCCCGACGGGCGCATCGAAATCCGCGACCGCAACAAGGACGTGATCATCTCGGGCGGCGAGAACATCAGCAGCGTGGAGGTCGAAGGGGTGCTCTACGCCCACCCCGCCGTGCGCGAAGCCGTGGTGGTCGCCATGCCCCACGAGAAATGGGGCGAGGTGCCCTGCGCCTTCATCGCCCTGCACCAGGGCCAGGAAGTCACCCCCGAAGACCTCACGGCGCATGTGCGCGAGCATCTGGCGGGCTTCAAAGTCCCCAAGCACTACGAATTCCGCGACGATTTGCCCAAGACGGCGAGCGGCAAGTTCCAGAAGTTCATCCTGCGCGCCGAGCTGTGGCAGGGGAAGGCGCGGGGCGTGAACTGATAAGGTTTTAATCCGATTCCCGAACATCCGGAAAGGCGCCGGATGCCCGTCCATCTCCTTAAAGCCGTATGAGCGGAAAGACACAAGCAAGAAGGAAGCCCAGGCAATTGCTGTCGCCTGGGCTCCTTTTTTTATTTGACGTTTAGCGACGTCCGCCGCGAGGCCCACCCCGCCCCTGGCCCTGCGAACGCTGCCCGGAGCCGCCGCGCTGACCTCCATCGCGGCCACCGCCTGAGCGCCCGGAACCGGAGCGCACCGGGTCCACGCCGTTGCCGCTGCCCCGGCCCTGTTTTTCCTGAATGTCCTTGTCGATCAGGTGTTCCTGCGCGGTCTTGGGGGGGTGCAGGTGCGCGGGCAGGCCCCGGCGAACCTGCGCCCAGCGCTGGCGCTGCTCGGGGATGATGAATACGAGGTTGCGCCCGCCCCGGCCCGCGCGGGCGGTGCGGCCCGAACGGTGAACGTGGTCTTCGGAAGTGGTGGCGACATCGGCGTGGATGACGAGGCGCACTTCAGGCAGGTCGATGCCGCGCCCGGCGATGTCGGTGGCGACGAGCACACGGGCGGTGCCGTCACGCAGCTTGTCCATCACGCGCTCGCGCTTGCGCTGGTCCATGTTGCCCTCGAGCGGCACGACTTCCTCATGCGGCAAGAGCTGCCCGAGCTTCTCGGCGCGGCGCTTGGTGAGCGCCTTGGTGCGGCAAAAGACCACCACGCAGCCGCCCGGCTCGCGCAGCGCCTCGCGGATTTCGGCGGCGGCGTGCTCGAGTACCTCGTCGCGGGTGGTGTCGCGGGCGACGTGCTCGGCGCGGCCTTCGCCCGCGGCCACGACTTCCCCGGCCTTCAGAGGAGCGGCCTCGGCGGTGCGGGGCGGCTCGATATCGATGCGAACAGGATTTCTGAGCACCCGCGCCGCTACGCCGCGTACTTCCTCGGGGAAGGTGGCCGAGGCGAGCGCCACCTGAATCTCGCCGCCCCGGGCCTGCGCGCGGGCCTGGTTCACGATCCACTCCACGTCCTTGAGGAAGCCGAGCGAGAGCAGTTCGTCGGCCTCGTCGAGCACCACGTACCTGACGTGCGCGAGGCTGAGTTCACCCTTGCCGATGAGGTCCTTGAGGCGGCCCGGCGTGCCGCTGACCACGCCCTTGTTGCTCGCTTCGCGGGTGGTCGCGGCGGGCGTGATGCCCCCGGTAATGCGCCCCGCCGTCATGCCGAGTTCGCGGGCCACGTCCCGAATCTGCACCGCGAGTTCGCGGGTGGGCGAGACGATCAGGACTTCGGGGGCCATGCCGCGCGTCTTGCCGGTCACGCCGATGCCGCGCGCCGCCGCCGGAATCAGGAAGGCGAGGGTCTTGCCGCTGCCGGTGCGGGCGGTGGCGATCACGTCGCGCCCGGCGAGCAGTTCGGGAATGGCCTTCGCCTGCACGGGCGTCGGCTCGCGCTCTCCGAGCAGCTTGCGCCACTCCTCGGGGCTGGCGAGCGAAATCATGGTCGGCTGCGGCGCGGGGTCGGCCTGCTGAGCGGCTTGCGGCTGGCGTCCGTCCTGACGTTGGCGGCGGGGACTCGTTGCTGCGGGACTCACTGCTGCGGGGTTGGCTCTGCTGGCGGCTCTGGCTGTTTTGACCCCGGCTGCCCTGCTGGCCCCGGCTCTGGCGCGGCGCACGGTCGCCGTTGCGAATCGGTTCGGCTTCCCAGTCGCCACTCTCGCCAAAGGCCATACGGGCTTCGGGCAGCGGCGCGGGGCCGGGGCGGCCATTCTGGTGGGGGCGCCCACCACGGCCATTGTTCTGCCGGTTCTGTTGCTGGTTCTGATTGTTTTGCTGTCCCTGCGCGCCACGGCTTTGCTGGGAACGGGGGCCGCTGCGGCGTTCGTTCTGATCTGACATCTGCTTTCTCCGCCTCACGCACGCGCAGACGCCGAGGAGTGGGGCGATGGTCGCCCGAATGGGGGGGGCAGGAAAAATGAAATTCCTGACAGCCTGGCGCCACTTCGCCGAATTGCGGGGTCACTCTCAGGCTGGACACGGCCACAAAGCTGCGCGGGTGGGGGTCCTGCTGCGGACTGTAGCACCTTCCCCGCCGGGCATCCGGAACCGCACTCTCCTTTGCCCGCCTCTCCTCCAGCGCCTGCTGCTGTCTAGACCATCGCCCGAGCGCTGTCAATCCATGAACCTAGATTTTAGACACAGTCAAAATTTGAACAGAGTGCAGTGAGTGGGCCGCTCCATTTCCACCTCTCGCTGCTCTCGCCGCGAGGTCGCTATGAACCCTGTGCTCCGTTCCGCCGCCGTTCTGTCCCTGACCGCCGTGCTCGCCGCCTGCGGGCAGACCACGCCGCCCATTGCCGCTGTTTCCCAGACCGCCCCGACCCCGCAAATCACCCAGGCGGGGCAGCCGCAAGACAGCTACGCCGCTCGCCGGGCCGCGCTGCCCGCGCAGGCGCCTGAGCCGCTCTCGGGGCAACTCGGGGCGAGCAGCCTGCAACAGACCTACCCCGGCGGTCAGCCGCTGCACGCCCAGGTCCTCAACAAGTCGGTGCCGCTGATTCTGGTGCACGGTCTGATGGGGTGGGGCACCGACGAAATGATGGGGATGCCCTACTGGGGCGGCCTTTACAACGTGGTCGGCGACCTGCGCGGCCAGGGGTACACGGTGTCGGCGGCGAGCGTCGGGCCCATCAGCTCCAACTGGGAGCGGGCCGCCGAGCTGTTCGCGCAGATCAAGGGCGGCTGCGTGGACTACGGCGCCGCGTACTCGGCGCGCTACGGGTTTAACCGCTTCGACAAGGCGAAATGCTACCCCGGCATTTACCCGCAGTGGGACGCCGCACACCCCATCAACCTGCTGGGGCACAGCATGGGCGGGCAAACGTCACGGATGCTGGTCAAGCTGCTCGAAGACGGCAGCCCCGCCGACGCCGACGGCAACAACCTGTTTCGCGGCGGGCGCGTGGGCTGGGTCAAGGCGGTCATAACCGTCAGCACGCCCAACAGCGGCACCCCGGCCACCGACAACCTGCAAGCGATGGTGCCGGTGCTCAAGGACCTGCTGAAGAACGCGGCAGCGGGCCTCGGCGTCTCGTCGCAGAGCATGGTGTACGACTTCGACCTCGGGCAGTGGGGCCTGCGCCGTCAGGCGGGCGAGAGCTTCGACGCCTACTTCGACCGGGTCATGGCCTCGCACTTCGGCAAGAACGACTCCAACGCCGCCTACGACCTCAGCTCGGACGGCTCGGCTGAACTCAACCAGTTCATCGGGCGCAGCACCCACACCATCTACGCCTCGTGGGCGACGAGCGCCACCAGCAAGGGTCTGGTGACCGGCTGGGCCTACCCCATGCCGGTGATGTTCGCGCCCCTCTCCGCGCTCGCCTGGCCCTACCCCTGGCCGATGCGCCAGACCATCGGCAACATGACGGGCAGCTCACCGCTGGGCAAGGTCCAGTACGACGCCTCTTGGTGGGAAAACGATGGCCTGGTGCCGGTCAAGAGCCAGGGCGCACCATTGGGCCAGAGCGAGGTCGCCTACGCGGGCGGCCCCGTTCAGCCGGGGCAGTGGTACGACCTCGGCAAGCTCAGCGGCTGGGACCACACCGCGATTGTCGGCATCCCCGGTTTGCAGGACGTGCGCCCCTTCTACCGCAACCAGGCGGCCTGGCTGGCGAGCCTGCCGTAAACCCAAGGGGACTGCGCCATGAGCTGCGGGGGAAAGGCCCGGTGGCTCATGGTTTTTTGCTGCCGGGGGACAACATCTCCGCCATTCGCGCCCGGTCGTGGTCGAGCAGCCAGTCGCCAAATTGGTGGTAGAGCTGGGCCAACCGCGCCGTATTGGGACCGATCATGTCCATTCCCCGGCTGTCGTAAGGACACGCCAGCAGACCCAGTTCGGGCGCCGCCAGCCAGAGACGGCCCCTCAACTGGGGGAAAATGCCCAAATCGGCGGCGAGGCTCCCCCACAGCAGTTCGGGCAGTCGAGCCGTGGACAGCGTGAAGGCGAACAGGACCTGTGTGTCCTCTTCCCCGTGCAGCACGCGGGTTTCGGGGGTTGGAAGCTCGGAGGCTGATAGCTCGGGGGCTGGCAGCTTGATCCCCAGTTCGTGCAGCGCCGCCTCTGCTGTGGCCCAGAGCTGCGCGGGCGGGTCGTCGCCCCAGACCCCCAGCACCGCCGTTACCGCTTCCATTCCGGCAAATGCCACGTTTAGCACGGTGCGGGCGCGGTCCACGGCTTGCAGAAACTGAGCGATGTAAGTTTTCCCGCCCTCCAACTCAAACCGCAGTGCGGGCGAGTGCCGGTAGAACAGGGCGTCGGCCAGGGCAGCGGGACCAAACACCACGTCCAGCTCGTCAAAAAGGCTCAACGCCACTGCTCCGGCAAGCCCCACACGTGCCACAGCGCGTCCACCCGGCGGCGCACTGCCTCGTCCATCACGATCTTCTGCGGCCACTCGCGCACGAAACCTTCTTCGGGCAATTTGCGGGCGCCGTCCCAGGCGAGGCCTCCGCCGCCTGCCTCGGCAGGGAGGTGCCACACGTCGCGCTCGGGGTCGATGTTGTTCAGGACCGTCCACCACACGTCGCCCGCGTCGTTCACGTCGGTGTCCTGATCGGCAATCAAGAGGTGCCGCACGCCCCGCGCCGCCGGGTGGACCGCGAACGCCTGCGCCAGTTCACGCGCCTGTCCGGGCCGGGTCTTGTTCAGGGCAACGAACCAGTAGCCGTCGTCGGTCTGCCGCTGCGCCACCACGCCGTCGAAGGTGGGCAGGTCGGCGGAGGCGAACGGCACGAACGGTGCGTCGGGCGCGAAGTCCTCCGCCTGTCCTTCACGGCTGCTCACGCCGCTGCCGGTTTCCTCCGGGCGCTTGGTGGTCGCGTCGATAATCAGTTTGCCGCCGTAGCCCCAGCCGCGGCTGGAGTGGTCGAGCACGTCTATCGGCCCGCGTCCGGTCAGGGTGTCGCGCCCGGGCACCGCTTTGGCCGCCACCTCGCGCCACACGGCGTCCATGTCATTGACCTTCACATCCGCGTCTACCACCACGATGACCTTGGCGAACATCATCTGGCCCAGCCCCAGCAGCCCGTTGGCGACCTTGTAGGCCTGCCCCGGAAAGTCTTTTTTGATGCTCACGACGACCAGATTGTGCGCGACCCCGGCGGGCGGCATGTGGTAGTCCACGATTTCCGGAACGATGAGCTGCGCGGCGGGCAGAAACAGCCGCTCGGACGCTTCGATGAGGTAAGCGTCCTCCATCGGCGGGCGGCCCACGATGGTGGCGGGGTACACGGGATTTTGCCGCATGGTCACGCAGGTCACGTGAAACAGCGGGTAGAGGTCGGCCAGCGTGTAAAAGCCGGTGTGGTCGCCGAACGGCCCCTCGACCACCCAGTCCTCCTGCGGGTCCACGTAGCCTTCCAGCACGAATTCGGCGTTGGCGGGCACTTCGAGGTCCACCGTCAGCCCCTTCACCACCGGATAGCGCTGCCCACGCAGATACCCGGCCACGGCAAATTCGTTGAGGCCCGGCACCGGCGGAATCGGCGCGGTGGCCGCGTAGATCAGCGCGGGGTCGCCACCAATCGCCACCGCGACTTCCAGCCGCTGCCCGCGCTGACGCGCCTTTTCCAGGTGCCGGGTGCCGGTCTTGTGGCGCTGCCAGTGCATCCCGGTGGTGTTTTTGCTCATGACCTGCATGCGGTACATGCCCATGTTGCGCTCGCCGGTTTCGGGGTCTTTGGTGATGACCAGCGGAAAAGTCACGAACGGGCCGCCGTCTTCCGGCCAGCATTTCAGCACCGGAATTTTGGACAGGTCCACTTCGTCGCCGCGCCACACGACTTCCTGCACCGGGGCCGTTTTCACGCGGCGGGGCGGCAGGTTCATGGCGTCCCTGAGCTTGGGCAGGTTGCTCAGCAGGCCGAATCGGCTGCCCCCGCCGCCCAGGTCAATCAGCGCCCGGATTTTCTGCGCCAGCTCGTCCAGGTCGTTCACACCCACCGCCAGGGCCATGCGCTCGCGGGTGCCCATCAGGCCCATCACCACCGGGTAGTCGCTGCCGACGACGTTCTCGAACAGCACCGCCGGGCCGCCTTTTTTCACCAGCCGGTCGCTGATTTCGGTGATTTCCAGGTCACGTGAGACGGGCTCACGGACCCGCAGCAGCTCGCCGCGCTCCTCTAGCACGCGCATGAAGGACTGGATGTCGGGAAACTGCCGGGCAGGACGGGACATGAGCAGAGGATAGTGGGCGGGGCGGGGGGCAAAGGTGCCGACGGCTGGGCCTAGGGCATGTGACATAGGAATGGTTTGTGTTTCTGACCCTCTACCCTCGTGGGACTCGCAGAGCTGCGCCGCAGAGAGGACTTTGCGAAAGCTTGGGGTGAGGGGGACTTGTTCAGCAAACATCCCACAAAACGCCTATACGCAGCGCACATCTGCCCGCCCCGCCCCATCTCTAAACTCGGTTCAAGTTCAATCTCAGGAGGTTCCACCATGGGCGAAGGCAAACCGAACACCAACCAGACGGCCACAAATCAGACGAACACCGCGGCCCCCGCCGACATCACTGCCCCCGAGGGCAGCCGCGCCGACGGCGTGAGCGACGGCGCCAACACCAACTTTGGCCCCACGCTGGGCGCAGTGCCCCACGAAGGCGGCGAAACGAAGCAGACCGACGAGGACAGCAAGAAGTAAAGCTTGCCTCTCACCGGCCCCCTCCCGAACAGGAGCGGGGCCGGTTTTCATTCAGCGGTCCAGCGGCCCGGCCCCCTGGCGCGGCGACAGTTGCCAGCGGGTGACCTGCCAGGTGCCCCCCTTGTTGTCCAGGAAGACGGCGAAGGTCTGCCGCGTCCGTTGGACATAGCCCTGGCCGGGCACGACATCACCCATCTCGACCACGCCCGCGACCAGCGCCGAGGAGGCGTTTTCGCGGTACACTTCCACGCTCTGGACATTGAAGACCCCCAATTTTGCGAGATTGAGTGGGGTTTTGGAGGCCGGGTCGTAGGTCTTTTGCCACGCCTGGGCACGCGGCAGCGCGGCAGCAATGCGGCCCTGGAGCGCCTGCTTCTGAGTGTCCGTTCTGCTGCTGCCGTCGGTCAGTCGCTCACGCTGCCGGCCCAGGTTTTCCACGTCGCTCAGCAGGCGGGCGGCGACCCCCAGCGGGTCTCCCGTCAATTCGGTGAGGCGTTGCGGGCTGACCCGGTAGGCCCGGAGCTGGGCGCGGCCCGCGAGTTCATCGCGCAGCACCACATCGTCGCGCCCGCCGGTCCGGCGCACGGTGAAGGTCGCCAGCGGGTCAAGTTCGGGGTGGTCGGCAGGCTCGCGGAAGCTCAGCAGTGGGGCCGAGGCGACCACCTGCCCCCCGCGCTGCTGGTAGAGCCGCACCGTTCCCCTCCCCTGCCGGACGGTGGTGCCGAGGTATTCGAGCGTGCCGGGCCGGGTGAACGAGCCGCCCGCCCCGCCGCGCAGGTCGCGCCAGCTCGCTCCTCCCTGTCCTCCTGCGCGCTGCGGCCAGTCGTCCAGGCCCACCGTGCTGAGGTTCTGGCGGATGTCGGGGGCATAGTTTTGCAGCCACTCGCGCTCGGGGCGCGGGAGCGTTTGCAGGTAGGCTTCGGCCTTCTGCGGTTGCCCGGCCAGCAGATACAGGGCGTAGTTGGACAGGAAGGTTCCGCTGACCGATTCCTCAGGCTGTGGGGCGCGGATTCCTTTGAGCAGCAGCGCCGGATACTCGCGGGTCACGTCCACGTAGCGCCCGCCCCGGTAGGCCAAAACTTGCGGCAGCGCGGGGCTTTCGGCGTAGCTCAGGCCGTAAGCGTAGGCAAAGCGCCAGTCGGAAGTCAGCAATTCCTTGGGCCCCTTGCCGTCGAGCTGCACGATCTCCCAGCCGGTCGAGTTGGACAGCCCTTGCTCCAGCAGCAGCCGGGGCGGCGTGGTCAGGCTGTAGATCTGGCCCATGGTGCAGCAGTGCGCCCCGCCGGAATACTGCGTCAGGATGGCCTCGGGCACGCCGTCGCCGGTCAGGTCGGTGCAGGAGTCCAAGGACACAGCCTCGTCGCGGTAGGTCGCGTAGGTCCGCCCGCCCTTCATCAGGCGCAGGGTGTCCTGCGGTTCGCCGAACCCATTGCCGGTGATCTTGACCTGATAACTGCCGCAGGTCTGGACAGTGGTTTTCAGCGGCTCCGGCTTATTTGTCTGGGCCAGGGCACCGGCCCCCAGCCACACGCCCGCACCGCACGCGAAAGTCAGCCGCCAGCGCCAAGAAGTCATGAACCACTGTACTCCCCGCCGGTAGGGGGCCATCGCCTCTACACTGCCCTCATGTCCGACCTGATGAAACTGCGCGCCGTGTGGGGCAACCGTCCGCTGCTGGGGGTGGCGGCGGGCGTGCTCATCCAGAACGAACGCGGCGAAGTGCTGCTGCAAAAGCGCGGTGACGACGGGCTGTGGGGCGAACCCGGCGGCGGCCTGGACCCCGGCGAGGCGTTTCTGGCGGCGGCCCAGCGCGAGCTGAAGGAGGAAACCGGCCTGGAATGCGGGAACCTGACCTGGCTCGGCGTCCACGACGGCCTGACGAGCGGCCCCGACCTCTACACCCGCTACCCCAACGGACACGAGCTGTATCTGGTCGGCACGCTCTTTCACGGCACGCTGCCCGCCGATGCGCTGGCCCACGCTCAGCCCGACGACAGCGGCGAGACGCTGGAGCTGCGCTGGTGCGCGCTGGACGACCTACCGCCGCTGAGCAGCAACATCAACCGCACCAGCCTGAACGTGCTGCGCCGCCGCGTCGGACTCCCCGAATTGCCGATGCAGCCCCAGCCCCCGCGCCAGCCCGACCCGACGTACTGGGCCGACCTGGGCCGCCTGCTTGGGGGTCGGCTCTGGTTCATGCCCGGCAGCAGCGTGTTGGTGACCGATGAGGCGGGCCGCCTGCTGCTGCTGCGCCATAAGGCGACCGACCAGTGGACGCTGCCCGGCGGCAAGCTCGAACCCGGTGAATCGTTCGAGGAGTGTGCCGCCCGCGAGCTGCTTGAGGAAACGGGCCTGCGGGCCAGGCGGCTCGAGCGCCTGCACCTGCTCGCCGGGCCGGAGTTGCGCTTTCAGCAGCAGGGGCAAACCTGGGACAGCCTGGGCTTGCTGCTCCGCGCCTCTGACGTGAGCGGCGAACTGCGGCCCCCTGCCGGAGAACTCAGCGAGGCGCGGTATTTCGCGCCCGATGAGCTGCCGGGGGTGGACGTGCTGGGAACCTACACCCGGCAAGCCCTGGCCTTCTGGCTCGGGCAGTCCTGACTTAGAGTATTTGACAGAATGGTCTGTCTTTGACCCTCTACCTTGATGGGACTCGAAGAGCTGCCCCGCAGAGAGGGCCTTGCGAAGCAAGGGGTGAGGGTGTCTTTTTCTGTCAAATGCTTTATCGGTCCGCGACCCCGCGCCAGTCGCCCTCCGGCACCAGAACCGCGCCCGTCTGCCGTAGCCGGTCAGCCAGGGCGTACACGTAGACCCAGGCGGTCAGCGTCTCGCCCCCTTCCAGCGTCAGCCGCACCTGCTCGCGGGTGTAGACCGGCGGCATTTCGTCTACCCCTTCGAGTTCGTCAAGCAACGCCAGCGCCTGCTCCCAGTCGGCGGGACCGTAGGTCAGCAGCGCGCCGTGAATCAGGTCGTCCGCCGCGCCCGGCACGATGCCGGGGTAGCTCTCGGGCCGCAGGTCGAAGAGCCGAAAGCCGCGCAGCGTGGCGGGGCGCACCGTGAACTCGCCGCCCTGCGCCGCGATGTGGGCGTTGCGCTCGCCCGGAAGCAGGGTGCCGTAGACGAAAACGGGGAGCAGTGGGACCATAGAGCCGCACTCTAGACCACCCGCCCGCCGCTCAGGCCGACAGAGAGCCGACACACAGAATTCCCGCCCTGAGCGCAGGACAATGGCGCGCATGTCCCCCAAGTTTACGGGTCTTCAGGTCACGCTGCTGGGCCTTCTGACCGGCGCCACGCTGCTCGGCGCCGGGTGGGGGGCACAGGCCCAGACTGCCCCCCCGGCGGCCCCGAGCCCGCGCACTGCGCTGCCCATGGCCACTCCCCCCAAGCGGCTGCCGGTCAAGCCGCTCACGGCGCAGGAAAATGCCGCCCTGCAAGCGCTCTTTACCAAGCTGCGCCCCGCCACGTCCGCATCGAGCAGTGCCCGGTCAACGACTGCACTGAGCCTGACGGCATCGGCACCGGCTTTCTGATCAGCGCGGACGGACTTGCACTCACCGCCTATCACGTGGTGTTTCAGGCCCCCGCCCTGAGCGCCCGCACCAGCAACGGCAACCGTTACCCGGTCAAGGTGGTCGGCTACGACGACCAGAACGACCTCGCCGTCATCCGGGTCAGCGTGCCGAAGGGAACGCCTTTCCTCCCGCTGGCGAGCAGCACGCCCAAGCTCGGAGACGCCGCGCTCGCCATCGGCAACGGCGGCGGCGAGTACCTGCGGCCCAAGGTCGGGCGCTTCACGGCCCTGCGCAGCGAGGCGGGCCGCGCCGACTTCCCCCCCGGCACCCTGGAACTCAGCGCCCCGCTGGTGCCCGGCGACAGTGGCGGGCCCATCATCAACCGCGCGGGCGAGGTGGCCGGGGTGGTCAGCTACGTGCGCTTCGAGAGCACCGGGGAGCGTGAAGAAGATGTCGAAGCCCACGCCTACGCCGTGCCGGTGACCGTCGACGATACCCGCGTGGCCGAGCTGCGGCGCGGGGTCAAGCGGGACGCCGCCGTCATCGGCATCAGTCTGGAAGGCGAGTGGAGTCTGCTCGCCAACCTGCCCGAGCAGGCGTTCGTGGAAAGCAAACTGGGCAAGACCGCCGGGGCCTTTTTCACCCGCGTGGTGCCCGGCAGCCCGGCGGCGAAGGCGGGCCTGCAACCCCTGCGCCTTTCGGAGAAGGGCGACCTGATCAGCGGTGACATCGTGACGGCGGTCAACGGGCGGCGCGTCTACAACTTCAGCGACTTTCAGTACGCCGTGCGCCGCTACGCCCCCGGCGACACCATCACCCTGAGCGTGCTGCGCGGCGGCAAAAATATCAGTGTCAAGCTGACGCTGGCGGCCCGCAGCAGCGTGCAGTAAGTGCAGGGCTAAAAAACTCAGGAGATGAGGGGCGCAGGCCAGTTGGCGGCTGCGCCCCTCTCCTGACTCGCCTTCACATTTCAAGAATCTTCTTGACAATTCTGCTAAAAACAGAATAATAGAGCTATGGATACCCTGAAAAAAGCTGGAACGATGCTCGCCCACCTCGACCTCTTTCACTCGATGCTCGACCTGCGGCGGCTGCTGCAACTCGCGGCGTACATGAAGGAGCGCGGCGACCGGGCCATGCTGATCAGCGCCGGGGAAATCACCCTGATCGGCAGCGAATCCATGACGGCGCCGGAAGTCGTCACCAGCAAGGGCGAAACGATTGACGCCGCCACCGCCTACCGCGTGCTCGGGCAGCTCGAAGGCTACGAGGCGCCCGAGTACGCCGTGAACCGGGAAGCCCTCGCCGCGCTCAACGCCCGCGCCGTGGCCGAACTCGAAGGCAGCGAAGCGCTGCGGGCCTTCGGCGACACGCTGGCCCGCATCAGCGCCGCGCCCACCGACCCGGCTGGCCCCGAACGCCCCGGCACCGACCGCGCTGAGCGCACTGCCGCCGAACGCACTGCCAGCGAACGCGCGACCCATGACCGCGCCAGCACTGAGCGCCCTGCCCGTCCCCGCCGCAGCGCCGAACCCGAAGCCGTCCGCACCGAGGATGCGCCCCAGCCCAACGCCGAAGCGAGCGAGGCCGGCGAAAACACCCCGGCAGCCTGAGCTTTTTCTAGCATCCTGGCCCCTGACCGCAACTGGTCGGCGGGCCTTTTTGCGTTCCAGGCTCACCCGCTCTCCGAGCATTCGCCTGTCTCCCCCACAGGAACGCGGCGGCGCGGGCGTTGCTGGCCTCCGGGGCGCCTCGGCACGGTATGGTGAGTCGTAAAACCATCCTCAGGAGGGATACCCATGACGATGAAACAACCCGTCCGCGTGGCTGTCACCGGCGCTGCCGGCCAGATCGGCTACAGCCTGCTGTTCCGCATTGCCGCCGGCGACATGCTCGGCCAGGACCAGCCCGTCATCCTGCAACTGCTCGAAATCACTCCCGCGCTCAAGGCGCTCAACGGTGTGGTCATGGAGCTGCGCGACGGCGCCTTCCCGCTGCTCGCCGACGTGATCACCAGCGACGACCCGATGGTGGCCTTCAAGGACGCCGACTACGCCCTGCTGGTGGGCGCCATGCCCCGCAAGGCCGGTATGGAACGCGGCGACCTGCTCGGCGCCAACGGCGGCATCTTCAAGCCGCAGGGCGAAGCGCTGGGCGCCGTCGCCAGCCGCAACGTCAAGGTGCTCGTGGTGGGCAACCCCGCCAACACCAACGCGCTGATCGCTCAGCAAAACGCTCCTGACCTCGACCCCAAGTGCTTTACCGCCATGGTGCGTCTGGACCACAACCGCGCTCTGTCGCAGCTCGCCGAGAAGACCGGCGCCGCCGTCAGCGACATCAAGAACGTGACCATCTGGGGCAACCACTCCTCCACCCAGTACCCTGACCTGTCGCAGGCCACCGTGAACGGCAAGCCCGCGCTCGAGCAGGTGGACCGCACCTGGTACGAGAACGACTACATCCCCACCGTCGCCAAGCGCGGCGCGGCGATCATCGAAGCCCGTGGCGCGAGCAGCGCGGCGTCGGCGGCGTCGGCGGCCATCGACCACATGCACGACTGGGCGCTCGGCACCAAAGACGGCGAATGGGTCAGCATGGGCATTCCCTCGGACGGCTCCTATGGCATCCCCGAAGGCCTGATCTACGGCTTCCCCGTGCGCGTCAAGGACGGCAAGTACGAAATCGTGCAGGGCCTGGACGTGAGCGACTTCAGCCGCGGCAAGATGGACGCCACCGCCCAGGAACTCGAAGAAGAACGCGACGAAGTGCGCAAGCTCGGCCTCGTCAAGTAAGACAGCACTGAGAAATAGGAGGGCAGAGGGCCAGCGACGGCTCTTTGCCCCCCTTTCTTTTGTGCCTGGGTTCTTTCGTGCCTGTATTCTTTGGGCTTGTGCTTTTGCCTAAACTGCCCCTATGACCCTGTGGGACCAGACCGCCGCCGACCTGCTCCAAGCGACCGCCAGCCACAAGCCCACGCCCGGGGGCGGGAGCATCGCTGCCCTCAGCGGCGCGTTTGGTGTCGGCCTGCTGAGCATGGCGCTGACCATCAGCCGCAACAAGGCGCGCAAGGCCAGCCAGGACCTCTCCCCCGAGCTGAGCGCGACGCTAGACCGTCTCCAGACTATCCAGGCCCGCCTGCAAGCGCTGGCCGACGAGGATGTGGCTGTCTTCCGCAGGTTCGTGGACGCCACCAAGCTGCCCAAGGACTCGGACGAGGAGCAGCAGGCCCGCGCCGATGCTCTGGCCGCCGCTGGTGAAGCTGCCCGCGCCACGCCGCTGGAAATAGCGACGCAGTGTGTGCAAGCGCTGACCGAAGCCGAGGGCACCGTTACCGAGGTTCACGCCGAAGTCGTCAGCGATATCGGTGCGGGCGCTGCCCTGCTGCGCGGAGCCATAGACGCCGCCCTGCTCACGGTGGACATCAACCTGCTGCGGCTCTCCGAAGAGGAAAAAGCCCCACTGCAAGCCCACCGCGACGAGCTGGCACAGCAAGGGCAGGAGCGGGCCGCACGGCTGCTGAAACAGGCGCAAAAACAGATTGCCGAGAATCAGGAATAGCCAGAAGGCTCCCGTGATTGGGGGCCTCTTCGACGGGCCATAAAAAAAGAGCCGCTTGAGCGACTCCTCTTTTAAGACTTTGTTTGAGACCCTACAACCGATTACTGCTTGCGGAAGGGCAGGCCCATCGACTGAAGCAGCGCGCGGGCTTCTTCGTCGGTCTTGGCGGTGGTCACGATGGTGATGTCCATGCCGCGGGTCTTGTCGACCATGTCATAGGTGATTTCGGGGAAGATCAGCTGTTCCTTGATGCCGAGGTTGTAGTTGCCACGGCCATCGAAGGCGTTGGGGTTGATCCCACGGAAGTCACGGATACGGGGCAGGCCGATGTTGATCAGCTTTTCGAGGAACACGTACATGCGCTCGCCGCGCAGCGTGACCTTGATGCCCACGGGCATGCCCTGGCGCAGCTTGAAGTTCGAGATGCTCTTCTTCGCCTTGGTGATGATCGGCTTTTGCAGGGTGATCAGCGCGAGTTCCTTGGCGGCCTTGTCGATCGCCTTGGAGTCTTCCTTGCTGCTGCCGAGGCCTTCGTTGACCACGATCTTTTCGATGCGGGGAACGGCCATCACGCTGGAGTAACCGAACTGCTGCATCAGGGCGGGGCGCACCTGGTCGTTGTACTTCGTCTTGAGCTGTTGCATGGCATTTTTCCTTCGAGCGGTCTGGCAGTGTTTCAGCCAGCGCCGCTCAGGTCACCCCCGTATTGAGACGTTGAAGCCCCAAGAGCTGGGGCGTCATGGGGTGACCCGAGTGAATGGTTTAGTCGATGGTCTTACCGCTCGCGACCGCGACGCGCACTTTCTTGCCGTCGACGATCTGCTTGCGGACACGGGTGGCCTTCCCGGTTTCGGGGTCCACCAGCGCCACCTTGCTGGCGTGCAGGGCCAGCTCGCGCTGTTCCTGACCGCCCTGAGGGTTGGTCATGCTGGGCTTGACGTTCTTGGTGATCACGTTCACGCCTTCCACGACGACCTTCTGGTCGCGGGGCAGGGCGAGCAGCACCTTACCGGTCTGACCCTTGTGCTTGCCGCTCAGGACGATGACGGTGTCACCCTTCTTGAAATGCAGCTTGTCGTTGTGGTGGCTGCCAGCGCTAGGACGGGGCATTACAGCACCTCCGGAGCCAGGGACACGATCTTCATGAAGCGGCGGTCACGCAGCTCGCGGGCCACCGGCCCGAAGACGCGGGTGCCGCGGGGCTCGCCCTGGTTGTTGATGATGACGGCGGCGTTGCGGTCAAAGCGGATGGTGCTGCCGTCGGCACGCTTGATGGCGTGGCTGGTGCGCACGACCACGGCCTTGACCACGTCGCCGGCCTTCACGGCGCCGCGGGGAGCCGCGTCCTTGACCGAGGCGACGATGATGTCACCGACGTGGGCGTAACGCTTGTTGCCGCCCCCACCGGTGGTCAGGCCCTTGCCGCCGATGCCGCTGTTGAGCACGCGAATGCACATGATTTCGCGCGCGCCGCTGTTGTCCGCCACGTCCAGGCGGGACTGAGGCATGATCATGCTTCACCTCCGGCGACTTCGGTTTCAGCGAGGGTGGTTTCGATGCCGCGGGGACGCTCGATCAGCTTGGTGACCTTCCAGGTCTTGGTCTTGCTGATGGGGCGCACCGCGATGATTTCCACCCGGTCACCGATCTTGTATTCGTTGTTCTCGTCGTGCGCCGCGTACTTGTGGCTGCGGGTCACGACCTTGCCGTACAGGGGGTGCGCGAAGCGGCGCTCGACCTTGACGCTCACGGTCTTGTCGGCCTTGTCGCTCACCACGACGCCCGTAAAGGTCTTTTTCATTGCTGCTCCCCTTTGCGGGCCAGCTCGGCCTTCACGGTGTTGAGCTGGGCCACTTCGCGGCGAAGCTGGCGCACGCGGTGGGGCTGGGCCAGTTGACCCGCCGCCGCCTGAAAGCGCAGCTCCATCAGTTCTTTCTTGCGGGCGTCGATTTCTTTGGCGAAATCGGTGGCCTGCAGGTTACGCATCTCACTGGGCTTCATCGTAAACCTCGCGCTTCACCATCTTGGTCTGGATGGGGAGCTTGTGACCGGCCAGGCGGAAGGCTTCCTTGGCCTGCTCTTCGGTCACGCCCGCCACCTCGAACATCACGCGGCCAGGCTTCACGACGCTGACCCAGTACTCCACAGCGCCCTTCCCCTTCCCCATTCGGGTTTCGGCGGGCTTCTTGGTCACGGGCTTGTCGGGGAAGATGCGGATGTAGATCTTACCGCCACGGCGGAAGTGACGGCTCATGACGATACGGCAGGCCTCGATCTGGTTGCTCTTGATCCAGGCGGGCTCCATGGCGATCAGGCCATAGTCGCCGAAGGCCACGTAATCGCCACCCTTGGCGTCGCCGGTCATGCGGCCACGGAACTGCTTACGGAACTTGGTGCGCTTCGGGAGAAGCATCATTCACCTCCGGTGCGGCGGCGCGCGGTCGGACGGCGGCGGGCCGGGCGGTCGCCACCTTCAGGACGGCGCTCGTCGCGGTCACGGCGCTGAGGACGGGCAAAGGTTTCGGTCTTGCCGCCGATCACTTCACCGTTGAACACCAGCACCTTGATGCCCAGGATGCCGTAGGTAGTCCGGGCCAGCGCGGTGCCGTAGTCGATGTCGGCGCGCAGGGTGTGCAGGGGCACGCGGCCTTCGAGCACCTTCTCGGTGCGGGCCTGCTCGGCGCCGCCGAGGCGACCGCTGAGGATCACCTTGACGCCGCGGGCGCCCGACTCCATCACGCGCTGCGCGGCCTGCTTCATGGCGCGGCGGAACGCGAAGCGGCGCTCGATCTGCTCGGCGATGCGCAGGGCGACCAGCGGGGCACTGATATTGGGGTTGGGGATCTCGGCGACGTTCACGGCCACCGTACCGGCAGACACCAGACGCTCGATGTCACCGCGCAGTTCCTTGATGCTCTCGCCGCCCTTACCGATCACCACGCCGGGCTTGGCGGCGGAGATGATCACGTTGACCTGCTGGCCGGCGCGTTCGATTTCGATGCGGGCGATGCCAGCGGCGGCCAGCTTCTTGTTGATCAGCTGACGGATCTGCTCGTCTTCCTTGAGCAGGCTGGCGTACTGCTTCTTGCCGGCGTACCAGCGGCTGTTCCAGCCCTTCGTCACGCCGAGGCGGAAGCCGTTGGGGTTGATCTTGTTACCCATTACTTGTTCCCCTTCTCGGCAACGATGATGGTGATGTGGCTGGTGCGCTTCTTGATGATGTTCGCCGAGCCACGGGCGCGGGGGATCAGACGCTTGAGGGTCGGGCCCGCGTCCACGTACGCTTCCTTCACGAACAGGCGATCTTCGAGCATCTCGTCGTTGTGCAGGGCGTTGGCCTTGGCGCTGTTGAGCACCTTGGCGACCGGCTCGCTGGCCGAACGGGGGATGAAGCGCAGCAGGTCTTCGGCGTCCTGCACGCTCTTGCCGCGGATCACGTCAACGACCAGGCGGACCTTGCGGGGGCTCATGCGGACGTACTTGGCAACGGCGAAGCCGGGCTTACGCAGCTTGACCTGCTGCTTACGCTGCTTCTTGTTGCGGAAAGTCTGTTCAGGAGCGGTCATTTCTTCTTGCTCCCCTTGGCGTTCTTGTCGGCGCCGTGCCCACGGTAGGTGCGGGTCGGGCTGAACTCACCGAGCTTGTGGCCGATCATCTGCTCGTTCACGAACACCGGAACGTGCTGCTTGCCGTTGTACACGGCGATGGTGTGACCAATCATCTCAGGAACGATGGTGGAGCGGCGGCTCCAGGTCTTGATCACGCGCTTGTCTTTCTTATCGTTCTGGGCGTCCACCTTCTTCAGGAGGTGGTCTTCCACGAACGGGCCTTTTTTGAGGCTACGGGGCATAACGACCCTCCTTACTTACGACGGGTGACGATGAAACGGTCCGAGGTCTTGCGCTTCCGGCGGGTCTTGAGGCCCTTGGTGGGCTTGCCCCAGGGGGTCACGGGAACGCGGCCCGCGCCGGTGCGACCTTCACCACCGCCGTGCGGGTGATCCACGGGGTTCATCGCGCTGCCGCGCTGGTGTGGCTTGCGCCCGAGCCAGCGGCTGCGTCCAGCCTTGCCCAGCACGATGTTCTTGTGCTCGGCGTTGCCCACGGCACCGATGGTGGCGTAGCACTCGCTGTGAACGCGGCGCAGTTCGCCGGAAGGCAGACGCACGATCACGTAGTCGCTTTCCTTACCCTGAACCTGCACGCTGGTGCCGGCGCTGCGGGCGAGCTGAGCGCCCTTGCCGGGAACCAGTTCGAGCGCGTGAACCACGGCACCCACCGGCACGAAGCGCAGGGGCAGCGCGTTGCCGAGCTTGGGTTCGGCTTCGGGGCCGGCGTTGACGGTCGCGCCCACGGTCAGACCTTCGGGGGCCAGGATGTAGCGCTTCTCGCCGTCGGCGTAGTGCAGCAGGGCGATGCGGGCGCTGCGGTTGGGATCGTACTCAATGGCAGCGACCTTAGCGTTCACGCCACTCTTGTCACGGCGCTTGAAGTCGATGATGCGGTAGAGGCGCTTGTGCCCGCCGCCGATGAAGCGGCTGGTGATGCGGCCACGGTTGTTGCGCCCACCGGTCTTGGGGAGGGCCTCGGTCAGCGCCTTCTCGGGGCGCTTCTTGGTCAGTCCGCTGAAGTCCGCAGTCGTCATCTGGCGACGGCTGGGGGTATAGGGACGGTACTTTTTGACGGCCATGTCTCAAATCTCCTTAGGCCTGGCCCGCCAGGGCCTCGATGCTCTGGCCTTCGGCGAGACGCACGATGGCCTTTTTGCGGTCATTGCGCTGACCGATAAAGCGGCCCACGCGCTTGCGCTTGCCCGGCACGTTCATGGTGCTGATGCCGATGACCCGCACCCCGAACGCCTGCTGAATCGCGTCCTTGATTTCGGTCTTGGTGGCCTTGGGGCTCACCCAGAACGAGTACACGCCGCGCTCCATGGCCGAGTAGGCCTTTTCGCTGATCACGGGCGCCTGCAGAATGTCGTAGTGGCTCACTGCTGCTCCTCCCCGGCTTCTTCTTCCACGATTTCGAGGGCAGCCGCGTCGATCACCAGGCGGTCGTGACGCAGGATGTCGTACACGTTCACGCCGGCCACCGGTAGCACGCTGACCCAGCTCACGTTGCGCGCGGCGCGGCGGGTGTTCTCATCGTCGGTCACCAGCAGGACCTTCTCGGTGCCGTCCAGGCCGTTTTGCTTGGCCCAGCTGATGAAGTTCTTGGTCTTGGCGTCGGCGATGTCAAAGCCGTCCACCGCAACCAACTTGCCACCTTCCTGACGGCTGGCAATTGCCATCGCCAGACCGAGCTGACGCACCTGACGGGGCAGGGTGTAGTCGTAGCTGCGGGGCTTGGGACCGAAGGCCACACCGCCGCCCACGAAGGTGGGAACGCTGCGGTCGCCGTGACGGGCGTTCCCGGTGCCTTTCTGGCCGTACATCTTGCGGCCCGTCTTGCTTACCTGAGCGCGGGTCCGGGTGCTGGCGGTGCCGCGGCGACGGCTGGCGAGTTGCCAGGTCACCACTTCGTGCAGCACGCCGCTGTTCACCTCGGGCAGGGGGAGCTCGATGGTGCGCCCGCCGTTTTGCCCGATGACGTTGATCTGCGCCATTACTTGCCTCCCTTGGCGGCACTGGCTTTGGCGGCGCTGCGCAGCACCACGAGTCCGCCGTTGGCGCCGGGAATCGCGCCCTTAACGAGAATCAGGTTCTCGCCCGCACGGATTTCCACCACTTCGAGGTTCTGCACGGTCACGCGCTCCATGCCCATGTGGCCGGCCATGCGCTTGCCCTTGTACACGCGGCCCGGGGTCTTACGCTGACCGATCGAACCGGGGCGGCGGTGCCACTTCTTCGAACCGTGGCTTGCGGGACCACCGGCAAAGTTCCAGCGCTTCATGACGCCCTGGGTGCCTTTGCCCTTGCTGGTGCCGGTCGCGTCGATCTTTTCGCCTTCAGCGAAGATGTCCACGTTCACGCTGTCGCCGTCAGGGGCGAAGCCGCGGAACTCGCGCAGAATGCGCGTCGGAGCGACGCCCGCCTTGGCGAAGTGACCCTGCATGGGCTTGTTCACCTTGCGCTCGGCCTTGGGCGCGTAACCGATCTGCACGGCTTCGTAGCCGTCGGTCTGCGCGGTCTTGCGCTGCACGATGGGGCAAGGGCCCGCCAGCACGACCGTCACGGGGATCGCACGGTCGTTTTTCCAGATCTGGGTCATGCCGATCTTGGTGCCGAGGATGCCCTTCATGCGCGGCCCCCGACGGTCTTGATCTCGATGTCGACGCCAGTAGGCAGGTCGAGGGTCATCAGAGAATCGATGGTCTTCTTGGTGGGGTTCATGATGTCCACCAGACGGTTGTGGGTGCGGATCTCAAAGTGCTCGCGGCTGTCCTTGTACTTGAAGGGGCTGCGCAGCACGGTGAAACGGCGGATGCGGGTGGGGAGCGGCACGGGACCGCTCACGTCCGCCCCGGTGCGCCGGACCGTGTCCACGATCTTGCTCGCGGACTGGTCCAGCGCCTTGTGGTCAAAGCCACGCAGTTTGATACGAATCTTCGGGGCAACCATGCTTATTACTCCAGAACCTTGGAGACGACGCCGGCGCCGACGGTGCGGCCCCCTTCGCGGATGGCGAAGCGCAGGCCTTCTTCCATGGCGATCGGCTTGATCAGTTCCACCGTGAAGGTCACGTTGTCACCGGGCATCACCATTTCCACGCCTTCTTGCAGTTCCACCACGCCCGTCACGTCCGTCGTGCGGAAGTAGAACTGGGGGCGGTAGCCACCGAAGAACGCGCTGTGACGGCCCCCTTCGTCCTTGCTCAGCACGTACACGCTGGCTTCGAACTTGGTGTGGGGCTTGATGCTGCCGGGCTTGGCGAGCACCTGACCACGTTCCACGTCGTCGCGCGCGACGCCGCGCAGCAGCACGCCGACGTTGTCACCAGCCATCCCGGAGTCGAGCAGCTTGCGGTGCATTTCGATGCCGGTCACGGTGGTCTTGCGGGTGTCGGTCAGGCCGACGATTTCGACTTCGTCCTGGACCTTGACGGTGCCGCGTTCCACGCGGCCCGTGGCGACGGTGCCGCGACCGGTGATGGTGAACACGTCTTCGACAGGCATCAGGAAGGTCTTGTCGGTGTCGCGCTCGGGGGTGGGGATGTAGGAATCGACCGCGTCGAGCAGTTCCCAGATGTAGTCGACCCACTTGTCGGTGCCGCGGGCCATCTTGGGGTTGGACTGCAGGGCTTCGAGGGCGCGCAGAGCGCTGCCCTTGACGACGGGGAGGTCGTCGCCGGGGAACTCGTACTTGCTGAGGAGTTCGCGGACTTCCATTTCGACCAGTTCCAGCAGTTCTTCGTCGTCTACCATGTCGACCTTGTTCATGAAGACGACGATGTAGGGCACGCCGACCTGACGGGCGAGGAGGATGTGCTCGCGGGTCTGGGGCATGGGGCCGTCAGCGGAGCTGACGACGAGGATGGCGCCGTCCATCTGCGCCGCGCCGGTGATCATGTTCTTGACGTAGTCGGCGTGGCCGGGGCAGTCGACGTGCGAGTAGTGCCGGGTTTCGGTCTGGTACTCGACGTGGGCGGTGTTGATGGTGATGCCGCGGGCCTTTTCTTCGGGGGCCTTGTCGATCTGGTCGTAGGCCAGGGTTTCGATGGTGGGGTCAGCCGAAGCGGCGGTGAAGGTGATGGCGGCGGTGAGGGTGGTCTTGCCGTGGTCGACGTGACCGATGGTGCCGATGTTCACGTGGGGCTTGGTGCGCTCGAACGTTCCTTTTGCCATTGTCTTACTCCCTCCAAGCGGTGGATTCACACGTAAAAACGTCCCTTTGATCGGGCTTCCCCCGCGCATGCCGCGAGGTTCTGGTGGTGTGACCCACATTGGGTTGATTCTCGCCAGGGCGGTGTCCCGCCTGCTCTCTGGCACGTTGCACCGGGCTGAGAGGCCACGGCGCACCGACTGCTTAGCTTACATGAAAAGGCCTAGAAGGGCAAGAGCGCCGGGCCGGGAATCCAGCAAAAAGGGCCAGTTCCCGTATAGGTTCCGTATAGGTTCCTGGCCCCGAACTAACTCTTGCCCGAAAACCCGCTCAGCGGCTCAGGTAAGCGGTCACCTGTTCGTCGAAGATCCCGATCAACATGATGACACCGAGCACCGTTCCAAAGGGAAAAAACAGCAGGCTCAGCACAGCGATCACGATGCTCGACACCCGACCAGCGCTTTTGCCCTCCAGCACAGCGCGCCGGGTGAAGTACAGCCACAGAATCAGCAGCGCCGTCAGAAAAAACGCGAGCCAGAGCGTCGTCTGAATCATCTCAGGCGAAAGCGGCGGTATGGGCTGTCCCGACGCCTTGCCATAGTCCGCCAGTAGATCGTTGATGGTCGTCCCGGAAAAAGGAATCGTCAGCAGCGAGATCGCGTTGTAAACCAGACCGATCATCAGCGGCACGGTCACGAAGCTCAGGCGCTGGGGCGGTGGCCCGGTCACGACCTGCTTGTTGGGCTGCCTGTTGGGGGAAGAGGGCAAACTCATGGCCCGCAGGTTAACAGGGCAGGGGTCTTTAGGCGCCAGTTGAAACGAAAAAAGCCCACCCCGAAAGGTGAGCTTTTCAGACCCGGAGGTCTTACTTCTTCATCAACTGCTGCGCCAGGTTGGTGGGCACCTGGGTGTAGTGATCGAAGAACATCGAGTAGCTGGCGCGGCCCTGGGTCTTGGAACGCATGTCGGTCGCGTAGCCGAACATTTCCGAGAGCGGCACGAACGCCTTGACGATCTGCGCGTTGCCGCGGGCTTCCATACCCTGAATCTGGCCACGACGGCTGTTCAGGTCGCCGATCACGTCGCCCATGTACTCCTCAGGGGTGGTGACTTCGACGCGCATCACGGGTTCGAGGATGGCGGGGCTGCCTTTCTGGACGGCTTCCTTGAGGCCCATCGAACCGGCGATCTTAAACGCCATTTCGCTGGAGTCGACTTCGTGGTACGAACCGTCGTAGATCACGACCTTGATGTCCACCACGGGGAAGCCGAGCATGGGGCCGCTCTGCATGGCTTCTTCCACACCCTTCTGGGCCGGCCCGATGTACTCCTTGGGCACGGTGCCGCCGACCACGGCGTTTTCGAAGATGAAACCCGCACCGGGTTCGAGGGGTTCGACACGCAGCTTGACGTGACCGTACTGACCACGACCACCCGACTGGCGGGCGAACTTGCTGTCGACTTCGACCTGCTTGGTGATGGTTTCACGGTAGGCCACCTGCGGGGCGCCCACGTTCGCTTCGACCTTGTACTCGCGCTTCAGGCGGTCCACCAGGATTTCCAGGTGCAGCTCGCCCATGCCGGCGATGGTCGTCTGACCGCTTTCCTGGTCGGTTTCGACCTTGAAGGTGGGGTCTTCTTCGGCGAGCTTCTGGAGGCCCACGCCCATCTTTTCCTGGTCGGCCTTGGTCTTGGGCTCGATGGCGAGCTTGATGACGGGCTCGGGGATGTCGATGGATTCGAGCAGCACGCGGTCGTCGCCGTCACCGATCAGGGTGTTGCCGGTGCCCGCGTCCTTGAGGCCGATCACGGCGCCGAGTTCACCGGCCTTGAGCTCGGTCACTTCCTCGCGGCTGTTGGCGTGCATCTTCAGCAGACGGCCCACGCGCTCGCGCTTGTCCTTGGAGGCGTTGTACACGTAGCTGCCCGAGGTCAGGGTGCCCGAGTAGATACGCACGAAGGTCAGGCGGCCCACGTAGGGGTCGGCCATGATCTTGAACGCCAGCGCGGCGAGCTTGCCTTCGGGGTCGGCGGGGAACTCGGTGACGGTTTCGCCGTCCTCGTGGGTGCCCTTGATGGACGGCACTTCGAGCGGGCTGGGCAGGTAGTCCACCACGGCGTCGAGGAGCAGCTGCACGCCCTTGTTCTTCAGGGCGCTGCCGCACAGCACCGGGAAGATCTGCTTGTCGATGGTGCCCTTACGGATCGCCGCGATGAGTTCCTGCTGGGTGGGCTCTTCGCCTTCGAGGAACTTCATCATCAGGTCTTCGTCGACTTCAGCGGCCGCTTCGATCAGCTGCTGGCGCATCTCGTTGACCTTGTCCATGTACTCGGCGGGCACGTCGCCCACCTGAATCTCGGTGCCGAGATCGTTGGTGAAGGTGTGGGCCTGCATCCGGACAATGTCGATGACGCCCTTGAAGTCGTTTTCCGCGCCCATGGGGTACTGGATGGGGGCGGGAATGGCGCCGAGGCGCTCGCGGATGTCGTTCACCACGAGGTCGAAGCTTGCGCCGGTCTTGTCCATCTTGTTGGCGAACGCCACGCGGGGCACGCCGTAACGGTCGGCCTGACGCCACACGGTTTCACTCTGCGGCTCGACGCCCTGGCTGGAGTCGAACACGGCGACCGCGCCGTCGAGCACGCGCATGGAGCGCTCGACTTCGATGGTGAAGTCCACGTGACCGGGGGTGTCGATGATGTTGACGGTGTAGTCCTCACCGGTTTCGGTGTGGGTCCAGTGGGCGGTGGTGGCGGCGGCGGTGATGGTGATGCCGCGCTCGCGCTCCTGCTCCATCCAGTCCATCTGTGAGGCGCCCTCGTGGGTTTCACCCAGGTTGCGGATGCGGCCCGTGAAAAACAGGATGCGCTCGGTGGTGGTGGTCTTGCCGGCGTCGATGTGCGCGGCAATCCCGATGTTGCGGAAGTGGGTCAGGTACTGCTGAGACTTGGTGATCGTCATAAGACTCCCTGTAATACGGCGGCACCGTCAGGTGGCCGTGATGGATCTTCCTGCTAGTCCTGCTGGGTAACTCAGCCCGAGGCGAGCGGACGGCGGGGCAAAGGCGCTCCACCGTCCGCGTCCGGCTGGGAGGCGGGCAGGCCGCTTCATCTCTATTCCACCACTCTCAGCGTTACGCTGCCAGCAGTTTCATTACAAAGAAACGGATGCTTGTGCCCCGCACAGCCACTCTGGGCCAGTCACCCAGACGCCGGAAATTACCAGCGGTAGTGCGCGTAGGCGCGGTTGGCTTCGGCCATGCGCTCCACGTCGTCTTTCTTCTTGATGGCGCCGCCACGGCCCTGCGCGGCGTCCATGATTTCGCCGGCGAGGCGCTCGATGGCGGTGCGCTCGGGGCGACCGTCCACGGCGCTGATCATCCAGCGCAGGGTCAGGCTCTGCTGACGGCGGGGGCCGACTTCGACGGGCACCTGGTAGGTCGAGCCACCGACGCGGCGGCTGCGCACTTCGACGCGGGGCTTGACGTTGTCATACGCCTGCTTGAAGACCTTCAGCGGCTCCTGGCCGGTGCGCTCCTGCACCAGACGGCAGGCTCCGTAGAAAATGCGGCTGGCGAGGTTCTTCTTGCCATCACGCATGATGCGGTTGATCATCGCGCTCACCAGCACGTCCTGGTACACCAGGTCGGGCTGAACGGGGCGCACTTCTGCTCTGCGGCGACGTGCCATGTTCTTGCTCCTTGATTCTCACGCCCTTGGGCGCGGTGTGCGTCAACTCTGGGCAGCCGCGTCACCTCTGAGCTGTTTCTCAGACGCAGTGACGCGTCAGGCCTGCCGATTTACTTCTTGGCCGCGGCGGCGCCCGCTTTGGGCTTCTTGGTGCCGTACTTGGAGCGGCTCTTGTTGCGGTCCTTGACGCCCTGGGTGTCGAGGCTGCCGCGCA
This sequence comes from Deinococcus radiodurans R1 = ATCC 13939 = DSM 20539, assembly GCF_000008565.1. Classification (GTDB taxonomy): domain Bacteria; phylum Deinococcota; class Deinococci; order Deinococcales; family Deinococcaceae; genus Deinococcus; species Deinococcus radiodurans. The sequence goes on along the minus strand of NC_001263.1, from coordinate 307,260 downwards.
CGATGTGGTAACGCACACCGGGGAGGTCTTTCACACGGCCCCCGCGAATCAGCACGACGCTGTGTTCCTGGAGGTTGTGGCCTTCGCCGGGGATATAGGCGGTGACTTCGAAGCCGCTGGACAGGCGCACGCGGGCAATCTTACGCAGCGCCGAGTTGGGCTTCTTGGGGGTGGTGGTCTTCACGACCGTGCACACGCCGCGGCGGAAGGGGCTGCCCTTCAGGGCCGGGACCTTGCTCTTTTTCTGGAGAACCTTGCGGCCCTTACGCAGAAGTTGCTGGGTGGTAGGCAAAACATCACTCCTGTTTCTTTGATTTGAAGCTCGCCGGGGAGGGCGGGGGCTTCAGAAGAAGGCTGCCCACACGGGGGGAGCAGCGCCGGGTTGACGAACGGAAAACGGCGGGCGTGGCCCAGGTGCCATTTCCATGAGGTGATCACCAGCGGCGTCAAAAGGAAGTGCTCAGAAAGTGCCCGCGTGGCCGATGCCGAGAAACGCCCCTGGTGCAACCCCTTCCCAGAGCACGCTTTCCAACCTTGCCATGATAAGCGAGAGCACCGAAGAGTTACAAGTGCGGCAGCAAACAATGTCGGCGAGCAGGAACAGGAAAGAGGCGGGGAAGCTTGCACCTCCGCCGCCCTCTCCTCTCTTTCTCGCTTGTTATTGACCGCCGAGCGCCGCCGACACCACCTCGCGGGCTTCTTCGAAGACTTGTTGCAGGTGCTCCTCGCCCCGGAAGCTCTCGCCGTAGATTTTGTACACGTCCTCGGTGCCGCTGGGCCGGGCGGCGAACCAAGCGTGCTCGGTGGTGACCTTGAGGCCGCCGATGGCCGCGTCGTTGCCGGGTGCGCGGGTCAGCTTGGCGGTGATGGGGTCACCCGCCAGCGTGGTCGCCGTGACCTGTTCGGGCGAGAGGTTCGACAGGACCTTTTTCTGCTCGGCGTTGGCGGGCGCGTCCACCCGGCTGTACGCCGTTTCGCCGTAGCGGGCGGTCAGGTCGCGCAGGCGCTCGGAGGGCGTCTTGCCCGTCCGGGCCGTCATCTCGGCGGCGAGCAGACCGGGAATCAGACCGTCCTTGTCGGTGCTCCAGGCGCCGCCGTCGAGCCTCAGGAAACTCGCGCCCGCCGACTCCTCACCGCCGAAGCCGAGTTCACCCGAGAGCAGACCCTCCACGAAGTATTTGAAGCCCACCGGCACCTCGACGAGCCGCCGCCCCAGGCCCGCTGCCACCCGGTCAATGAGGGCCGAACTCACCAGCGTTTTGCCGACCCCAGCACTGGGCTGCCAGCCGGGGCGATTCTGGAACAGGTATTCGATCATGACGGCGAGGTAGTGGTTGGGGTTCATCAGGCCGTCTTTGGTCACGACGCCGTGGCGGTCGGCGTCGGGGTCGTTGCCGATGGCGACGTCGAAATCGTCCTTGAGGCGCAGCAGGCCCGCCATCGCGTAGGGGCTGGAGCAGTCCATGCGAATCTTGCCGTCCTTGTCCACCGACATGAAGGCGAAGCGCGGGTCGATCTCGCGGTTGACGATGGTCAGGCCGAGGCCATAGCGCGCCTCAATCGCCTCCCACACCGGCAGGCTGGACCCACCGAGCGGATCGACGCCGATGCGCACGCCCGACTGCCGAATCACATCCAGGTCGATGACCTGCGGCAACTGCTCGACGTAGGGCGCGATGAAGTCGAAGGGCAGGGCCGCAGCCAGCGCGTCGGCGAGGGGAACCTGTTTTACATCTTTCAGGCCGCCGCGCACAGGTCGTTGGCGCGGGCCTGCACCTGCCCGGTCACGTCGGTGTCGGCGGGGCCACCCGAGGGGGGGTTGTACTTGAAGCCGCCATCTTGAGGGGGGTTGTGGCTCGGGGTGATGACGATGCCGTCTGCCGTGCCGCCATCAAGAGGGCCGCCCTGCCCGGCGCGGTTGTGTTCCAGAATCGCGTGGCTGACGAGCGGCGTGGGCGTGAAAAAGCCCGGCTGGACGTGGACCTTTACCCCGTTCGCCACCAGCACCCGCAGGGCGGTGGACCAGGCGGGTTCGGACAACGCGTGGGTGTCGAGGCCCATGAACAGCGGCCCGTCGATGCCCGCCCCGGCGCGGTACTCGGCCACCGCCTGTGCAATCGCCTGAATGTGCGCCTCGTTGAAGGTGCCGTTCAGGCTGGTGCCCCGGTGCCCGCTGGTGCCGAACGCGACCTGCTGCGCGGCGCTGCCGGGGTCGGGGCGGGTCTCGTAGTACTGCGCGACCAGGCGCGGGATATTGGTCAGCAAGGACTGGGGGGCGGGTTTTCCGGCGAGCTCGCTGAGGGACATGCCGTCAGTCTAGAGCAGTTCTCCGAATTACGCGGGTGTCGGCAACAGCACCGCCACCCGCTCCATTCTCCGTCCTGCTCAACGTTTTGTACTCGTTCCGCTCGCCAAAAAGCTGTGCCATCTTTTTGTCAAATGCTCTAGAGCAGGCACCGGAAGGCCGCCGCCAGGGATTCTTTAGAGCCTGGACCGCCAGGAGGCATAGAAAAGGGACGCCGTTCCTCTGGGAGGTCGGGCACCCCTTTAGGCTATTCAGTACGCAGGCCGCGTCGGTGCCCTTACTCCACCGTCACCGACTTGGCGAGGTTGCGCGGCTTGTCCACGTCCTTGCCGAGCGCCGTCGCGGTGAAGTAGGCGAGCAGTTGCATCGCCACCGCGTTGACCACCGGGCTGACGAGTTCGTGGGCACGGGGCAGGTACACCACGTCGTCGCCGTGCAGGGCATTTTCTTCGTCGCCGTCGGAGAGAAACAGAATGACCTTGCCGGCGCGGGCACGGACTTCCTGCACGTTGGAAATGGTCTTTTCGAGCAAGCGGCTCTCCGTCGCAATCACCGCGACCGGCAGGTTCTCGTCGATCAGGGCGATGGGGCCGTGCTTCATCTCGCCCGCCGCGTAGGCCTCGGCGTGGATGTAGCTGATTTCCTTGAGCTTGAGTGCGCCCTCGAAGGCGGTGGGGCTGTTCACGCCGCGCCCCAGAAACAGGTAGTCGCGGGCGTGGGCGTACTTCTCGGCGACTTCCTTGATGCGCTGCACGCGCTCGGGCTTGAGCGCGTCCTCGACCAGGCGGGGCAGTTCGCGGGCGGCGTGGATCAGCTCGGCGCCCTCCGCGTCGCTCAGGGTGCCGCGCGCGCGGCCCAGCCACAGCGCCAGCATCAGGAAGGCACTCACCATGCTGGTGTACGCCTTGGTACTCGCCACGCCGATTTCGGGTCCGGCGTGGATATACAGCGTGCTGTCGAGTTCGCGGGTCATGGAGCTGCCCTTGGCGTTGATGACGCCCAGCGTTTGCGCCCCGCCCTTTTTCGCCTCGCGCATGGCCTCGAGCGTGTCGATGGTTTCGCCCGACTGGCTCACCGCAATCGCCAGGGTGTTTTCCCCGACCAGCGGGTTGCGATAGCGGTACTCGCTCGCCACGTCCACCTCCACCGGGATGCGGGCGAGCTGCTCGATCAGGTACTCGCCGACCAGCCCGGCGTAGTACGCAGTGCCGCAGGCCACGATGGAGATGCGCTTGAACGACGTGGGGTCGAGGCTGATGTCGAGGTCCACCGCGCCCTGTTCGTCACGCAGGCGCCCGAGCAGGGTGTTGGTCAGCGCCTGGGGCTGCTCGTAGATTTCCTTGAGCATGTAGGTGTCGAATCCGCCCTTCTCGGCGGCCTCGGCGTCCCACTCGATGGTCTCCACGTCGCGCTGCACGGGGTGGCCTTGCAGGTCGGTGACGCGGTAGCCGTCGTCGCTGAGAATCACCATATCGCCGTCCATCAGGAACACCATCTGCCGGGTGTAGGCGAGCAGCGCGGGCACGTCCGAGGCCAGGAACATCTCGCCTTCGCCCACGCCCATCACCAGCGGGGACACGGTGCGGGCCGCCACGATTTCGCGGTGGTCCACATGGGTCACGACGAGCGCGTAGGCCCCGCGCACCTGCGCCAGCGCCGCCTGCACCGCTTCTTCGAGGTTGCCCTGGTACGCCTCCTCGATCAGGTGGGCGACCACTTCAGAGTCGGTGTCGCTCTTGAAGGTGTGGCCGCGTGCGAGCAGCTCTTCCTTGAGCGGCAGGTAGTTCTCGATGATGCCGTTGTGCACTAGCACGATGCGCCCGTCTTCGGTGGTGTGGGGGTGGCTGTTGCGGTCGTTGGGCAGACCGTGGGTGGCCCAGCGGGTGTGCCCGATGCCAAAGCTGCCGCTCAGCGGCGCGGCCTGCAAGTCACCCGCGAGGTTGGCGAGCTTGCCCGCCTTCTTGCGCACCGCGATGCACGCGCCGTCACCGACCGCCACGCCCGCGCTGTCGTAACCACGGTATTCGAGCTTGGAAAGACCGCTCAGCAGCACGTCCTGCGCCTGCCTGGGACCGATATAACCGACAATTCCACACATAAAAGCTCCTCTGGCGTGCGTGGGCGCCTTGCCTCGCCCGGAGGACTCCGCTTCCGCACCGGGGCGAAAAGGGAAGGTCCACCGGGGGACGGCGCCGCGCACAGCCACTTGCTGGGGTGTGGTGAGCTGCCCGGCCTTATGCCCGCATTGCTGCGGGGCTTATCGCCGGGCTTGCGCGTGGTTCTGCCTGCCGGAGTCTTTGACTCAGAGCGGCAAAGCACGCGCCGGGTAGGCCCGTTCACCGGGGCCTGGAGGCATCCGCAGAAAAGTCGCTGACCTCCACCTCGTCTCCCCGGCTTGTGACATCACGTGTCGCCGGGGCCTTGCGCTGCCCGAAGAAGTCGAACCCCGCCCACTCGTGTGGGGTTCGGCGGGCAGGATAGCACCCGAACACACCGATGAGCGCCGCAGGCAAGTGAGCAGGATGTGTAAGACACTCAGGGTCGCGCCCGGCCCGCGTCCTGCTAGGATGGGCGCGGCCTCGCTCGCGTGCGAGACGGGCTTTCTCCATCCCGACCCCCTGTTTTGCCGGGGACGGCGCCCAGCCGGCGCTCGCCCCCGCCCCGAAGGACCCCACTGATGCCCACCTACCTCTACAAAGACCTGAACACCGGCGAAATCTACGAACTCGTGCAGCACATGCGCGACGACCCCTACACCGAGCACCCCGAAACCGGCGCGCCGGTCAAACGGGTGCTGTCGCGCCCGGCCATCGCCTTTAAAGGCAGCGGCTTTTACGTCAACGACTCGCGCAAGTCGGGCGGCGAGGGGGGCGGCGGCGAGTGAAGCCCCTGCGCGCCGCCGCCCTGACGCTGCTGCTGTTCGGCGCGGCGGCCGGCGCATATCTGGTCGGGCGGGTATCAGCCCAGCAGGCGCTGGTCACCCCCGACGAGATCAACACCGTGGAGGTCGTGCAGGCCGCGCTGCCCGCCGTGGTGCGTATCGACGTGCGGCTGCGTAAGGAAGCGCTGCAACCCGGCGACGACCCGGTCGAAGTCGGCAGCGGATTTTTTTACAAGCGTGACCTGATCGTGACCAACTATCACGTGGTCGAGGACCAGGAAGCGATCACGGTCACGCTGTCCAACGGCCGGCAGGCGACCGCCCGCATCGAGGCCACCGACCCCGGCATCGACATCGCGCTGCTGCGGGTGCAGGGGGTCACGGCGCCGGGCACGCTGGCGTTCGGAGACAGTGCGCGGCTGGTGCCGGGACAAAAGCTGCTGGTCATCGGCACGCCGCTGCGTTTTCCCAACTTCGTGAGCACCGGGATTTTCAGCGTGCTCGCCAGCGCCCGCGACGTGCCGCGCACCGACACGATTGCCCAGGAGGTCGGGCAGTACCTGGCGACCACCGCCAGCATCCAGCAGGGCAACTCCGGCGGCCCGGTCCTCGACTCGCGCGGCGCCGTGGTCGGGGTGGCCGCCGCCAACGCCGCGCCGAACCTGGCGGTGGCGGGATTGATCGGGCTGGCGCTGCCGAGCGACCTGGTGGCGCAGAGCGTGGACGACCTCGAAAAGACCGGCGCCCCGCAGCGCGGCACCCTGGGCGCGACCCTGGTGGACCTCGACACCCTCGACCCCGGCTGCGCGAGTTCGCGGGCCTGACGAGTGCCGAGGGCGCCCTGGTGGACGAGGTGGCCGCCGGAAGCGCCGCCGCTGTGGCCGACCTGCGCGGCTCGCTACGCAACGCCAAGGGGCAACTGCTCGCCCCGCTGGGCGACGTGATCGTGGCGGTGGACGGCCAGAGCGTGCGTAACTCCTTTGACGTGATCCGGCTGGTCGCGGCCAAGCGCCCCGGCGAAACGGTGACCCTGACCCTGTGGCGCGACCGCCAGCAGGTCAAGGTGCCGGTAACGCTGCTCAAGCGCACGGTGGGCTAAGAGCCGGGCAAGCGAGCGCGGCAAAAGGGCGTGGCGGGCGAAGGGGCATCTCTTTTCCCGCTACGCTCTACACTTCCTCCTGATGTATGTCGTGGTGGAAGGGCCGATCGGAGTGGGCAAAACGAGCCTCGCGCAGCGGCTGGCGCAGCGCAGCGGGGCAGAGCTGAATCTGGAAGTGGTGGAGGAAAACCCTTTCCTGGCGAAGTTCTACGAGCAGCCGCAGGCCTACGCCTTTCAGGTGCAGGCGTTTTTTCTGCTCTCGCGCTTCAAGCAGCTCTCGCAACTGTGGCAGCCGGGGCTTTACCGCCCGGAGGTGGTCAGCGACTACCTGTTCGACAAGGACTTCATCTTCGCGGCGATGAACCTGCGCGACGCCGAGTTCGACCTGTATCAGGACCTCTACGGCCACCTCTCGCCCCGGCTGCCCACGCCCGACCTGGTGGTGTACCTGCGGGCCGACCCGCCGGAATTGCTGCGCCGCATCGCCCGGCGGGGCCGACCCTTCGAGCACGACATGAAGGCCGCCTACCTCGCCGACCTGACGGGGCGCTACGACGACTATTTCCGCACCTACGCCCACCCGCACCTGATTCTGGAGGCGGGGAACTACGACTTCGTGGCGAACGAAGCCGACCAGCAGGCGATTTTCGACCAGATCGACGCGGCACTCGCGCAGGCCCCCGCCGGGGAGGACCGCTGATGTACGTGGCGGTGTCGGGCAACATCGGCAGCGGCAAAAGCACGCTGACGCGGATGCTCGCCGAGCGCTACGGCCTGCGCCCGGTGTACGAGCCGTATGCCGAAAACCCCTACCTGGAAGACTTTTACCACGATATGCGACAGTACTCCTTTCACTCGCAGGTGTATTTCCTGTCGCGGCGGCTCGAGCAGCACCTCGGTATGGTGACGGGCGCGCGCTACGTGATTCAGGACCGCACCGTGTTCGAGGACGCCAACATCTTCGCCCGCAACCTCTACGAGTCAGGCCAGATGGGGGAGCGCGACTGGCAGACCTACCGGGGCCTGTACGAAGGCGTGCTGCCCGCGCTGCGGGTGCCGGACCTGCTGATTCACATCGACGCGGGGCTGCCTACGCTGCGGCGGCGCATCGCTCTGCGCGGACGCGACTACGAGCAGGCCATCCCCGACGAGTACCTCGCGGGCCTGAACCGGCTCTACGCCGGGTGGATTGCCGCCTTCGACCTGTGCCCGGTGGTGCGGGTGGACGGCGACGCCCTCGACTTCGTGCACGACCCGCAGGCCTTCGAGTGGGTGTGCGGGCGGGTGCAGGCACACGGCTACGGGCTGCCGCTGCTGCGCTGAGAGACCCCTCACCCCTTGCTTTGCAAGGCCCTCTCCCCTTGGTAGAGGGTCAAAAGAAGCTCTACCCTCTCCCCTATGCGCCTTTCCGACCTCGCCGCCGCACTTCAGTTGCCTGCTCCTGAGACCGACCCCCAGACCGACACCGAGGTGACGGGCGTGACCCACAACGCGGCGTGGGTGCAGCCGGGCTCCGCATTCGTGGCGATTCGGGGCGCCAAGTTCGACGGGCACAGCTTTATGGAACAGGCGCAGGCGGCGGGCGCGGTGGCGGTGCTGGGAGAAGGACTGGCAGACGGGCAAACTTCGCCGCTGCCCTACCTGACGGTGCCGAACGCCCGCGCTGCACTGGCCGACGCGGCGGCGGCCCTGGCGGGGCACCCCAGCCGCGAGTTGAAGGTGGTCGGCGTGACCGGCACCGACGGCAAGACGACGACGAGCTGGCTGACCCGGCACCTGCTGCGCTCGGCGGGGCTCGCCACCGGGCTGCTGTCCACCGTCGGCTATGAGCTGCCCGACGGCGAATTGCGGCATTTTCCCGCGCACTTCACCACGCCCGAGGCGCCGCAGGTGCAGGACACGCTGCGCGAGATGGTGGCGGCGGGCGCGCAGGCGACGGTCCTCGAAGCGAGCAGCCACGCGCTGTCGCTCGACCGGGTGCGCGGCGTGGACTGGGACGTGGCGGTGTGGACGCACCTGAGCAGCGAACACCTCGACTTTCACGGCACGCTGGACAACTACTTCGCCGACAAACGCAAACTGGTCGAGCGCGCCCGCTTCGCCGTGCTGAACGTGGACGACCCCTGGACCGCGCAACTGCGGGGCATCGCGCCGGGGGAAACGACCTACTCCGCCGAGAACCAGCACGCCGACTGGCGGGCACAGGACATCGAGGAGCGCCACAGCGGGCTGCATTTCCGGGTGGTGTCTCCGGCGGGCGACTTTCAGGCCGAGCTGCCGATGATTGGCCGCTTCAACGTCGCCAACGCGCTGGCGGGCATGGCGGCGGCCCATCACCTCGGCGCCACCGCCTTGCAACTTCAGGCGGGCCTGGCGTCCTTCCGGGGCGTGCCGGGGCGCATGGAACTCGTGCCGGGCGGTGCAACCTCTCCCCGCGTCATCGTGGATTTCGCGCACACGCCGCCGAGTCTGGAAAAGGCGCTCGGCACGCTGCGGGCGACCACCGCCGGGCACCTGTGGGTGGTCATCGGCTCAGCGGGCGGCCCGCGCGACCCGTACAAGCGCGCACCGCTCGGCGAGGTGGCGACGCGGCTGGCCGACCACGCGATTTTGACGGAGGAGGACTGCCGCGATACGCCACTTCAGGACATCCTGAATGAGATGGAGCGCGGCGCCCGCGAGGAAGGCCGCAGCAACTTCGTCAGTATCGGCGACCGGCGCGAGGCCATCCGGTATGCCGTCACGCACGCGCAGCCGGGCGACACCGTGCTACTGGCGGGCAAGGGCCCCGAGGACACCCTTGAACGCGCGACGGAGACGCTCCCCTGGAACGAGGTCGCGGAGGCGCGGGCGGTGCTTGCCGAGCGGTAATCGTTTCCTTACCCCCTCTGCTTATTCCCTCTAGACTCGCGGCATGACGCAAGACTCCGCCGACACCTTGCTGGTGATTGACGTGCTCGACGAGGACGCCGGGCTCGCCGACGTGGAAGACGAGCAGGGCCGCACCTTTCAACTTCCCGCCGAGTGGCTGCCCGGCGCCGCCGACGGCCAGGGCTACCGCGTGCGGGCGGCGCAGGGCCACCTGACCTTCACTCCCGACACCGACGCGCCTCGGCTCCTGCGCGAGCGCAGCAAGCAGACTTTGCTCGACTTCTCTGATGAACCTGGGGCCGATGAGCCAGAGGACAGCCAGCTCGGGGAAAAGGCGTGAGACAGGTCATCGTCATTCCCGACCTGCACGGGCGGGTGGACCTGCTGCGCGCCGCCGTGGACCGCTTTCCCTCGGCGCATTTCCTGAGCCTGGGCGACGCGATTGACCGTGGCCCCAACAGTCTCGCCACCATCGAACTGCTGCTCGAACTCCACGCGGCGGGCCGCGCCACCCTACTGATGGGCAACCACGAGCGCATGGCGCAGGAAGGGCCGCGCTGGTACAAGGACTACCTCGGCACCCACGATATGGGCGACTACCGCCGGGCGATGGAGGGCTACCACTGGTGGATGCGCGCCGGGGGCGAAACGGTGCGCCGCGAACTCGGCAGCCTGACGCTGGAACAGTTTCCCGCGCTGCTGGAGCGGTACTTGAACCTGCCCGACCTCAGGCGCGTGGTGTACGTGACCGCCGACGGCGAGATTCACGCCGAGGCCCCCGGCGCCGACCGGCCAAGTGTGCTGGTGTCGCACGCCGCGCCCCCGGTCGCACACCAGACCCACCCCAACCCGCTGTCGGCGGCGCTGTGGCTGCGGCCTTTCGAGGGGCCGTTTCCCCTACCGGACGGCGTGGTCTACAGCCTGCACGGGCACACCCCGGTGCGCCAGCCAACCCGACTGGGACGGCATGTGTACGTGGACCTCGGCGCCTACGAAACGGGCCGCCTGGCGCTGGTCGAACTCGGCAACCCGCAGGAACGCCCGGTCATCCGGGTGCTGCAAGGGCGCGGCACGCCCGAGACCGCGCGCAAATACATGCAGTTCGGTGAGCCGATGCCCTCCGAGGAACTGCGCCTGAGCGAGCCGCGTCCTGCGCCGCCTCAGTCCAATTCCTCGCCCTGGTAAGCCTCTCCCGCTCTGCCCCTGCCTCATTGCTCGCCGTACTGGAGGACCCCCCATGACCACCCCGCTTTCGGACCTCAACCTGATTCTGGACACCGACTCGTACAAGTCGAGCCACTTTTTGCAGTACCCGCCCGGCACCACCCGGCTGTTTTCATATCTGGAATCGCGCGGCGGGCGCTACCCGGTCACGCGCTTTTTCGGCTTGCAGTACATCCTGAGCCGCTACCTGACCCGCCGGGTGACGATGGAGATGGTCGAAGAAGCCCGCGCCGTCATCGAGGCGCACGGCGAGCCGTTTCCCTATGAGGGCTGGCGGCGAGTAGTGGAGGTGCACGGCGGCAAGCTGCCGCTGGAAATCCGCGCGGTGCCCGAAGGGACGCTGGTGCCCATCCACAACGTGCTGATGAGCTGCACCAACACCGACCCCGAGCTGCCCTGGCTGCCCGGCTGGTTCGAGACGATGCTGATGCGGGTGTGGTATCCCACCACCGTCTGCACCCAGAGCTGGCATATCCGCGAAATCATTCGGCAGGCGCTGGAAGACACCTCCGACCGCGCCGCCGAGGAGCTGCCCTTCAAGCTGCACGATTTCGGCTCGCGCGGCGTGAGCAGCCGCGAAAGCGCGGGCATCGGCGGGCTGGCGCATCTCGTCAACTTTCAGGGCAGCGACACCCTGGAGGCCCTGCGGGTGGGCCGCAACTACTACGGCGCCGAGCTGGCGGGCTTTTCTATTCCCGCCGCCGAGCACTCCACCATCACCAGCTGGGGCAAGGAGCACGAGGTGGACGCCTACCGCAACATGGTCCGGCAGTTCGGCAAGCCCGGTAAGGTGTACGCCGTCGTCTCGGACAGCTACGACCTGAAACACGCCATCAACGTGCACTGGGGCGAAACCTTGCGGAAAGAAGTCGAGGAGAGCGGCGGCACCCTGGTCGTCCGTCCCGACTCCGGCGACCCCCCGGCGATGGTGCGCCTCGCGGTGAACGCGCTGGCCGCCAAGTACGGCACCACCACCAACTCCAAGGGCTTCAAGGTGCTGCAACACGTCCGGGTGATTCAGGGCGACGGCATAGACGAGAGCACCATTCGCCAGATTCTGCAAAACCTGTACGTGGACGGCTTTTCCGCCGAAAACGTCACCTTCGGCATGGGCGGGGCGCTGCTGCAAAAGGTGGACCGCGACACCCAGCGCTTCGCCTACAAGGCCAGCGCGGGCCTGATCGACGGCGAATACCGGGGCATCTACAAAGACCCGGTGACCGACCCCGGCAAGCGCAGCAAGGACGGCGTGCTGGATTTGGTGGAGGAAAACGGACGCATGGTGACCCGGCAGTACCGCACCTTCGACACCGATTTCCCCGGCTCGCTGATGCGCACCGTCTACCGCGACGGCGAACTGCTGGTGCAGGACACGCTGGAGGAGATTCGGGGACGAGGATGAAGGCCAGAAGGCCTGACGGGCTGGGTGGGAGGACACTATGCCCAGACTGAACCTCCGCTCCCTGCAAGAGCGCTTGCGGCCACACCCTCGACTGCCCGCGCTGGACCCGGCCTCTCAGGTGCTGCTCCTCGACGTGGACGGTGTCCTGATCGAGCTGCCTGATTTCTTCTGCTCGCGCTTTCCCGCTGCGCCCGTCCGGGCTTTTTTCGCCGACGGCTTTCAGTCCGCTTCCACCGGAAAAAGCAGCGTGCTGGAGCATCTGCCCACGCTGATGCAAGCGGTTGGCCGCGAGGGGTCGCCGGAGGAGTTTTACCGGGAGTGGCTGGAGTACGAAAACAGACCGAACCGCGACATGCTGGCCGCCACCGCTGACTTACGGAGTGCCGGCTGGGGGGTCTACCTGGCGACCAATCAGGAGCAACTGCGCGTGCAGCACCTGATGACCGAGAGCGGCCTGGACGCCGTAACCGACGGGCATTTTGCCAGTTACGCCGTCGGCCACCGCAAGCCGAGCGGCGATTACTACGCGGCAGTGACCGCTACCCTCGGCGTTGCCCCCGAACAGATCGTTTTCTGGGACGACAGCATAGAAAACGTGGAAGCAGCGCGGGCCGCCGGCTGGTCGGCGCACCTGTTCACGTCCGCGGCAGATTTTCGCCGCAGAATGGGCATGTAGGCCAAAGGTCACTCTTACCGGAACTTGTGCCGCTCGCCCCCGTTGACAGATTCGGCAACCCTCTGTACACTAGCTGAGCTGTTCGGGGCTGTGGCGCAGTTGGGAGCGCGTCTGAATGGCATTCAGAAGGTCAGGGGTTCGAATCCCCTCAGCTCCACCAGAGAGGACGTTGCTTACGGGCAGCGTCCTTTTTCTTGGTCTGGCTTGCTTTGAACCAGTCTCCGCTCAATTCCCGTTTAACCTGGCTTTGATCTGACGGGACTACACTGAACGCTGTCGAGCCGCCCCCGGCGCGGTTCCCCAAGGAGACCCCCATGCCCAACCTCGGCGCACCTGAAATCCTGATCATCCTGCTCGTGGCCCTGCTGGTGTTTGGTCCGCGCAAACTGCCCGAACTCGGCAAGAGCCTCGGCGCGGGCCTGCGCGAATTCCGGCGCAGCACCCAGGGTCTGAAAGAAGAGTTCGACGGCGCCATGCGCGACGCTGGCCCCGCCGCGCCCGCACCGGCCCAGGTGCAGGTCATTGCCGCCCAGCCCCAGGTGGAGGCCGGCCAGGGCACCCCGGTGGCCGCAGCGGCGGTGACTCCGCAGCAGGTCACGCCCCAGGCGGTGGCGGCTGCTGTGGCCCCGGTGCAGGCCGTGCCGGAGCCCGTCAAACAAGAAGGCTGAGAGCAGCCACTCCTACCAAGAAAAGCCCCACCCGAGCCGAAGCTGGCGGGTGGGGCTTTTGCTAGCTGGGCTCAGGCGTCGAGGCGAATCAGGAAGCGGCCACACGAGGGGCACTTGACCGGGGGCAGCTTGGCCTGGGCGACCTTTTGCTGCACGTTGACCGGCAGCATCACGTTGCACGCCGAGCAGCGTCCGCCCCTGACCTCGGCGAGGCCGACACCCTTTTTCGCCTTGCGGATCATGTCGTATTCCTTGACGGTGCGGGCGTCGAGGTGCTCGACCAGACTGGCGCGTTCCTGGCGTTCGCCTTCGCCCTGGTCGCGCAGGCCCTGGATGCGGCCCTCGTCACGGTCCTCGAGTTCGCCGAGCTGCGGGCGCAGGGCGCGGTGCTGGTCACGCAGACCGCTCGCCTTGCCGCTCAGCTCCTGCACCCGCTCGCGCAGGGGGGCGAGGTCTTCTTCGAGTTCCTCGGCCCGCTCCTCGAGCTGCTGGATGCGGCTGCCGTACTGGCTCTGGGCACGCGAGTCGAAGGCATTTTTTTCCTGGTCTTCGCGGGCGCGGGCCAGCTGTTCGCGCAGGCTGGCGAGGTCGAGTTCGTGCTGGCGGACCTTTTTCTCGAAGCCTTCCAGGGTGATCTCGGTGTCTTCGAGGTCGTTGTTCAGTCGGTCCTGCTCGGCGCGGGCCGCCCGCAGGTCGTCGGGGAAGTTGCCCTCCTCGGCTCGCAGGCGGTCGAGATTCAGGTCAATGGCCTGAATGCGGTGCAGGCGCTGCAAAGGAGTCAGCTCACTCATCAAGTCTCAGTGTACTCCCCCGGCCCGCACGCCGGCCCCCGCGCGGCGATAGAGCCCCAGATAGATGGCGAGCACGCTGGCGGCGTACATCAGCAGCGTCCAGCCGAACAGCACGTTGAAAGCGAGACTGAAGTCCAGCGCCCCGCGCACCACGCCTGAGAGCATGGAACTGAGCGCCCAGCCCAGGTCCCAGGCCATGGTGTTGACCGCCGAGTACATGGGCCGGTCTTCCTCGGGCAGCACGGTCATGGCGTAGGCGCTGTAGACCGGGCCCGCCGCGTTCATCAGGGCGCCGCGCGTAAACATCGCCACCGTGACCATCCAGAGCTGCGGCGCGAAGCCCAACAGCGCCAGAAACGGCAAGCTGCTCACCTGCACCGCCAGCACTGTCGGCAACTGCCCGAGCCGCCGCACCAGCAGGGGCTGCACCAATGAGGTGAGCGCCGTCGCCAGGCTGGTCCAGGCGAACAGGCTGCCCAGGCTGGCGTAATCCACGTGAAAGCGGCCCTCGATATACACGTTCAGAAAGGGAATGGTCGCCCCCGCCCCCAGGCCCACCAGCACGTTGGGAAAGACCAGCCGGGCCATGGTGGCCTTGTCGCGCACGGCGAGGCTGCGGCCCGCGGGCCGGGTCTTGCCGCTCGGACGCAGGAACAGCACCGGCAAGAGCCCCAGCAGTTGCAGTCCCGCCGCAACGAGCAGGGCCACGCGCAGGGCGCCCAGGCTGCTCGGCAGCGTGTGGGTGGCTGCCGCGTACAGTTCGGGCACCCGGCCCCCCAGCAGGTTGCCCAGAAAGCCGGCGCCGGTCATCAGGGCGCTTTGCACGCTGAACAGCGCCACCCGCGACTTTTCGTCGCTGTTGTTCGCCATGAAGGGCGCCCCGGCAACCACGCTCAGCGCCGAGCCTGCGCCCTGAATCAGCCCGCCCACGATGACCAGCACCGGCCCGTGCGCGAGCGCCATCAGCAGCGTGCCGAGCATACTCAGCGCCGCGCCGACCTTGAGGGTGTGCGCGTTGCTGATGCGCCGGGCGAGCGCCACCGCCGGCAGGCTCAGCGCCGCCAGGGTCAGCGCGGGCAGCGCGTTGAGAAAGCCCTGCCACGCCGGGTCGAGGCCCAGCGCCCGCAGGTAGAAATTGAGAAACAGCATCATGAACGCCTGCGACAGCCCGAAGCTGAAGGCCGAGAGCAGGTACAGCCAGACCTGCCGGGTAAAGCGCCAGCTCATGGGCGGCCCCGGTGCGTTGATGGGAGAGGGTTGATGGTTGATAGGAAAAGCTGCTTCTCCATCAACCGTTCACCATCAACCCTCGACATGCTCCACCCCTACTTTCGGACAGAAGCTCGCCAATTCGCACGACGGGCACTGGGGCTTGCGGGCGTGGCAGACGCGGCGGCCATGCAGGATCAGCGCGTGGTGCAGGAACACCCAGCGGTCACGGGGAAAGAGCTTTTGCAGGTCGGCTTCCACTTTGTCGGGGTTGGTCTGCACGCTCAGCCCCAGCCGGCGGGCGAGGCGGCCCACGTGGGTGTCCACCGCGATGGCGGGGTAGTCGTAGGCATTGGACAGCACCACATTGGCGGTCTTGCGGCCCGCGCCGGGGAGGGCCACCACCGCGTCGAAGTCGTTGGGCACCTCGCCGCCGTGCCGCTCTACAAGGAGCCGGGCGAGCGCGGCCAGATTCTTCGCCTTGCCGCGGTACAGCCCGATAGAGCGGATGTACGGCTCGATGTCGTCCGCCGTCGCCTGACTCAGGGCGTGGGCGTCGGGGTAGGCGGCGAAAAGGGCGGGAGTGGCGGCGTTCACGCTCACGTCGGTGGCCTGCGCCGACAGAACGGTGGCGACGAGCAGCTCAAAGGGCGTATTGAACACGAGTTCGGTGCGGGCGTCGGGGTAAAGCCGGCCCAGGGCGCTGAGCACCTGGGGCGCTCTGGCCCTGGCCCCGGCAGGCAGGCGCGGGGAGGCAGAATTGCGAGTCACGACGGGCAGGGTACACCGCGCCGCCGCGCTTTACGGTGCTAGGCCAGAAGGCTTAGTGACTGGCCTGCGAGGACGGTCCGATTATTTGACCGGCGTCAGCGTCAGCAGCGAGGTCACCGTCACGTTCAAGCTGTAGGTCGCGCTCAGGTCGCCCTGCTTGAGGCGGCCTGACATCTGCACGGCGTAGGCTTCGCCGCGCTCGGCACTGACCGGCAGGCCATCGGGAGTCAGGCGCAGTTCGCCGTCGTAGACGTAGCGCGACAGGGTCATCAGGCCCTCGACCGACCCGCTCAGCAGCTGCCCCGGCTGCACCACCCGCGCCTGACGGAAAAAGACGAGCTGCCCACCCTCCTCGTTCTCGAAGCGCAGTTGCTGCTCGACTTGCAGCGGCGCCCCCACCACCTGTTGCCCCGGCAGCGACATGAGCGGCGAGGGCGGCTGCAAGGTCTTCAGACGCACGAAGCCCTGCCCCGGCTTGGGACTGCCCGCCGCCGGGCCGCCGCGCAGCAGCCCGAAGCTGGCCGGGTCGAGGCCCGCGAGCAGTTCGGCGTGGGTGCGGGCGAGTTCGGCCTGCACGGGCGCGAGCAGCGCAGCCACGCTGGGGTCGGTGCCGGCAGCCACCGCCTCGGGCTGGAAGGTCAGGGTGCCGCCGTCCGCCGTGCCCAGCGTCCGCAGCGAGCGCGACGACACCGCCTTGCCGCCTTCGCTGCTGATGGTGTTCCAGAGGTAACGCCCCGGCGTGCCCTCGGCGGGCAGCACCTTGAGAAACTGCTTGGCGTTCAGGGTCCGCTCGCCCTCGCGGGCCCGCAGCGCGGCGCGAAACTGGTTCTGAAAGGCCGCCGCTGTCTCCGGCGTGCCCCCGCTCACCTCAAGTTGCACGTTGTCGTAGCGCACGCGGGTCGTTTCGCTCAGACGGTACTCGCGTAGGGTATCTGCGGGAGCGGTCAGCGCGAGGCCGGGAGCGACTGCCACAGCCGCAGCCGGCGCGGGCGTGACGGGCGCAGGGAGTCCAGGCGCTGGGGATACAGGTGCCGGGGGTGCGGGTGGGCCATAGACCGCCTGGGCCTGGGCAGCAGCGGACAGCAGGGCCGCAGCGAGCAGCAGCGGGGCGAACATTCGGCGCATGGCTCAGCGTAGCGCCTGCACCGTCCGGGCTTCAAAAGGTCAGCAAGCAGGCAGGCAATAAAAGAAGAGGGGGAAGGCGCCTGCGCGGGCCTCCCCTCCTCTTTGCTGCTTTGTGGTGCGGGCTCAGCCCTGAGCGCTCGCTTCCTCGGTGAGCGGCACCTGGGCGTCCACGTCCTGACGGGTGATCGGCTCACCGAGCGCGTCGGCGATGACCTTGGCCTGTTCGCGGACGTGCACGCTGGTGTAGCCCACGGCGGTGCTCGCCGAGCGCGGGCGGCTGGCGTGGGTCAGCGTCTGACCGGGCTGCAGGCAGTGTTCCAGGTCTTCCCAGATCATCAGCCACGCGCCCTGGTTTTCAGGCTCTTCCTGCGCCCAGACGACCTGCGCGCCGGGATGCTTGGCGAGTTCGGCCTTGACCTGCTCGGCGGGGAAGGGGTAGAGCTGCTCGAGGCGCACGAGCGCGGTGCCGGCGTAGCCTTCCTTGTCCTTCTCGCGGGCTTCGGTGAGTTCCCAGTGGAGCTTGCCGCTGCTCAGCACGACGCGGCGGGCGTTCTGCACTTCGGCGTCGCCGATGACTTCGTGGAACACGCCGTCGTACAGGTCGCTCAGCGGGCTCATGGCGTGCTTGTTGCGCAGCAGGCTCTTGGGTGTCATCACAATCAGGGGCTTGCGGTAGGGACGCAGGACCTGACGGCGCAGCAGGTGGAAAATCTGCGCGGCGCTGCTCGGCACCACGACCTGCATGTTCTTCTGCGCGCACAGCTGCAAGTAGCGTTCCAGGCGGGCGCTGGAGTGCTCGGGGCCGGCGCCTTCGTAGCCGTGCGGCAGCAGCATGGTCAGGCCGCTCAGGCGCTGCCACTTGCTTTCGCCCGCCGACAGGAACTGGTCCACTACGGCCTGCGCGCCGTTGGCGAAGTCGCCGAACTGCGCTTCCCAGGCGACCAGGGCCTTGGGTTCGCTGGTCGAGTAGCCGTACTCGAAGGCGAGCACCGCTTCTTCGGAGAGGGTCGAGTCGATGACTTCCACCCGGCCCTGCTCGGGCGAGAGGTGCGCGAGCGCCATGTACTCCTCGCTCAGGGGGTCTACGGCGTCCTGGTTGTGCAGCACGGCGTGGCGGTGCACAAAGGTGCCGCGCCCCGAGTCCTGCCCGTCGAGGCGCAGGCCAAAGCCCTCGTCGAGCAGCGAGGCGTAGGCCAGCATTTCGCCCATGCCCCAGTCGAGCGGCTGCTCGCCCCTGGCCATCGCTTCACGCGCCTTGATGACGGTGCGCTCGACGGTGCGGTGCACGCGGAAGCCCTCGGGCACCTGCGTCAGCTTCAGGCCGAGCGCCTCGAGCTTCTCGCGCGGCACGGCGGTCGCCACCTCGTCGTCCTTCCAGTGGGTGTTCGTGTAGCCGCTCCAGTCCACCGCGAGCTTGCTCTGCTCGGCGTTTTCCATCTCTTCCACGACGGTCTCACCCCGGTCGAGGCGGTCGCGGAAGTCGTTCACCAGCTTGTCGCCTTCACCGGCAGCGAGCACACCGTCTTTTTCCAGCTGGGCGGCGTAGAGGGCGCGGGTGCCGGGGTGCTGGTCGATTTCGCGGTACATGACCGGCTGGGTCATGCGCGGCTCGTCGCCTTCGTTGTGGCCGTTGCGGCGAAAGCAGATCAGGTCGATGAACACGTCCTTGCCGAATTCCTGCCGGTAGGCGAGCGCGAGGTCCCCGCAGAAGGCCACCGCTTCGGGGTCGTCGCCGTTGACGTGCATGACCGGCGCGTTGGCGATCTTGGCGACATCGGTGCAGTAGCGGCTCGAGCGGCTGTCGCGCGGGTCGGAGATGGTAAAGCCGATCTGGTTGTTGATGACGATACGAATCGCCCCGCCGGTCGTGAAGCCGCGCAGACGCGAGAAGTTCAGCGTCTCCATGACCACGCCCTGCCCCGAGACGGCGGCGTCGCCGTGCACGGTAATCGGCAACACCTGCTTGCGCTCGGTGTCGCCGCGGCGGTCCTGCCGGGCGCGCACCGAGCCGTGCACGACGGGCGACACGATTTCGAGGTGCGAGGGGTTGAAGGCCATAGCGAGGTGCATCGGGCCGCCGGGGGTCCGCACGTCGCTGGAGTAGCCCATGTGGTACTTCACGTCGCCCGCGATATCGGGGTCGTCGCTGAGTTTCTTTTTGCCGTCGAACTCGTCGAACAGCGTGCCCGAGGGCTTGCCGAAGATGTTGACGAGCGTGTTCAGGCGGCCACGGTGCGCCATGCCCACCACGACTTCCTTGACGCCGTAGCGCCCGCCGGCCTGCTGGATGATGCGGTCCATCAGCGGAATAAAGCTCTCGCCGCCTTCCAGACCGAAGCGCTTGACGCCGGGGTAGCGGTTCTTGAGGTACAGCTCCAGGCCTTCGGCGGCGTTGAGCTTTTGCATCAGGCGGCGGCGCTCATCCTGGCTCAGGCCGTAGCGGCCCTGACCGCGCCCCTTCTCGATGCGCTCCTGAAACCAGGCGCGTTCGTTGGCCGGCAGGTAGTTGTACTCGAAACCGATGGCGCCGCAGTAGGTGTCTTGCAGCTGCGCGATGACGTCCCGCAGGGTGCCGCTGAAGGGGCTGTCCTGCACCTGTTCGCTGAGGTCGGCCTCGGAGAGCCCATAGAACTCGGGGGTCAGCTCGGGCACGGTGGGCACGCCGCGCAGCTTGAGCGGGTTGTTGCGGGCGCTGATGTGCCCGTAGACGCGGTAGGCGGTCACGAGGGCGCCCGCCGCCTGCTGGGCACCGCTCGCGCCGCCGGTCACCTGCACGGTGACGGGGCCCCGGTGCTGGCCGAGCTCGTAGAAGCGCTGCTGCACTTCACTGTGAACGCGCTCCTGGGCGCCGCCGCGCAGCCCGTCGAAATAGCTGCGCCACTCGGCGCCCACCGAGGAAGGATCCTGAAGGTAACTCTCGTACAGCCCTTCGATGAAGGCGGCGTTGCCACCCCACATCATCGTCTGCATCGGCTCGTCGTGCGACTGGGTCATAATCCCCAGAATACCCCTCCCGGCGCTGTCAGGCCGAGGGGGGCGTTACCGTTCGGGAGGCAAATACGGCGCGGCGGGGGGAGGGGCCGCCGACGCCGCGCTCTGCTCCCCCGCCCCTCACCGCTTACCTGCTTACATGCTGCTCAGTGGCGTCTCCACATGCAGCGTGAAGTCCCAGAACGTGGTGCTGCGCGAGAAGCGCCGGAAGTCGTCCTTGCCTTCCAGCGGGGCGTAGACGTAGTGCTCGGCGCGGCTCCAGCCGGAGGCGATGTTCCACACCTGATGCATGGCGGCAGGTTCATCGAACTCGGCCTGGAAGGCTTTGTCGGCGTAGGCCACGCGGTCATGGGTCATGCGGTTCAGCCACTCGCCCGCGTCGGGCTTGCCGTTGCTGTTCTTGTCCTGGAACATGCCCCATTTCAGGAACAGCACCGCCGGGGTGGTCTGACCGCCGGGCAGGGTGAGTGCTACGGCGTCTTTGGACAGCGCCTTCCAGTCGTTGAGGTCGGGCTTGAAGTCGCGCGCACCCGTCGGGACGGCCTTCTGATAGACCACCTTGCTCGCGGCGTCCTCATCGGTGCTCAGGGTCAGGTAGGTGTTGTCCGGCGCGGCGTCGAAACGCACGGTGATGCCGGTGTCGAGCGGGGGCAGGCCGCCGAGGTTGGGGGCCGTGTTTTGCTGGCCGCATGAGACTAGCGCCGCGCCGAGGACGGTCAGGGCCAGCAGGGGAGTGAGTTTCGCTGTCTGGCTTTTCACTGTATGGCTGGTCACTGGGCACCTCCGGTGCTCACGCCCATGCTGGTGAAGTAGTCGCTGGGGGCGTGCAGGGTGATGGGCAAGTTGAGCTGGCTGTCTTCCACGCTGTCACGCACGACGCGGTAGGTGTTCGGTGCGTCCGACGGGTGGAGCACGAGGTGGCGCACCAGCGACCAGCCCGCGCGGCGGGTGCCGGTTTCCTGCGAGGTCAGGCCCTTGTCGCTGAACGCCGAGGTGTAGGTGAAGTTCTGGCCCGCGTAGCTGTAGGTGTCGTGGGTCAGGTAGCGCAGGTTGGCGCTGCTGGGCTGCGCCGGGCTGTTCGCCGAGCCGCTGTACACGAAGAAGTTGATGTCGCAGCTGCGGACCGCCGCCGGCTCAGTCACGCGGGTCACCTTGTCGGCGCGGTAGGGCAAGCACTTCCCGTCAGCGAGCACCTTGTCGAGGCTCACCTTGTTCAGCGTGATGCTCCCCTCGCGGCCACCAAAGTAGCCGTAGCCCGAGCCTTCAGGCAGCGGCTTCATGACGACCTGCCCCGCCTCGTCGCGGGTGGTGTACATCGCCTGAATCGCCATCGGCCCACTCTGGCTCTCTCCCTCGGGAAGCGAAAACCTCAGCGTCACGCCCGGGTCATACATGCGCCGGCCTGGGCAAGCGGTGAGCAGGCTGGCAAGCGCCACGCTGCCTGCGAGCAGGCTCAGTCTCCGAAAATTTTGATTCATGCCTCACATTCTAGAGAGGCGTGAGAAGGATTTAAAGACATTAAGTCAGGAAATGGTCAGCTTCGGAACGATTAAGGCAAAGCGGCACAAAAGGAGCCGGACAAGGGAGAACTGTGCTTTCCCTTGCCCGGCTGCCCTGACGCTTGGTTTCTCAGAAAGCAGAGAAGTCCTGCCTCAAACGCCCAGGTAGGCGCTCCGCACCCGGTCATCGTTCATCAGTTCCTGCGCCGTGCCCTGCAAAGTCACCTGACCGCTTTCGAGCACGTAGCCCCGGTGGGCAATGCTCAGCGCGGCGTAGGCGTTTTGCTCGGCGAGCAGCACGCTCACGCCCTGCGCGTTGATCTGCTGCGCGGCGGCGAGCACCTGCTCGACCACCAGCGGGGCGAGGCCGAGGCTCGGTTCGTCGAGCAGCAGAAGCGAGGGCCGCGCCATCAGCGCCCGGCCAATCGCCACCATCTGCTGTTGCCCGCCCGAGAGGCTGCCCGCCGGGGCGTGGCGCTTGTCCACCATCGCGGGAAAGAGCTCGTAGACCTTTTCCAGCTCGCGCTCGTTGCCCGCTGCGTCCCGGCGGTGAACGTAGGCGCCGAGCCGCAGGTTTTTTTCCACGCTCAGTTCGGGAAAGAGCAGGCGGCCTTCGGGGCACTGCGACACCCCGTGCGACACGTTGAACTCGGGTTTGCCGCCGGTCAGCGGGGTGCCCTGCCAGGTCGCCGCGCCGCCCGAGGGCCGTTGCAGGCCGCTGAGGGTGCGAAACAGCGTGCTTTTGCCCGCGCCGTTGGCGCCGAGCAGCACCACGATTTCGCCGGGCTGCACGGTGAGGTTGATGCTGTGGAGCGCCGTGAAGTTGCCGTATTTGACGCTCAGGTCGCGGACTTCAAGCATGGTCGACCCCCGCGTCCTGAACGGTGCCCGGTTGCCCGCCCTGCTCCTGCTCCTGACCCATCTGCCCGCCGTGGGCGTGCGAGCCGAGGTAGGCTTCGACCACCGCCGGGTCGCGGGTGATCTGCGCCGGGGTGCCCTGGGCGATTTTCTGGCCGTGGTGCAGCACCAGGATGTCGTCGGCCAGGCCCATCACCAGGTTCATCTTGTGCTCGACCAGCGCGATGCTCAGGCCGCCCGACACCAGTTGGCGAATCAGGCCCATCAGGTTTTCCGTTTCCTCGGGGTTCATCCCGGCGGCGGGTTCGTCGAGCAGCAGCAGGTGCGGGTCGCTGGCGAGCGCCATGGCGATGCCGACGCGCTTTTTGCCTTCCTGGTTGAGCGCCCCGGCGGGGAGCGCGGCCTGTCCGGCGAGGCCCACCCGTTCGAGCGCCCGCATCGCTCCGGCGCGGCTCTCACTCTCGTCGTGGCGCTCGCGGCCCGTGCGGAGCAGCGCGTCGAGCAGTCCGGCGCGGGTGCGGACGCGGTGGCCGATCATGGCGTTGTCGAGCACGCTGAGTTCCTGGTAGATGGTGGTCGTCTGAAAGGTGCGGGCGATGCCGCGCCCGACGACCAGGTGGGTGCGCAGCGGGGTGATGTCCTCGCCCCGGAAGATGATGCGGCCCGAGGTGGGTTTGTAAAAGCCCGAGATCAGGTTGAAGAAGGTGCTTTTGCCCGCGCCGTTGGGTCCGATGATGGCGGTGATGCGGCCCGGTTGCAGCTGCGCGGTCACGTCGCGCACCGCGTGCAGCCCGCCGAAGCGGATGCCGAGGCCCTGCACTTCCAGCAACGGGGCCCCTGACAGCGGTGGGGTGCTCGGGTTAGTCATGGCTCACCTCTGCGGCGGAAGGCGCGGACACCGGGCGGCGCCGGGCACGGACCTTTTCCCACAGGCCGACGAGGCCCTGCGGCATGAACATCACCAGCAGCACCAGCAGCGGCCCGAAGACGATGTACTGGTAGTCCTGCAAGTCCTTGAGGAGCTGGGTCAGCCCGTACATCAGCGCGGTACCGAGCAGCGGCCCGAGCAGCGTGCCCACCCCGCCGACGAGCAGGTAGAGCAGCGTGGTGAAGGTGGTTACCGGCCCTGTCACCGCCGAGCCGAGAAAGCCCACGTAGACGGCGTACAGCCCACCCGCGAAGCCCGCGATGGCGGTGGAGAGCATCATGGCCCGCAGCTTATGGCCGAACACGTCAATCCCGGCGCTGCGGGCGAGGTCTTCCCCACCCCGGATGGCGAGCAGCGAACGCCCGAAGACGCTGTGCCGTGCCCGCGCCGCGACCAGCACCGTGAGTGCGAGCGCGAGCAGCGCCAGCAGGTAAAAGCCCCCATTGAGCTTGAGCCCCAGCCCGTGCGCGAAAGTATCGAGCCCGGCGGGCGGCGCAATCCCGTTGAGGCCGTCGTTGCCGCCGGTCAGGGCGTCCCACTTGTTGATGACCTGCTGAATGATGACGCCCACCCCGAGGGTGAAGATGGAAAAGGCGTCTCCCTTGGTGCGGAAGGCCACCAGCCCCAGCAGCAGCCCGCCGAGGGCGCACAGCACCACCGCCAGCGGCCACGCCGCCCAGAAACTCCAGCCGTGCTTGAGCGTCAGGATGCCCACCGTATACGCCCCGATGCCGAAAAACCCGGCGTGCGCCAGCGGCAACTGCCCGGTGTAGCCCAGCAGCACGTTGAGCCCGTAGGTGACGATGGACCAGATCATCACGTTGATGAGCAGCTCCATGGTAAAGCCGCTGGGGTGCAAAAACGGCACCGCCGCCGCCAGCAAAAATGCCGGAATCCACAGCCACGCCGCTGTACTCTTGCCTCTGGCGCCCATCATGCGGCCCTCCGGAACAGGCCCTGCGGACGAATGGCGAGCACGACCACCAGCACCGCGAAGCCGATGACCTCAGCAAAGTCGAGGTTGATGTAGCCGCCGAACACTTCAGCGAAGGCGAGCAAAAAAGCCCCCACGATGGCGCCGGGAATGCTGCCCATGCCGCCCAGGATGATGATGGCGAAGACCTTGAGGTTCATGATTTCACCCATCGCCGGGGTGACCGACACGATGGGCGCGATGAGAGATGCCCCGATGGCCGCGAGTGCCCCCGAGATGGCGAAGGTGAGCATCCCGACCCGCCCGGTGTTGATGCCGACGAGCCGTGCGCCCTCACGGTTTTGCGCCATCGCCTCGATGGTGGCGCCGGTCAGGGTGCGGCGCAGGAAGAAGTTCAGCCCCAGCATGGCGACCACGCTGGCGACGAGCACGATCAGGCGCTGCCAGGTGATCGTGACGCCGCCGATATTGAGGATGCCTGGGATTGGCTCGGCCACCTGCTTGAAGTCGGCGCCCCAGATGAGCTGCACCCCGGCTTCCAGAAAAAACAGCACGCCCAGCGCGGCAATCATGGGCTGCACGTGCGGCGCGTTGCGCAGCGGGAAGAAAATGACCCGTTCCATCAGGGCAGCGAGCAGCGCCACGACGACGGCAGAGAGCAGCAGCGCGGGCACGTACCCCAGCCCCAGCGAGCTGATGCCCGCGTAAGAAAGGTAAGCGCCGAGCATGTACAGTCCGCCGTGGGCGAAGTTGGGAATTTTCATCACGCCGTAGACCAGCGTCAGCCCCAGCGCGACCAGGGCGTACACCCCGCCGAGCGCGAGCGCGTTGAAAAGTTGTTGCAAAACTGTGGTCAAGGGAAAGCTCCTGTCACGTGGGAAACGGGGCGGCGAAAAGCGGGGGCGGGGAAAGAAAAGGCGCGTCCCCCAGGAACCGGGACGCCCTTGTGCCCTTGTCTTGCCGCCTCGGTCAGCGGCTTACTTGTAGGTCTTGTCGGCGCGCAGCTTGGTGTACTTGCCGCCCTTGGCGCTCGCGATCAGGAACTCGGCGTCCATGTGGCCTGCGGCGTGACCCCGAAGACCTTGTAGACGGTCTTGGACT
This sequence comes from Deinococcus radiodurans R1 = ATCC 13939 = DSM 20539, assembly GCF_000008565.1. GTDB lineage: Bacteria > Deinococcota > Deinococci > Deinococcales > Deinococcaceae > Deinococcus > Deinococcus radiodurans. Next base: position 281,927 of record NC_001263.1, on the reverse strand, counting down.
GCGGCAGCGCCTTGGCGGCGGCGTCGAGCTGCGCCCGGACCTTGCGCGGGTCGGATGTGGTCCCGGCGAGTTCCATCGCCTTGGCGAGCACGTTCATGCCCATGTAGTTCAGGCCCGCTTCGCTGGTGGGGATTTTCTTGTAGGCGCGCTGGTACTGCACCACGAAGCTCTGGGTGCCGGGGAAGTCGCGGGTGGGGAGCACGCCCACGCTGCCGTCGAGGTAGTTCTTGGGAATGACGGTTTCCATCTGCTCGAACTTGGCCTGGTCCATCACGATGAACCCGCCCTTGAAGCCTTGCTCGCGCGCGGCCTTGATGACGAGCGCGGTGGGCTGGCTGGGGCCACCGATAAACAGCACGTCGGGCTTTTCGGAGAGCGCCTTGGTCACGGCGGCGCTGAAGTCCACGGTGGTGTTGTAGTCCACGGCGTTGTCACGGCCCACGGTGCCGCCCTGCTTTTTCCACTCGCTCTCGATCAGGTCGGCCCACTGCTTGCCGTAGGCGCTCGAGGTGCCCACCAGAGCGAGCTTCTTGCCGAAGGTCTTCATCTCGGTGGCGACGAAGGGCTGCGCGTAGTTGTCGTAGCGCGGGGGCAGCATGAAGGTCAGGGGGTTGTTGGCCGCCAGAATCTTGGGCTCGGAGGAGTACGCCACGAGCAGGAATTCGGGGTCACGAATGGCGAGCGGCTGCACGGCCTGAATCCCGCCCGCGTGCGGCACGAAGATGAACTGGATGTCTTGCCCGGTCAGGCGCTTGACGTTGGTCGCCGTTTCGTTGGGCAGGTAGCGGTCGTCGAGGCTGACCACCTTGAAGGTGACCTTGTCGTTGCCGACCTTGATGCCGCCCGACTTGTTGAGGGTGTCCACCGCCATCTGAAGGCCGCTGAGGGTGTCTTTGCCGTAGGCCGCCGCGCCGCCCGACAGGGGGCCGGAAAAGCCAATGTTGACGACCTTATCGGCGAGCGCCGAGCCGGCGCACAGAGAAAGCAGAGCAAGGAATCCGATTCGCTTCATGTTAAAACCTCCCGTCACAGAGGCTTTTTTCGCCCCTGAACGCTTACAAATTGTGGCTGTGCGGGTATGCTGCCATGCGCCGCCGGGGGTGTCAAATCATTTGTTTACTTTTTGCGCCGGCAACTTGACAACAGGCTTTAGTGGTGGGTCGGTCACTTCGCAAAAGGGCGGCGCGGCAGGTCTACCTACGTGTTCGCGGAGGTGCCCGCGCGGGTGTCTGCCCGGCAGTGACCCCCTGCCCCGGCACCCGCGCCGGTATGCTCCGCCGGTGACTCCTCCCGTGACCCCGCCCACCACGCCCGCGCCGCGCAGCCGCGCCCGTATGCTCGAACTGGTGTTTCCCAAAGACACCAACTACCACGGCACCGCGTTCGGGGGCTGGGTGCTGGCGCTGATGGACAAGGCCGCCAGTGTCGCCGCCGTCCGGCACGCCGGGGGCAACGTGGTCACCGCCCGCATGGACGGCGTGGACTTTCACGTGCCCATCCGGGTGGGCGACGCCGTGGCGCTCGACGCCCGCGTCATCCGGGTGGGGCGCTCGTCCATGACCATCCGGGTGGACGTGTACCGCGAAAACATGGCGTCGGGCGAGCAGCAACTCGCCACCGGGGGGCTCTTTACCTTCGTGGCGCTCGGCGAGGACGGCAAGCCCCGCCCGGTGCCTCCCCTTCCAGAAGGCAGCACCGACAGCGAGCAGCCCGACTACGAGGCGCGGCCCTGAAGATGGCGGGGCCGGACCTTACCCTGCTGCTCGTGCGGCACGGCGCAACCGCGTGGAACGAGGGAGGGCAGTGGCAGGGCTGGACCGACAACCCGCTGGGCGACGCGGGCCGGGCGCAGGCCAGAGCGCTGCGCGAGGAACTGGCGGGGCAGACTTTCGACGCCGTTTATTCGAGCGACCTCACGCGGGCGCGGCAGACCGCCGAACTCGCGCTGCCGGGCCGGGCGCTGCGGCTGGACGCCCGACTGCGCGAGCTGAATCTGGGCGACTACGAGGGCCACACGCTGGCGCAGATGCAGGCGCACGGCGGCTACGCGGGCTGGCAGGCCGACCCCTGGGCGCAGGCGGTGCCGGGCGGAGAGAGCCTGCAAGACGTGGCGGCGCGGATGCGTGGGTGGCTAACGGACGTGCAGGCCGAGTTTCCCGGCGGGCGCGTCATCGCTTTCTCGCACTCCATCGCCCTTCGCACGCTGGCCCGTGACCTGCTGGGGCTGCCGCTGGAGCCGCAGGTGAATTACCCGATTCCCTATGCCGAGCGCATCAAGAACGGGCGCTGCATGGTGCTGGAGTGCCGGGGCGGGACGTGGCGGCGGGCCGGGGCAAACGCCGCAAGCTGAACGTTTCTCGCTTTTCCCTTCACATCTCTAGCCTCTACCCTGCCCCCATGACCTTGCGAGCGGCCCGCCCCGAATTTCTGGACCTCTTTCCCGCGGGGGCCGAGGCCCGGCGGCTGGCGGACGGCTTTACCTGGACCGAAGGCCCGGTCTACGTGCCTGCGCGCAGCGCGGTGATTTTCAGCGACGTGCGCCAGAACCGCACCTGGGCCTGGAGCGACGACGGGCAACTGTCGCCCGAAATGCACCCCAGCCACCACCAGAACGGCCACTGCCTGAACAAGCAGGGCCACCTCATCGCCTGCTCGCACGGCCTGCGCCGGCTGGAGCGGCAGCGCGAACCGGGCGGCGAGTGGGAGAGCATAGCCGACTCGTTCGAGGGCAAGAAACTCAACAGCCCCAACGACGTGTGCCTCGCGCCCGACGGCAGCCTGTGGTTTTCCGACCCCACCTACGGCATCGACAAGCCCGAGGAAGGCTACGGCGGCGAGATGGAGTTGCCGGGCCGCTGGGTGTTTCGGCTGGCACCGGACGGGACACTGAGTGCGCCCATCCGCGACCGGGTGAAGCCCAACGGCCTGGCTTTCCTGCCCTCCGGCAACCTGCTGGTGTCCGACACCGGCGACAACGCCACGCACCGTTATTGCCTGAATGCGCGGGGCGAAACCGAGTACCAGGGCGTCCACTTCACCGTCGAACCCGGCAAGACCGACGGCCTGCGGGTGGACGCGGGCGGCCTCATCTGGGCAAGCGCGGGCGACGGCGTACATGTGCTGACCCCCGACGGCGACGAACTCGGGCGCGTGCTGACGCCGCAGACGACCTCCAACCTCTGCTTCGGGGGGCCGGAAGGCCGGACGCTCTACATGACAGTCAGCACCGAGTTCTGGAGCATCGAAACGAACGTGCGGGGGTGAGGACTACGGGGGTCAGGGCTCAGCCGGCGTCCACCACAGCCAGCGCCTCACGCGCCGCCGCGAGTTCGGCCCATGCCTCGCGGCCCGGCGCGGCCACCGGGGTCAGGCGCTCAATGTCGGCCTCGATGCGCGCACGCAGCAGCGCTGGTCCTTTGCGCAGCAGCAGTGGGCCGTAGCGCAGGGCCGCCGCTGCGGGCAGGTCGGCGTAGGCGGGGTCCGGCCCCTCCGCCCGTTCCAGCCGCAGCACCGGGTAGGCCCAGTAGCCGGGCAGCAGCCGTTCGGCGCGCAGGTGGTAACTGTTTTCCCGTGCCCAGGTTCGCAGCCACAGCGGCGAGTCGTTGGGCTGGAGGACCAGCGCCGGGGGCAGCCGCTCCCCCGCCCGGTCCAGAATGCCGCGAATGGTGTAGGCGCCCATGCCGGTCACGCTGGCGCTGCCCAGTTCGCCGGGTTGGATGGGGGCAAAGCCGTCGCCCTGGCGTACGTCAATCTGCTCGGTCAATCGGGCGCGGGCGACCATGCGCCGGGCGAGGGCGAGGGGGCCGGGGTTGAGTTCCACCGCCACGCAGCGCGAGACGCGGCCCCCCCGCACCAGCCGCAGCGGCAGGCGAGCGTGGTCGGTGCCGATGTCGGCGTGAACTTCGGCGCGAATCAGGTGCAACACCGCTTCCAGGCGGGCGTCAAGCGCGGGAAGCGTCATGGTCCTCCCCGGCTTCTCCGGCATGGCCCCGCCGCCCAAGCAGCAGGCTGTAGCCACTGAGCGCCAGAATGACCGCCGCCAGCGCCGCACCGTAGCTCAGCAGGTCGCTGCCGCCCTTCCACGCCAGCGCCACACTGAAAAAATTGACGCCGAGCGCCACCACCACGATGCCGATGAGCTTTTGCTTGAGGTCGTCGAAGCTGCGGATGTGCAGCCAGTCGGGAACATTTTCCAGCCGCCCGACAAACAGCGCCTGCATCCCGAAACTCATCATCAGCAGGGCCATGCCCACCAGCAGCAGGTCGGCCTGCTCCACGGCGGCGATCATCAGGCCCTTGGCGGTGCCTTCCTCGCCGAGCTTGTGCAGGGCTTGGGCCACGGTGTGGTACGCCTGCACGATGGCCGCCACGAATAGCGTGAGGCTGAAGACCGCCGAACTGAACACCCCCAGTTCCACGATCAGGCGGGTCAGGCCGAACGCGCCTTTGGCCGTGCGCGGCGAGGTGGGGGGTGGGCGAGAAACACTCACGGCGTCAGGGTAGCGCCCGGCTTGCCCAGCGCCCGCAACACGGCCACTTCACGCTTCAGCCAGTCTGGGGCGCCCTCGCGGGCCTGGGCCGCCGCATTCGCCTCGGCTGCGGCCTGGGGCGTCACCCAACAGGGGGTCAGGCCCAACTCGGACTCGTAGGCTTCGAGCTGGGGCGCGTGCTGGCCGGCCTCCACCTCGCAGGCGAAATACAACGAGTCCATGCGGAACAGTTCGGCGTCCGGTTCACGCGCCGGCCAGAGTTCGGTGACGGTCAGCAGCAGGGGGCCGGGGCCGCGCAGCTCTGCGCCCAGCTCCTCGCGCAGCTCGCGGGCGAGGGCTTCCGCGTGGCTTTCGCCCATCTCCACCCCACCGCCGGGAAACTTGAAGCAGGCCCACGGCGGCGAGTGCAGCAGCCAGAGCTGACCCTCGCGCCGGATGACCGCCTTGACCGCCGTGCGGGTCACGCACACGGCGCCCTCGCGTAGCCGCTGCACGAGGCCGGGGGCGTGCTCCATGGTGGGCAGGTGAATCACCGCTCCTCTTCCCAGACCGTTACGGGGTCGCCCACCCGCAGCCGCCCGCCGCGAATGACCCGCGCAGTCAGGCCACCGTGCCCGCGCACCGCGTTGTAGCCGCCCGGCCCCAGGGTTTCTTCCATCCGTGAGCAGGGGTGGCACTCGCCGGTGCCTTCCAGCACGACCTCGCCGATCTGAAAGCGGCGGTCCTTAAGCGCGAGCAGCGGAATCCCCGACACCAGCAGGTTGCGCCGCAGCAGTTCGGGCGCCACGCTCCCTAAGCCCGCCAGCGCCGCGATGACGGGCAGGTGCTCGGCCTGAATCAGCGTGACCTGCCGCCGCCCCGGTCCCCCAGGAATTGCCGGGGCGTGGGCGGGCGTCGCCACCTCACCAGCCTCGCCGCTCAGCGCGGTCAGGCGCGGCGGGGCCGTTTTGCCGTGATCGCCGAGCAGACCGACGAGCGGGTGCGCCTCCGCTTCCGGCACACTCAGCACCGGCAGGCGGCGGCCCTCGCGCAGGCCAATCCAGTTCAGACGCCCGGCGCGGGGAAAGGTGGAGCGGAGGTCGTGGATGGTCGTCACCTCAGCTTTCCTCACCGGTCCCGGCGTCGTCTGAGCCGGTGAACACCTCGTGAATCTCGATGACATTGCTCAGCACGGTGTCTTCGGGCAAGGTCCGCCCCCCCTTGTGTCCGTCCTTGAAGCCCGGCGAGGTGCGCCACGCCTCGAACGCCGCGCGGCTGTCCCAGAACGACAGCACCACGTAGGGGTCGCCGGCCTGAGTAGGGCGCAGCACGTGGTCGGCGATGAATCCGGGCTGCCGGTCCACCCGGCGGGGGCGGCGGCGAAAGCGCTCCTCGAAGGCGGCAGCCCGCTCGGGGTTCACGAAAATGCGGTTGGCGACGGTAATCATGCGGCCAGGGTACGCCGAAGAACGGACGCCCAGCCTGCCCCGGAGCTGTCACCCTGAAGCCATGCGCATCCTCAACATTCCCGTCACGCCCGCCGAACTGGGGCGCTGGCGCGGCCACCTCGCCCCGCCGCGCCAGCCTTTTTTCCTGTCGCGCGCCGACGCCGAGCGGCTGGACCTGCCCGCCACGCCGCGCAGCCTCTTGCAACTCACGCCCGAGGAACGCGACACCTTCACGCTCTGGGCGGTGGACCAGGCCGCCGACCAGGTGACGTGGCTCTCCCCGGCGCAGTGGGCCGCGCTGCCGCCGGCTGGCCGGCGCGAACTGCTGCGGCTGCAAGTGCGCGCAGGCCGGGGCAACGTGCCGCTGGGCCGCCACTATTCAGATTTGGTGCCGGGCCTCGCGCCAGGGCGGTTTCTGTGGCAGCGCGACCACCTCACGCCCGCCGTGCTCGCGCGCCTCGTGTCGCGGGAAGGCGTGGCGTGCCAGCGCGAGGCCGTGCCGCCCGCCGTCTGGGAAGCAGCCCGCCCCCTGCTCCCACGCGCACGCGAACTGGCCGGGACTTTCCCACAGGGCAGCGCGGGCAACTGCTTCGGCGCGGTGATGGGCGCGGCGGGCCTCAGCGGCGCCGAGCATGAGTGGATGCAGCGCGACCCCTTCGAGGCTTTTCTGCGCGAGCGTGCCCGCCAGGGTGGGCAAGACGAACAGCCTGGCACCTTGCTGGTGTGGCGCAGCGAGCGGGGCGTGGAACATGCCGCCGTGACGCTGGGAGGCGGCTGGGCTTTTCAGAAAGCCGCGCAGACGTGGTGGACACCGCGCGCCGTGCTGCCGGTGGCCGAGGTCAAGCGGACGAACCGCGTCAGGGGCTGGCGGCTGGAGCGCTGGCAGTTGCGTCCGGGCTGAGCCGAGATGGCTTGATTCCAAGACAGGGCGATTCCAAGAGAGGGCGGAAACCCCATCACCCTGTCTTTCCATCGTCACCATCCCGCCTCTTCTCGCTTCGCTCGGCTTCGTCTGCGACTCACCTCAAGTTCCTCTGAGCCAGCTTTCAGCAAAGCGGGCCGCCGGAAAGATGGCCTGCGCCGCCCGCAGCATCTCTCGCCAGTCGGCCTCGCGGTAACGGCGCGAAAGGTGCAGCAGCACAAGTTCCTGCGCCCCCGCCCGCGCCGCCAGGGTCGCGCCCTGCTCGGTGGTGGTGTGGTGGTTGCGGGCGGCGAGGTCCGCGTCGGCGGGGGCGTACTGCGCCTCCAGGTAGAGCGTCCGTACGCCCGCAAGCAGCGGCGCGAGGCGGGCGAGTTCGGCCTCGTCGAGCAGAAAATCGGTGAGGTAGGCCAGCGAGTCGCCCGCTTCCTCGCGCAGCAGTTCGGCTCGCAGGGGCGCGGCAGGGCGGCGCTCGCCCGCGATTTCGACCTCCTCAGCCCCGGCCTTGAGCGCCGCCAGCCAGGGACCGGGCGTCAGGTCCAGGCGGGTCAGGCCAGCGGGGTCCACGTTGACCCGGCCCGGTTCGCGCAGCACGTAGCCCAGGCAAGGGCCCTGGTGCTGCAACGGCACGGCGTCCACCCGCAGGTGCGGTGTCTCGATCAGCGGGCCGGTGCGGGGCGTGCGGCCCTCGTCGTGCGCGATTTCGAACGCCTCGTGCAGCTCGAAGCGCCAGGTGTGGACCGCCGCGTCGTCCACCTCATGAATACGCCAGGTCGCCCGCAGCTGCGGCGCGTGGTTCCACCAGTACCCCTGCAGCCGGTGCGCCAGAATCCGCGCCGCGCCGGGCGGGCCCCAGAGGTGATTTTCGCGGCTCTGGCGGTCGAAATTGACACGGAAAAAGTCGTCGAAGCCCGCTATGTGGTCCATGTGCAGGTGCGAAAACAGCAGGTGGTCTGTGGCCTGCACCTCGTGCAGCGGCAGGGTGTCCAGCGTGTGCCCGCCGCAGTCGAGCAGCAGCCGCGTCTGGCCCTTGCCACTGTCAGCCGTGACCCACAGGGCGTTGTCACGGGTGGGTTGTCCAAGAACGGCGGCGCTCAGCATGGCGGCAGCCTAGCGGGGAGGACGAGCCTCGCGCCTGCGCCATCTGGCTGAGCGGCTTGTCCTAGAACATTTGACATAAGAATGCTTGGCGTTTTTGACCCTCTACCCCTGTGGGACTCGGAGAGCTGCGCCGCAGAGAGGGCCTTGCGAAGCAAGGGGTGAGGGGGTAGGGGGTCTTTTTCTGTCAAATGCCCCAGAGCAAAAGGAGAAGGCCGTCTCCCCTAAAGGTGACGGCCTCTCTCATGCTGTGCCCGGCGGTGAACCGGATCAGGCGAACTTGACTTCGCGCTGTTTATTCCTCGTCGGTGCGGCGGTTGGCCCAGCCCCGGTCGGCGCGGGCGCGGGGGCGGAAGCCGCCTTCCTGGTTGCCCTGGGCGTCGTCGGTGCGGGGGCGGAACTCGCGGTCGCCGAAGTTGCGGTCTTCACGGGGACGGAAGCCGCCCTGACCGCCGCGGTCCCCACCACGGTCGCCGCCGAAGTTGCGCTCGCCACGGTCCTCGCGGGGGCGGAAGCCGCCACGGTCACGGTCGCCAAAGCCACCACGGTCTTCGCGCGGACGGAAGCCACCCTGGCCGCCGCGATCTCCTCCACGGTCGCCGCCGAAGCTGCGCTCGCCACGGTCCTCGCGGGGGCGGAACCCACCACGATCACGGTCGCCACCGAAGCCACCACGGTCTTCGCGCGGACGGAAGCCACCGCGGTCTCCTCCACGATCGCCGCCGAAGCTGCGCTCGCCACGGTCTTCACGGGGGCGGAAGCCGCCGCGATCACGGTCGCCGCCGAAGCCGCCACGGTCTTCGCGCGGACGGAAGCCGCCGCGGTCTCCCCCACGGTCGCCGCCGCGGAAGCCGCCGCCCTGGCTTTCGCGCAGTTCGCGCATTTCACGGCGCAGGCCACGGATTTCCTTGCTCTGGGCTTCGAGCATTTCCTTCATTTCGCCGAGCAGACCCATCAGGTCGTCGGCGTCGATAAATTCTTCCTCGTACTCCTCGCCGTCTTCGTCCACCTTGCGCGCGCTCTGGCCCGCGGCCTGCTCTTCCTGAGCGTCGAGCACGTCGTCTTCGTCCACTTCGCCAGTCAGCTGCGGCAGCACGTCGCGCAGTTCGGCGGGGGTCTGTTCGGTCTGGGCGTCACTCGCCTGCTGCGTGTTCTGGGTGTTCTCGCTCTGGGTTCCCACGGTCTGGGTGTTCGTATCCTGCGCGGTCGTCGCGGTGTCGGTGCCTTCCTGCTGGCCCATGTTCTGCTCGTCGGCGTTCGTCATCTCTTGCTCCTTGGCCCCCACGGCGGGCAGGCCTGTCGTCACGCACTGTCCCCATGTTCGGAAGTGCGGCGTACCCCGCAGTGTACCCCAGCCGCCTGAACAAAGGCGCCCGGCTCCGGCCCGCAGCCATTTGTCGCGCCTGACCCGAAGCGGCCTGCTGCCCTCCCTATACTCGCCGCATGAAGCGTTTCACTGTTCCGGCGCTGGTCCTGCTCGGCGCTCTGGCTGGCCCGGCCCAGGCCGCAGCACCCGCCCGCACCGTCACGATCGGGCTGGGGTACGTGCCCAACGTGCAGTTCACGCCGTTTTACGTGGCTGACCGGCTGGGGTACTTCGGGGCCGAGGGGCTGAACGTCAAGTTTCAGCACGGCTATATCTCTGAACTGATGCCGCTGCTGCTTCAGGGCAAGCTCGACTTCGTGGTGGGCGACCCTGAGGACGCCATCTTCGCCCGCAACCAGGGCGCCCCGGTCAAGTACGCGCTGGCGATGTACCAGAAAAGCCCGGTGACGCTATTCAGCCTCAAACCCTTGACGAATGCGGCGTCGCTCAGGGGCAAGACGCTGGGGATTCCCGGCCCCTTCGGGAGCAGCTACCACGCGGTGCAGGCGTATCTGGCGAACGCCGGGCTGAAAGAAGGCCGCGACGTGCGGCTCGCCACCATCGGCTTTACCCAGCAGGAAGCTGTGCGCAGCGGACGGGTGAACGCCGCCGCTGGCTACCTCAACAACGACGTGGTGCTGTTGCGCGCCGCCGGGAAAAAGGTCTACACGCTCGACACTTTCGCCGCCTACCCGATGGTCGGGGTGGGCCTGATTGCCCAGGACAAGACGCTCGGCACCGCGCTGGCGAAAAAAGTGGTGCGCGCCAGCCAGCGCGGCCTGAAGTACACCGTGCAAAACCCCGCCGGGGCCTTCAAGACGGCTCAGCCGGTGTTCGGCAAGGCGGGCGGCACCCTCGACATCCTGAAGGCGAGCGTCCCGCTGATGCAAAGCGCCTACACTCGGCAAAACGGGCTGGGTGCCGGCGCCCCGGCCAACTGGACCAAGGCGGTGGCCGCGCTCGTCAAGCAGGGCAAACTGCCCGCCGGCGCTCAGGCGAGCACCTTCTACACCAACGCCCTGATCGACAAAGCGGTGCGCTGATACGGATTCCGCTTCATTCCTACACAGTCGGGAAAGCGCCGCCTGTGCATCCATATCGCGGAATCCGTATTTTTACTCGCATCCGCTCGGATTGAATCTGAAACGACCAGATTCAATCGGAATCCGTACGAGGCCCGCTTGCTGGAGCACACGCGCACGCCCCCAGCACCCCTCTCAACCTTGCAGAGGTTTACATTTTCAGAAGCCGGAATGAGCGCTCCGCACTCAGTCAGAGGTGGGCACGGCTGGGCATAATGCAGGCCAGTAACCGCAGCGGTGCCCCTTCTCTGATGAAACTTACCCCCCTGCATGTTCTGTTGCTGCTGAGCGCCACGCTTCACCTGGGACTGACCCTGGTGAACACCGGCGAGTCGGCCGCTCCGCTGTGGGCCATCGACGCAGTTTTTCTGGTCGTGATCGCCCTTTCGTTCGGGGTGGCCGTGCAGGGCTGGCTCGCCGAGCGGCGGCGCCCCGAGCGCCAGCGGGGGCTGGGAGGTTTCGTGGTGAGCATGCTGCTGCTGCTGCTCGCCGAAGCCTGGACGTTGAGGTACGACCTGCCGGGCCGCGTCGTGCCCGAGATTTCGCTGGCCGACCCGCTGTATTTGCTGTCCTACCTGGGCATGGCGCAGACCCTGATGCGCCTGAGCGGGCTGCGCGGCTGGAGCGTGGGCGCGGCGGTGAACCTGCTCGACAGCCTGACCGTGATGATCGTGGTCGCCGAGGTGGCGTGGCTGCGCTTTCTGGCCGCCGCGCTGGCCGAGCCGGGCATCTCGCCCCTGATGCGCGGCATCAACCTGACCTACGTGGCGCTCGACCTGCTGGTGCTGGGGCTGGCCCTGCTCGCGCTCAGGCGGCGCTTTTCGCCTCCACTGCTGCTGTTCGGGGTGGGCATGTTGGCCTTCGTCATGGCCGACTTTCAGTATTTCGCCCTGGGCATGAAGGGCACCTACCGCGCCGGTACGCTCCTCGACTCGCTGTGGGCCTGGGGGACGGCGGCGCAGGCATGCGCCATCGTGTGGGCCTGGCAGACCCGCTCGTGGTCGCTGCCGCGCACCCCGGCCGGGACCTTGCAGGTGGCGCGGCGAGACCGGGTGCTGGTGCTGCTGCCCTACCTCGCCATGATCGTCAGCGGCTTTTTGCTGCTGCGCAGCGGCGTCTCGCCCCAGTTTCCCCACAAGCAGATCGAGATCTGGACTGTGGCGCTGTTCGTGGTGGTCATGCTGCGCCAGGCCTTTGTCGGCTGGGAAAGCGCGCGGCTCAACCAGCAGCTCGCCCGGCAAGCTCAGGAACTGCACCACCTCGCCTTTCACGACGCCCTGACGGGCCTGCACAACCGCGCCGCGTTCGAGGACGAGTTGCAGCGGCAGCTGCATGTGCCCCGGCCACAGCCGCTCGCGCTGCTTTACCTCGACCTCAACAACTTCAAACCGGTCAACGACACCCTGGGCCACGCGGCGGGCGATCAGGCGCTGGCGCAGGTGGCGCAGCGGTTGCAGGCCGCGCTTCCCGCAGGCACCTTCGTGGCGCGGCTGGGCGGCGACGAATTCGCGGTGCTGCTCACTTCCATTCCCGACGAGGACGCCGCCTGGGCCGCCGAGGAACAGATCCGGGCGGCGCTGGAGCGGCCCATGCAGCTGGGCGAACACGTCGTTCACCTCTCGGCGGCAGTGGGGGTCACCCTCGCTCCCGCTGGCGAAGCGGTGGTCCCCGAAATCCTGTGGCGCGAAGCCGACCAGGCGATGTACCGCGTCAAGCACAGCGCGTCAGACCCCGGAGCGTTGCCTTCCTGAGCGCCGCTCTCCGCCGGCCTCCTCGGCAGGGTGTCAGTCCCCCGCCCCACAAACGCGAGCCCCCTTCCTTTGCCCCCGCCCCCCCACGGCGTATCCTGCCCGCCATGCTCCTCGACCAGTTGGGCCGTCCCCTGCGCGACCTGCGTATCAGCGTGACGGACCGCTGCAACCTGCGCTGCACCTACTGTATGCCCGCCGAGGTGTTCGGCCCGGACTACGCCTTTTTGCCGCGCGCCGAACTCCTGAGCTTCGAGGAAATCGAGCGGCTGGCCCGCGTCTTCGTGGGGCTGGGCGCCGAGAAACTCCGCATCACCGGGGGCGAACCCACCCTGCGCCGCGACCTGCCCGAGTTGCTGGCCCGCCTCGCTGCCTTTCCCGGCGTGCAGGACCTCGCCATGACGACCAACGGGCTGCTGCTCCCCCGGCTGGCGGCCGACCTCAAGGCGGCGGGCTTGCAGCGCGTGACGATCAGCCTCGACAGCCTCGACCCGCAGGTGTTCGGGGAAATGAATGGGCTCGGCGTGTCGCCGCAAAAGGTGCTGGGCGGCATCGAAGCGGCGCTGCACGCGGGCCTGGGCGTCAAGATCAACACGGTGGTCAAACGCGGCGTGAACGACGAGCACCTGACCGAGCTGTGGCGCGGGCTGCGCGAGTTCGGGCCGGTGCGCTTCATCGAGTTCATGGACGTGGGCAACCACAACGGCTGGAACATGGACAGCGTGCTGCCCTCCGGCGAGGTGCTGGCGCGGCTGGCGGCGGAGGGGGGGCCGCTGACCCCCGTCGCACCGGCGCACGCGGCGAGGTGGCGGCCCGGTACCGCGACGCCGCCGGGCACGAGCTGGGGCTGATTTCCTCGGTCACGGCGCCCTTTTGCGGCGACTGCACGCGGGCGCGGCTCTCGGCGGTGGGGGTGCTCTACACCTGCCTGTTTGCCAGCCGGGGCTTCGACCTGCGCGCGCCATTGCGGGCAGGCGCGAGCGACGACGAACTGCGCGGGCAGATCAGCGCCCTGTGGGGCGGGCGGCGCGACCGCTACAGCGAGGAACGCGGCGAGCTGACGGCGGCACGGCCCAAAGTCGAGATGTCGCACATCGGCGGCTGACGTGGCCCGTGTTGGCAGATGCCAGCGCAACGTCCCCGCTCCAGTGACGATGCAAAGAAGACATGAATTCTGCGGGGGAATGTCAAAGTCGCACACAGGAATTTGCCGTGAGCGACAGCTTCCCCTCTGCTCAAACGTAACGAAATTGAGATTGACTCAGGATGCATGTTTATGCCTAACCAGTGATTGATGACCTCTAGGCAGCTTGTGTGTGGATGAACTGAACTTTACTATTACCTCAGTTTCCGCACTCCGCGGAGCTTCACCGGAGGCACGCATGGCGAAGTACCCTCTCATCAAGACGACGCTCAAAGACCGACTCCTCGGGGGGCATTACCCGGAAGGTCTCCCGCTCCCCAGTGAGCCGCAGCTTGCCCGTGAATTCGAAGTGTCCCGCATGACCGCCCGGCGCGCCATCGACGAACTCGAGCGCGAAGGCTACGTCTACCGCGTGCAGGGCGCGGGCACCTTTCCCACCGGCAAACGCTTCCGGCAAGGCGTGTTCCGGGTGCGGCCCTTCAAGGAATGGGCGCGCCACCCCGACCACCGCACCACCGTGCTGCGGGCCATGCAGATCGAGGCCACCCCGGAAATCGCGGTCATTTTGCAGATCGACCCCGGCGACCCGGTGATTTTCGTACACCGCCTGCGTACGGCGGGCGACGAGGCGCTGGTCATTGAGAAGCGCTACATCAACGCCCGCATGGTGCCCAACCTGCTTGAACGCAACCTCGCTGTCGAGAGCATCCACGAGACGATGGTCAGCATGGGCGTGCCGCTGCAGCGCGTCGAGCAAAACCTCGAAGCCGTCAACCTGCGTCAGGAAGAGGCCGACCTGCTGCGCGTGCCGCTCGGCACTGCCGCCTTCTTGCTGCGCCGCACCACCTACAGCGAAAACCGCCGGGCGAGCTACGCCAACTACTGGGTGCGCGGCGACCGCTACGCCTTCCAGGACACCTTCGAGCCTTAAAGCTGCGCGGCGGCGAGTCGGCCCGGCGAAACCGTAAGAAAAGCTGTTTCCGGCGGCTGGCGGAATTTGGTAACGTTTCCAGCAGTGAAGAAGGCGGTGACGACGTGAACCAACCGTCACCGCCTTTTTTGGTGCTTATCTGGTTTCACGCCCCTCTCTTCCCCCTGTTTGTTCACCGCTGGCCGAGCGTACCAGCAAGGAGTCCCTGAGCCCATGCCCTACAAGTCCCTGACCCTGCGTCCCGGTTCCCCCTTTCCGCTGGGGGCCACCTGGGACGGCAAAGGCACCAACTTCGCCCTGTATTCCGAAAACGCGACCGGCGTGGAGCTGTGTCTCTTCGACGCCGAGGGCCATGAAACCCGGTTTCCGCTGACCGAGCAGACCGCCTTCGTGTGGCACGGCTACCTGCCGGGCATCCAACCGGGCCAGCGCTACGGTTACCGCGTGCACGGCGAATATGCCCCGGAAAAGGGCCTGCGCTTCAACCCGAACGTGGTGTTGCTCGACCCCTACGCCAAGGCGCTCGACGGCACCGAGCAGTTCGACCGGGGCGTGTTCGGCTACGTCGCGGGCGGCGAGGACGACTCGCAGATGCAGGAAGAGGAGCAGCGCGGCGCGCCGTTGGGCCTCGTCGTGGACCCGATGTTCAACTGGGTGGGCGACCAGAAGCCGGGGATTCCCTTTCACCAGTCGGTGATTTACGAGGCGCACGTCAAGGGCCTGACCATGACCCACCCCGACGTGCCCGAGGAGCTGCGCGGCACCTACGCGGGCGTGGCGACCCCGGCGATTCTCGATTACCTGCGCGACCTCGGCATCACCGCCATCGAGTTTCTGCCGGTGCATCAGCATGTGGACGACCCCTTTCTGCTCGACAAGGGCCTGACGAACTACTGGGGCTACTCGACGCTCAACTTTTTCGCCCCCGACGTGCGCTACTCCGCTGAAGCCCGCAAGGGCAACCCGTCGGGCGCGGTCCCCGAGTTCAAGAACATGGTGCGGGCGCTGCACGACGCAGGCATCGAAGTGATTCTGGACGTGGTGTACAACCACACCGCCGAAGGCAACCACATGGGGCCGACCATGAGCTTCAAGGGGATTGATAACCCCACCTACTACCGCCTGGTGGCCGACGACCAGCGCTTTTACTTCGACTACACCGGCACCGGCAACAGCCTCAACGTCCGGCACCCGCAGACGCTGCAACTCATCATGGACTCGCTGCGCTACTGGGTTACCGAGATGCACGTGGACGGCTTCCGCTTCGACCTCGCCAGCACGCTGGCACGCGGTCTGCACGAAGTGGATCAGCTCTCGGGCTTTTTCACCATCATCCACCAGGACCCCATCATTTCCCAGGTCAAGCTGATTGCCGAGCCGTGGGACGTGGGCGAGGGCGGCTATCAGGTGGGCAACTTCCCGGTGAACTGGGCCGAGTGGAACGGCATTTACCGCGACGACATGCGCTCGTTCTGGAAGGGCGAGGGCGGGCTGGCGTCCGAAATCGGCTACCGCATCACCGGCAGCTCCGACCTCTACGAGTTCAACGGGCGCAAGCCGTATGCCTCCATCAACTTCGTGACCGCCCACGACGGCTTTACCCTGCGCGACTCGGTGACTTACGAACAAAAACACAACGAGGCCAACGGCGAAGGCAACAACGACGGCCACAACCACAACATCACCTGGAACTGCGGGGTGGAAGGCCCAACCGACGACCCCGAAATCAACCGGCTGCGCGGCCAGCAGATGCGCAACTTCCTGGCGACGCTGCTGCTCGGGCAGGGCACGCCGATGATTCTGGGCGGCGACGAGTTCGGACGCACCCAGGGCGGCAACAACAACGCCTACTGCCAGGACAACGACATCAGCTGGTACGACTGGGAGAAGGTAGATGAGGAGCTGCTCGCCTTCACCCGGAAACTGATTGCGCTGCGCAAGGCCCACCCCAGCTTGCACCGCCGCAAGTTCTTCGCGGGCCGTAACATTCGCGGCGAGGACGTGCGCGACATCGTGTGGCTGCGCTTCGACGGGGCCGAAATGAGCGACGAGGACTGGAACAACCCCCAAACCCAGTCGCTCGGCATGTTCCTCGCGGGCGACGGCCTGGCCGACGTGGACGCCGAGGGCAAGCCGCTGACCGACGACCACCTGCTGCTGCTGCTGAGCAGCTCGTATGTGGACCTGCCCTTCAAGATGCCCGACCTCGGCGGCTGCGGCGAGTGGGACCTGCTGCTCGACACCAGCGACGACGGGGCCGAGGAAAAAGTCGCGGCGGGCGGCGAAACCACCTTGCGGGGCCGCAGCGTCAAGCTCTACCGCTGCCAGGTGCCCGAAAAGGAACTGGAAAAGCTCGCGGAGCCCGCTGAAGCCTGAGCAAGGTCAAGTCTGCGCCCCGGCTGGGGCGTTTTCTTGTGGCGAGGGTAAGGCGCGTGACGGGCGCCGCCCAGGGCAGGCGCTAAGGTAACTCCCATG
Source organism: Deinococcus radiodurans R1 = ATCC 13939 = DSM 20539 (assembly GCF_000008565.1). Lineage (GTDB taxonomy): Bacteria > Deinococcota > Deinococci > Deinococcales > Deinococcaceae > Deinococcus > Deinococcus radiodurans. Next base: position 265,247 of record NC_001263.1, on the reverse strand, counting down.
AACGAAGACTTCATGATGGTCCTTCAAAACGGCTCGGTCCCGGCCCGCTTCGTCACGCTGGAAGGCGGCGAGCGCGGCGTGGAAGTCGAGGGCGTGCAGTTTCCCTACGTGACCGATGAGGTGCCGCACGGCATTCGGGCGCTGACCGACGAGCAGACCCACAAGATGAGCGAACTGCGCCAGCGCTGCAAAGTGACCTCCGAAGCGGCGGTGCTGCCCTTCGATATCAACGAAGCTCCCCGGCGTGAAGAGTCCGGCCATGAACATTGACGCGAAGCTCGACCCGCAGGTCATCCACCAGCGCCTCGGCGTGGAGGCCTACAGCGACCACGAAGTCGGCGTGATGGTGGAAGTGTTGCAGGAGCTGTATGCCGACCGCGAGTTGGAAGACCTCTCCGAAGCCGAGTGGCTGCGCGCCTACGGCCTGATGCACCAGCGCAAGAAAACCGGCTGGATGACCGAGGGCGTGGTGGCGCCCGACGCCGAGGTGTAGAGCATTTGACACAATGAGGTTTCGTCAGAACTGGTCTGGATGCCCCCTCACCCCTTGCTGCGCAAGGCCCTCTCCCACCAGGGTAGAGGGTCAAAAATGCAAGGCATTCTTATATCAAATGCCCTAAAGGACTCGACCAAAGAAAACCCCCGCCAGCAACATGGGCGGGGGCTCTTTACATCTAGCCTCAGCGCGAGCGCAGGACGTTCTGCACCCAGGCGTCCACCAGCCGCTGCGGGTTGGCGGTGACGCTGGCCTTGACCGGGGCGGGGTCAGGCTGCTGGGTGAACTTGAACACCGGGTCGAGCTTGGTGCCGCTCACGGCGGGGTAAATCCACATCCGGGTGGGGATGTCGGCCTGCACCGCTGGGCTGAGCATGAAGTCCACGAACTTGCGGGCGAGCGCGGGCTGTTTGGCGCCCTTGAGCACGCCCACGCCTTCGAGTTGCAGCCAGGTCGAGCCGGGGAGCAGCAGATTGGCGGTCGGCGCCTGCGCGGGCAGCTTGGCCGGGTCGTAGTTGTCGGCGTAGAAGACCTCGGCGGCGGGGCTGCTCGCGTAGCTCAGCACGATGGGGTACTTGCCGCCCGCCCGCGTGAAGTCCTTGTAGTAGGCGTCCGACCAGCCGCGCACGACCTTGAGGCCGCCCGCACGGGCCGTTTTCCACCACTGCCACGCGCCCGCTTCGCCGTAATGATTCACGGTGGCGAGCAGGAAGGCCAGCCCCGGCGAGGAGGTGGCGGGGCTGGACACCACCGTCAGCCGGGCGTATTCGGGCTTTTTCAGGTCGTCAAGCGATTTGGGCAGCGCGAGGCCCGCTTTCTGGAAGTAGGCGCGGTCGTAGTTCAGCGCGACGTAGCCGTAATCCACGGTGTTCAGCAGCCCGGCGTCGTCGAGGCGGTACCCCGCAGGCACCTTGCCGAGCGCGGGCGAGCGGTAGGGCTGAAGCAGGTTCATCTGCTGGGCGCGGGCGAGCAGCGAATTGTCGAGGCCGTACACCACGTCGGCAATCGGGGCGCGGCGGGTCAGAATCAGGCGGTTGAGCAGTTCGCCCGCGTCGCCGCCCTTCACGAAGCGGACCTTGGCCTTGTTCTGCGCCTCGAACTGCGCGACGAGTTTCTTGTCCACGTCGAAAGAATCGTGGGTGATGACCGTGAGCGTCGTTTGGGCTTGGGCCTGGGCCGCGCCGAGCAGCAGCGCCGCAACAATCAGTTTCCGCATGGTGTCTCTCCCTCGCGTCAGGGGTCGGAGCAGAGCATCACACTCCCTCCGCCGGAATGACCCGGTTCAGGTTCCTGGGGTGTGTTCTCAGCCGCTGCCGAAGCAGGGCACCCCCGGTGACGCGAGCGGCAGCATAACAGCTTGCTCTGAAGCCGGCCGCGTGCCCGACCTCCCCACTCTCCTTCTGGGCGCTAGCCTGCCCGCCATGACGCTGCTGGTGTGGGTGGTGCTGCGAGGCGCATCGGGGCGGGTGCTGTTGGCCCGCCGACAGGGAACGGCTTATGCCAACGGCCTGTGGGGGCTGCCGGGAGGCCGGGTGGAAAGTGGGGAAACTCTGCAAGACGCCGCCCGGCGCGAGGTCCGCGAGGAAATCGGGGTGGAGGTGACGGGGCTGGGCGTCTTCGGCGTCTCGCGCTTCGAGGCGCAGGGACAGCCCGGCGTCGCCTTCCTGTTTCTGGCCGAGCAGTGGCAGGGCGAACCGACGCCGCTCGACCTCACCTCGGAGGTGGGCTGGTTTACGCTGGACTCACTGCCGCCTGATGCCCTGCCGTGGCTGGCGCCCGTGCTCGACCTGCACCTGCGCCGGGGCGTGCGAGTAAGTGAGCAACACACGGGCACCGTCACCGCGCTGCCGGACGCGCCGCTGAGGCAGCCGTGAACCGCGCTCCCCGTCCGCTGCTGGTTCTGGGCATAGTGCTGGTGGCACTTACCCTGCGGCCCGTCATTGCGGGCTTCGGGCCGCTGCTGCCGCGGGTGCAGGCCGAACTGCACGCGAGCGCGGCCACCATGAGCCTGCTCACGACCATTCCGCTGGTGTGCTGGGGCATTTTTGCGCTGGTCACGCCCCGGCTGACGCGCTGGCGCAGTCCCGAAGTTTTGATTGGGCTGTGCACCGCCCTGATTGCCCTCGGCACCTGGCTGCGGACCGGCGCCGCGCTGCCGCCGATTCTGCTCGGCACCGTGCTGGTCGGCGTGGGCATCGCCATCGTCAATGTCCTACTGCCAAGTCTGCTGCGGCGCGACTTTCCCCGGCAACTGGGCCTGATGACCGGGCTGTACTCGCTCGCCGTCGTCGGGGGTGCAGCGCTCGCCTCGGCGCTGGCGGTGCCGCTGGAACGCACGCTCGGCGGCTGGCGCGGGTCGCTGGGCGTGTGGGCGTGGCTGAGCGGGGCCGCGCTGCTCGCCTGGGTGCCGGCCATGCTGGGGCGCCCGGCGCGCTCGGCAGGTCCGGCAGTGCGCGGCCCGTCTGTGTGGAGCAACCCGGCCACCTTGCCGGTCACGCTCTATATGGGCACGCAGTCGCTGGTGTTTTTCACCTGGCTGACCTGGCTCGCCAGGCTCTTGCAGGACCGGGGTCTGAGCGCCGAGGCCGCCGGGGCACTGCTCTCGCTCGGCAACCTGGTGCAGTTGCCGTTCACCCTGTCGGTGCCGGTGCTGGCCTCGCGGCTGGGCAACGTGCGCCCACTGGTGTTCGGGCTGGTCGCCTGCAACGCTGCCGGGCTGCTGGGCCTGACGCTGTGGCCCACCGCGTCGCCGCTGCCGTGGGTGCTGCTGCTCGGTGTGGGGGCGGGCAGCGCCTTTCCGCTCGCGCTGCACCTCATCGCCGTGCGCGCCCGCGACGCCGCCGAGGTGCCCCGGCTCTCGGCCACGGCGCAGGGCTTCGGCTACCTGCTGGCGGCGAGCGGCCCCTTTCTCTTTGGGGCGCTGCACGACCTCAGCGGCGGCTGGAGCGCCTCGCTGAGCGCCCTGCTGGTCGGCACGGCGGCGATGCTGGTGACCGGACTGTGGGCGGCGCAGCGCTGAGTTTTCCCGTTTGGAAGCTGACCTCTTGCATCTTATTTCCATCTGGAATAGTTTCAAATGGAAATGAATGTTCCTCCCCCCTCCCCCGAATCCGACGAGCTGTACGCGCTCGTCCGCACGGTGCTGCGGCTTTCCCGGCGGCTGCGGCAAACGCTGGACGACCCGCTGGAGCGCGCCCTGGGCCTGAACACCCGCGAACTGCTGGTGCTTTCGGCCATCATGGACGGCTACGACACGCCGGGCGCCGTGGCCGAGCGTCACAACCTGCCCGCCCCCACCGTGACCCGCGTGGTGACCAAACTGGTGGAAGGCGGCCTGCTCAGCCGTGAAAACGACCCGAGCGACCTGCGCCGGCAGCGACTGGTGCTCACGCCACAGGGCGAGCGCACCCGCAGCGAGACGCGCCGCCGGGCGAGCGCCACCGTGCAGGAGCACTTCGGCCACCTCGACCCCGCGCTGGTGCAGGCCACGCTGAGCAACCTGCGGGCGCTCGAAGGCACGCTGCCTGTTCCCACCGAAAAAATTCCCACTGAAAAAAACACTCCGCGTGAGGTGACCGCATGACCGCCGCTGCCCCCATTCCCGCCGCGCCGCACAACACGCTTTCCGAGCGCGAGAAACTGCTCGCCTTCGCGGGCATCCTGACGGTGCTGTTTCTCTCCAGCCTCAACATGACGGTCGTCGGCAGCGCCATGCCGCGCGTGATTTCCGACCTCGGCGGCTTTCACCTCTATGCCTGGGCCTTTACCGCCTACTCGCTGACCACCACCGTTACCATTCCTATCGTGGGCACACTCAGCGACCGCTATGGCCGCCGCCCGCTGATTCTGCTCGGTATCGTGGTGTTCGCGCTGGGCAGCATGGGCCTGGGCTTCGTGCAGAGCATGGAGCAGCTCATCGCCCTGCGCGCCATTCAGGGCATCGGCGGCGGCACCCTGATGGCGATGAGTTTTACCGCCATCGCCGACCTTTTTACCCCCATCGAACGCGGGCGCTACCAGGGCTACACCGGCGCGGTGTGGGGCATCAGCAGCGTGGTGGGGCCGCTGGTCGGGGGCTTCCTGACCGACCACTTCGGCTGGCGCAGCGTCTTTTTCCTCAACCTACCCTTCGCGCTGCTCGCGCTGTTTTTCATCTGGCGCTTTTTCCGCCTGCCCGCGCCCACGCCCGGTTCGGTCAAGGGCGGCTTCGACGCGCTGGGGGCCACGCTCCTCGCCGGGGCCGTGACCACCCTGACGCTCGCCGTGTCGTGGGGCGGGGGCACCTACGCCTGGGACAGCCCGCGCATTCTCGGCCTGCTGGGAGCGACGCTGGCGCTCGGCGCGTGGTACGCCGCGCACAGCGCCCGGCAGGAGCGGGCCATTCTCGACCTGGGGCTGCTGCGTGACCGGGGGATTTTGCTCGCCAGCCTCGCCGGGTTTCTGGTGAGCGCCGGGATGTACGCCGCCATTCTGTATCTGCCGCTGTACATGCAGGGCGTGCGTGGGTCGAGCGCGTCGGGCAGCGGGCTGGCGCTGGCGCCCCTGATGGGCGGCATGATTCTGACGAGTACCCTCAGCGGGCAGCTCGTCAGCCGCACCGGGCGGTACAAGCGCCTGATTGTCGGCGGCGCCCTCGTCGCCTCGCTCGCGCTGGTGCTGAGCAGCACCCTCAGCCTCAGCACCCCGCTGTGGCTCGCCGTCACCATGATGATTCTTCTCGGCCTCGGCCTGGGGCCGGTCAACAGCCAGCTCACCCTGGCAGTGCAAAACGCCGCGCCGCGCCAGAAGCTCGGCAGTGCGACCGGCGGCAACCAGTTTTTCCGCCAGATCGGCGGCACGCTGGCGGTCAGCCTCTTCGGGGCGCTCGTCAACGCTCACCTGTCGCATGACCTGAGCGCCAAGTTGCCCGCCGCCGTGCGGCGCCTGCCCGCCCCCATGCAAGACGCCATCGCCAACCCCAACCTGCTGACGAGTGAGCGGGCCACGCACCTGCTCGGCTGGGCGCTGAAGAAGATGGGCCACCACGAGATGCTCGCCCCCATCATGCAGGCGCTGCGGGGCGTGATGGTCGGCGCCATCGACCAGGTGTTCCTCGTTTCGGCGGGCCTCGTCGGTCTGGCCTTCGTGCTGACGCTCGCGCTGCCCGAGCGCCCGCTTCAGGGCCGCGCTCAGTCGCGCCCGCAGGTGGCGGAAGAAGCGGTCGCCACCGATTGACCCTTCTTTCCTGACCTCGTGCCCCCGGTCCTTTGCGGCAGCGGGGGCTTTTTTTGATGCGCTGGCGGCGGTAGATGAGGGGCGACCAAGGGCCCCTTTCCGCCTGCCCGTTTTGACCAATTCAGGTGGTCAGTCGCCCGAGCTTTTCATGTTGGAAGGGGTCAGTGGGGCATCGTACACTGCTTTCATGACCCCACAACCCCCACCGCGCCCCCCGCGCGCCGATCTGCCGGAGCAGCAGCGTGAGCAGCTCAACACGGTCGAAACGCAGGAGTGGCTCGATTCGCTGGCCTACGTGTTTGCGAACGCGGGCAGCAAGCGGGCCGCCGATCTGCTCGAAGACCTCGACCACTACGCCTATTTTCACGGCGCCCCCATCGAGTTTCGGCAGACCACGCCCTACATCAACACCATCGCCGCCGAGGACCAGCCGGAGTACCCCGGCGACCTCGAACTCGAGCGCAAGATTCGCAACATCAACCGCTGGAACTCGGTCGCCATGGTCATCAAGGCCAACAAAAAGAGCGACGGCATCGGGGGCCACCTCTCGACCTACGCCTCCGCCGCCGAGCTGCTCGAAGTGGGCTTCAACCACTTTTTCCGGGGGCACGGCGCCGGGCAAGACCGTGACCTGGTGTTTTACCAGGGCCACGCCGCGCCGGGGATGTACGCCCGCTCCTTCCTCGAAGGCCGCTTCGACGAGGCCCGCCTCAACCGTTTTCGCCGCGAGTTGCAGCCCGACGGCGAGGGCCTGAGCTCTTACCCCCACCCCTGGCTGATGCCCGACTACTGGGAATTTCCCACCGTCAGCATGGGCCTGGGCCCCATTCAGGCCATCTACCAGGCCCGCTTTATCAAGTACCTGGAAAACCGGGGCCTCAAGCCACAGGGCAACGCCAAAGTGTGGGCTTTCCTGGGCGACGGCGAAATGGACGAGCCCGAATCGGTGGGCGCCATCCGCTTTGCCGCGTATGAAAACCTCGACAACCTGATTTTCGTGCTCAACGCCAACCTCCAGCGGCTCGACGGCCCGGTGCGCGCCAACTCCAAGGTGATTCAGGAGTTCGAGGCGCTGTTCAGGGGCGCGAACTGGAACGTCATCAAGGTGATCTGGGACTCCAAGTGGGACGAGCTGCTGCAGCACGACTACAACGGAGTGATCGTCAAGCGGTTCGAGGACCTCGTGGACGGCGAGTCGCAGCGCTACGCGGCGTTCGGCGGCAAGGAGCTGCGCGAGCACTTCTTCAACACGCCCGAACTCAAGGCACTCATCCAGGACTGGACCGACGCCGACCTCGAACTGCTCAACCGCGGCGGGCACGACGTGCAGAAGGTCCACGCGGCCTACGCCTCGGCCATGGGGCACAAGGGCAGCCCGACCATCATCATTCCGCGCACCGTCAAGGGCTACGGCCTCGGCGAAACGGCGCAGGCCCGCAACGTGGCGCACCAGGTCAAAAAGCTCGAGTTCGACGCGCTGAAAAACCTGCGTGACCTGCTCGAACTGCCGCTCAGCGACGAGCAGGTGGAGCACCTCGAGTATTACCACCCCGGCTCCGACTCGCCCGAGGTCAAATACACCCTGGCGCGGCGCGAGCAGCTCGGCGGCCTGATTCCGGCCCGCCAGGTCAACTTTCCGCACCTGACGGTGCCGCAGGGCAGCTTCTACGAGGAGTTCGCCAAGGGCAGCGGCGAGCGACAGGTCAGCACCACCATGGCCGCCGTGGGCATCATGTCCAAGCTGCTGCGCGACAAGGAAATCGGCAAATACATCGTGCCCATCGTGCCCGACGAGGCGCGCACCTTCGGGATGGACGCGCTCGTGCCGCGCATCGGCATCTACTCGCCGCGCGGGCAGACCTACCGCCCGGTCGACTTCGGCTCGCTGATGGCCTACAAGGAAGCCAAGGACGGCCAGATGCTCGAAGAAGGCATCACCGAGGCCGGGGCGATGGCGTCGTGGATTGCGGCGGGCACGGCCTACGCGCACCACGGCGTGCCGACCATTCCTTTCTACGTCTTCTACTCTATGTTCGGCATGCAGCGCATCGGCGACCTCGTGTGGGCCGCCGCCGACCAGCGGGCGCGCGGCTTCCTGCTCGGCGCCACGGCGGGGCGCACCACGCTTGCAGGCGAGGGCCTGCAACATCAGGACGGCAACTCGCTGCTGCAAGGCTACGTGGTTCCCACCATGAAGACCTACGACCCGGCCTTTGCCTACGAAGTCGCCGTGATTTTCGAAGAAGGCATCCGGCGCATGTACGTGGAGGACGTGGAAGAGTTTTACTACGTCACCGTCGACAACGAGAACGAAGTCCAGCCGCCCATGCCCGAGCACCTCAGCCACGAGGAGATTCGCCACGGCATCATGAAGGGCCTCTACCGCTTCCAGCCCAGCACCCTTGAAGGCGCCCAGCACCACGCGCAACTTCTGGCGAGCGGCCCGGCGATGGGCGCGGCGCAGGAAGCCGTGAAACTTCTCGAAGGCTACGGCGTGGCTGCCGACCTCTGGAGCGTGACCAGTTACAAGGAACTGCACCAGGAAGCCCTGATGGTCCAGCGCCACAACATGCTGCACCCCACCGAGGAACCGCAGGTCAGCTACGTCGCCGCGCAGCTCAACGAAGAAAACGCCCCCGGCGTGCTGATTTCGGTGAGCGATTACGTCAAGCTCGGCGCCGACGGGCTCAACGGGCACCTCGACCGCAAGCTGTGGACCCTCGGCACCGACGGTTTCGGGCGCAGTGAAGCCCGCGAAGAACTGCGTGACTTCTTCGAGGTGGACACCAAGCACGTTGTGCTGGCGACCCTCTACGCCTTGCAGCAGCGCGGCGAGGTGAAGGGCGAAGTCGTGGCGAAAGCGATTGCCGACCTCGGCATCGACCCCAGCAAACCCGCGCCCGTCCTGCGCTGACCAGAGAGGGTCAATGGTTGATAGAGAGGCGCAGACCCTTCTCTTTTCAGTGGCCGCTATGGTTTCGCACAGTTCCCCGGTTGATGGTGCACCCGTCAGCCGTCCAAGGAGTCCCGTCATGGCAACTGAACTCAAGCTCCCCGATGTCGGGGACAACATCGAAAAAGGCACCGTGGTGACGGTCCTCGTCAACCCTGGCGACAGCGTGACCGAGGGCCAGCCCATCATCGAAATCGAAACCGACAAGGCCGTGGTCGAAGTCCCGGCAAGCGCGGCGGGCACCATCGAAGCCGTGAACGTCAAAGTGGGCGACACCATCCCGGTGGGCGGCGTGATTGCTACCCTGGGCGGCGGCGCAGCCAGCGCTTCCGATTCTGCCCCCAGCGCCAGCGCACCCTCCCCGGCCAACGGCGGCGGCGATCAGGCGGCGAACGTGGAATCCACGCCGGCCACCGACAGCGGCACCGCACAGCGTGTGGCCCAGGCTCAGCAGGACGCCCAGAAAGAGCAGGCCGGGCAACCCACGAGCGGTGGCACTGCCGATGCAAATCAGGCTCAGGCAACGCCCAGCGAAGGCCAGAGCAGCGGCGGCCAGCAGGTCACGCTGCCCGACGTGGGCGACAACATCGAGAAGGGGACGGTCGTGACCATCCTCGTTAATGTGGGCGACACCGTCAGCGAAGGCCAGCCGGTCATCGAACTCGAAACCGACAAGGCTGTCGTCGAAGTCCCGGCCAACGCGAGCGGCACCGTGCAGAGCGTGGCGGTCAAGATCGGCGACTCCATCCCAGTCGGCGGCACCATCTTGACGCTGAGCGGCGCGGCTTCTACACAACCTACGGCTCCTGCACCTGAAAGTGCTCAACCCGCCTCCCAGTCGCAGCAAAGCACCCAGCCTGAGCCAGCTCGTCCTGCCGGCGCTCCGCAAGCCCAGGCCGCCGCACCTCAGCAGTCCGGCACCCAGAACCCCCAGACCTTCGATGGCCGCCCGGTGGTTCCCGCTGCGCCCAGCGTGCGCCGCCTGGCGCGTGAAATCGGCATTGACATTCACGCTGTTCACGGCACCGGCATCGCCGGACGCATCAGCGAAGAAGATGTACGCCGCACTGCCGGAACGCCCAGTGTGCAAGCGCAGGCCAGCGCAGCAAGCGCCGCTGCTCCCGCCCCTATGGCTGCTCCCCTCCCCAACTTCGAGAAGTGGGGCACGGTCCGCCGCGAGGACATGAGCGGCATCCGTAAGGCCACTGTCCGCAGCATGACCACGGCCTGGACGACCATCCCGATGGTCACCCACTTCGACAAGGCCGACGTGACCGCCATGGAAGAAACCCGTAAGCGCTTTGGGGCGCGGGTGGAAAAGGAAGGCGGCAAGCTGACCATGACCCACATCCTGATGAAGGTCGTGGCGAACGCCCTGCGCAAGTTCCCCAAGTTCAACGCCAGCCTCGACCTCGGCGCCGAACAGGTGATCTACAAGGAGTTCGTGAATATCGGCGTGGCTGTGGACACTCCGGTGGGCCTGCTGGTTCCAGTGGTCAAAGACGCCGACCGCAAAGGCATCACCGAGCTGGTCCTCGACCTCTCCGAACTCGCTGGCCGCGCCCGCGAGCGCAAACTCAAGCC